>JAWOBU010000091.1:0-12268 GCA_046484135.1 bacterium
TCTGCCCACACAACAAGTTGTGTGGGCTATCATGGCTGCCGAGTAGAGTGGGCTGTCCTGATGGCTGAGTGGTGTGCTCCATTTGACAAGGAAGAGTTGTATTTGGCCGATTGGAAACTTAAGACAAACGCCCTGCTTGCCGGAGACGCTGATGGAGGGAATGACCGGTCATAAAAAACGGGGGAACTTCATGCAGGATATCCCGTCTTTACTCGACGGCCTGTATCTCGATGGGAGACGAGGACCGGACTTCCGGTGTATAGCGGCCTTCAAAGGGGAGTGTGCCCGACTGGCACTCGCGTATGAAAGGCTCGATTTCTATAGTGCCCGCGCTGTCAATGCGCAGGGTGATGCGGGCGGGCGCGTTGTCTATGACAGGTCCGGAGAAATCGTAGCGGTCGCCGGAGTACTCACCGTCGCCCCCCAAAAGGGTGGCCGAGCCGGTGGATGAGTCTCCTGTCTGGAAGACCACTGTAAAGCCGGACGTATACTTGTCGCCGTCCGGGTGCTCGGAAAGGACGCCCACCGTTACGTGGCAGGTGTCTCCCACCGCCACCGGTCCGGAAGGCTAAGACAGGATTACGAGCTCCTGAGCCCGGCTTCTTATGTTGTTGATCTCGATTTCGGAGACCATGCTCTTCAAAATGGTGAGGTCGCCGGAGGCGAGCACTCCGTCGCGGTCCAGGTCCATGTAAATGAAAAAGCGCTCGTTGGCAAAGCTTACTCTCCAATCGGTCCCGTTTACCACGGTGAACTTGAAGTAAGCGTTGGTCCCGGCCTGTTGATAGCCAAAAGCTGGAGGTTTGGTGGTAGAGACCCCTGTCTGCCCTGTCTGCATGTGGAACGCACAGGCAGGTCTCGATAATCGCGAACTTGCGCTCGCTTTTTCATCCAGCCCCTCGCGGCCTGATTACAATCCTTTGCCGGAAATTGCCGGTGACCGGTCAAGGAACTCGAAGGTCTTGGCGAGAATGAGGGTTTTTTTAAGTTTCCTTCAGAGATAGGAGGAGGATTTAATCGTTAAAGTAGCCCAGGCTTTTGAGCTCTTTTACCCTGTCTTCTTCCAGTTCCACTTCCGGGCCGGTCTCTGTCGCGGGAGAGAGGTTGATAAGCATTTTCAACTCTTTTTTCAGTTGCAGGCCGCGGGCGGTGTTTTTCGGACTCAACTTATTTTGTTCGGCAGGGTCTTTTTCCAGGTTGTACATTTCGTACAAGTTTCTTTTTTTATTATAGATCAATTTCATGTCGCCCTTTCTGAGGGAGCGGGGGATTCTTCCGTTGTAGGTCTCTGCGTAAACGGGCAGAGTTTCGGGGTTGGACTTATCTTTGTAAAACAGCTTGTCTTTTTCTTCCCACCCGCAGGCAAAGAGGTCTCTGCCCTGCCAGTCCGTTCTTTTCGCGTCTATTCCACACAACCTGGTGATGGTGGGTACGAGGTCTATCAACCGTACCCGGTCCTCCCTTGTCAGGCTTTCCGGAATTACGCCCGGCCATACCATCACCAGGGGAACGTGCAGCATCTCTTCATAACACGTGAACCCGTGTCCGAACCCTCCATGCTCGTGGAACTCCTCGCCGTGATCAGAGGCTATTATAACCAGGGTGTTATCTAAGGCTCCGCTCTTGTTGAGCCGCTTGATCAAGGACTTGAACTCATGGTCCCAGTAGCGTATCTGGGCGTCGTAGATTGCTTTGGTGTACTGGATCTGGTTCTCAGAAACCCGCCGGTTATAGGGGCCGTTTATGTAGATGGGCCGTGTTTTACGAAGGCCTTTTGTAAACAGGTTCTTGTAGGAGGGTGGCGGCTTGTAAGGAGCGTGTACGTCCATGTAATGCAGATATAAAAAGAAGGGCTCTGATGGGTCTTTCCCGAGTTTTTTCAGGCCGAGCTTATTCAGTCTATTGGCGCGGGGGTTGTTCGGGATGTAGATGTATTCATCATACCCCTGGTCAAAACCCATCCTTTCAACAAGGTGGGGATTGCAATGGACGCCGATGGTGGTGTAGCCGTTCTTTTTCAGAAGCTCGGCCAGGGTGAAGGCATCTTCGGACAGAACGTCGGATTTCAGTTTAGCGCTCTCATCGAATATCTCCTTTACCGAGCCTGCTTTGCGCAGGCCGTGGGAGGGAGGAATGAGGCCGGTGAACAAAGATGCCATGGATATCTTGGTATGGCTGGAATGGGAATAGGCGTTCATGAAACGTATCCCCTTGCGGCTGTAAGAGTCAAGCACGGGGGTGGTGTCGTTTAAATTGCCGTGGTATCCGACCCGGTCCGCCCGGAGGGTGTCAATAAGCAGGAACACTATATTCGGACTTGTACGGGACTCCGGAATCTCGGCTGATGAGCCGGCAAAAAAGTAAAAACCGCCGCCCCCCGCAAAACATATTATCAATATGACCAGGAAAATTATGATATATGATCTCTTTTTCATGGCATTTCCCCTACTATCCGGAATCAGTGATAAGCCCTGGTTCCCGCCACCAACCTCGATCTCCAACAGAAGCTTCGCCCGCTCTAACCCCTTTTCACTACCTAATCCTTGATTTGAATAAAGAGAACAGCAATCCCGGCACCGGTCATCAATATCACCCCCCTTGGAAATGGAGGGGCCACATGAAAGGAGGGGTTGGGGAATTACACCTGCCGGATGCCGGGTGCATCGCCGTCCCGCCTCTTCCCCTTTATTTCGCAGGCCCTTTTCATCTTGACACTTTCCCTTTGCTGTGCCACTATAAAACGCGAGTGAAAGGGCCGGCGTAGCTCAGTTGGCAGAGCAGCTGATTCGTAATCAGCAGGCCATCGGTTCGAATCCGATCGCCGGCTCCAAACAAAAATCTTGCCTTGTCCGGTATAATCCAAAAACCCACTAATAAACGCTCTGTTCGGCTCTATTGCAGGCTGATCCAGTCCAAAGAAATCTCTTGACATCCAAATCAACTGCCGGTAGCATTGACGGTATCTGAATACACCGGAAAAGTAATATCTTCAAAAAAGATGCCCTCGTAAAAAGTTGTTTTTTCTAACTCCCTGGAAAATTCCAATTTTGGAAAATTTTTACTTGACTTTCCGAAAAAGGTGTGGTGAAATAATCCAAATTTTTCAATAAGTTAGGAGAGAAAACCTTGATGAACGTCAAAAATGACAAACAGGGCCACTTGTTCAATCCTTGGGGACATTTGGGGGAAAAGCGGCGAAAGCTCCTGGAGGAATCGTGGGCCGGTCTGTTCCGGGAGCATATCCTGGAAGAGCTGCCGGTTGATGAGATCGCGCCTTTTTTCAAGGCCGACTTCGGCCGGCCGACAAAAGAACTCTACATGATTAATATTCCGGGAATCAATTGAAATGTTACTCCCGACAACACCCCAAGTGATAAGTTCACCGGCCAACTGAAGCCGATCCAGCCCCAAGAGGCTTGTGACTTTTTGCGAGGGCATCATACATGGACTGGCGATGATTTCGGCACGGACCTGGACTTCTCCGACGCTGGCCTGCGCAAGTTGGCGCTGGAGCAAGAGGAGCAGAAGAAGTAGAAGCGGTTCTGGGAGGAGCTTGGCGAGGCTCCGCCGGACGAGAAGATCAAGATGGCATAGCCTTATATCAAGCTCTTTTATTCAAGGGTATGTCCCATTTCTTCATGTACTTCCAGACGGTGGTGTGGCTGCATCCCAGTCTCCTGCCGACCATGGACTTGTTCCACTCGCATTCTTCCAGCAGGGAAATCAGACCTTCCCTGGTGATCTGTTTCAGCTCCGAAGCCTTGGAGATATTGGCGGAGTTGTTATACTGAATTCTTCTCACCTCGACCGGCAGGTCAAAAAGCTCGATCTGGCTTCCCTTGCAGATCACGAAGGCGTGTTCAATTGCGTTTTCCAGCTCGCGCACGTTTCCCGGCCAGTGATACTCCATGAGCACCCGCAAGGCCTCCTCTGATATGGAGTAGATGTTCCGGTTGTTTTCCCGGTTGAAACGCTTGATAAAGTGTTCCACCAGGAGAGGGATATCGCTCTTGTGGTCGCGAAGCGCGGGGATATCTATGGTGAACACCTTGAGGCGGAAGTAAAGGTCGCTTCTGAACCTGCCTTCCTTGACCAGGGCTTCCAGGTCCTTGTTGGTGGCGGCTATGACCCGGATGTTTATCTGGCGGCGCTTGGACTCGCCGATCTTCTCGATGACATGGTCCTGCAAGACCCGCAGAAGCTTGACCTGGATGGCAGGCGAGATGTCGCCGATCTCGTCCAGCAGCAGGGTCCCGCCGTCCGCTTCCTCGAACCTTCCCGCCCGGTCTTTCAACGCGCCGGTAAAAGCGCCTTTTACATGACCGAACAGCTCGCTCTCCAGCATTGCTTCGGGAAGAGCTGAGCAATTAACCAGGATAAAAGGATGGGCCGCCCGCTCGCTCTGGTAGTGGATGGCGCCGGCTACCAGTTCCTTGCCGGTCCCGCTCTCCCCCTGCACCAGCACCGTGGCGTTGCTGGCGTCCGCGGCCCTGGACACGGCCTCGTAAACGTTCTGCATGGGGGCGCTCTCGCCCACGATGTTGCCGAGGCTGTGATGAAGCTTCTTCTGCTCGTTCTCTGCCCTTCTTTTTATCTTTTCCACAGCGGTAATATCGGTAACGCTCTCGACCGCGCCGATGATCTCTCCGTTCTTGTCCTGGAGCACGCGCGCATTCTTCAGCACCGGCACGAACCAGCCGTTCTTGTGCCGGAGCATGCACTCCATGTCCTTGATCTCGCCTTTTACAAAAAGACCGCACTCCTCCACGTTGTTGGGACAGACCTCGCCGTTCCGGTACTGGAACTCGAGGAGGCTCGGATGCTTGTCCAGGACCTCTTCTCGTTCGTAACCGCTTATGCTTTCCAGGCTCTTGTTCCAGAGGATAATGCGGGCGGAACGGTCTATCACGAAAACTCCGTCGGGGATCGTCTCTATGAGAATATCGGGGAGTGATGCTTCCAGGCTGTCGCTGACTGATTTCTGAAACTTCTTCAATGCTTCCATCTTTTTTCCGTACTTACTACCTTGTTTATGATAATGGCTTTTTTCGGCATTTGAAACCTTGCGGCCCGAATATTTTGAGTCAGTCCTCTCAGGGATCGATGGGCAATATCCAACACGCAGAATGCCGGCTTCCTCTTTTCCCGCGTTCAAATCCTGTCCGTAACCGCCTCCCTGGGCACGCTCGACACCGAGGCCACCTCTTTTGCGTCAAAGCCCATGCAAAGGGCCAAAAGCTGATTGTAATCGAGCACAGGAATGCTGTAGGCACCGTTTCCCTTGCTGAGCTGTTTTTGCACGTTGTCCAAGTGCATTAGACAGGTGATGCATGAGACCACGATTACATCCGCCCTGGTCTCGTTCTTGATGGCGTCGAGCTTCTGCCTGGTATACTCCTGGGCTTCCAGCGCGGAGATATTATGAAATCCGCCCGCGCCGCCGCAACACTGATACTCACGGCTGAAGGAGTCAACTTCTGCGCCCAGAGCTTCCACCAGCTCCCGGAGTATGTGCGGGCGGGCCGGCGGGCTGTCAAATCCCACCACCTCGCTGGGAAACAGGGTATGGCAGGGGTACTGCACCACCGCGTGCATCCCTTCCAGGCTTTTGCCGATTTTTTCCTTTATCTTTTCCAGCCCGACCTCGTTGTAAAGCACGTCGGTGATGTGCCGCACGTGCGCGTTGCCTTCCACGCTCCTGCCCACCGGCTCGAGCAGCTCGTTCACCCGGGCTTTCCTGTCCTCGTTCTCCAAGATGTGCTCGCGTGCAGACTTCAGCGAGCTGTAACAGGACCCGCACTCCACCATGAGATCGAGTCCCTTCTTCTCGGCCAAAGAAAGGTTCCAGCCGCTTACTCCCAGGTGGGAGTCGTCGTCGGTGGAAGGAAAGGTACCGAACGCCGGGCAACAGACGTATCCTTCCAGGTCAACCAGGTCCACTCCCAGCCCGGGCATGGTCGCCCTTATAGCCCGCTCCACGTCCGGCCGGATCGCGGGCATATTACATCCTAAAAACAGTCCGATTTCCATTTTAGACACCTTTAAACATGAAGTCGTTGTCGCTTATGACCTTGGTCTTCATAAGCATCTCCCTGAACTTCTCGAGAAGCTCCGGGTACTCGGTCAAAGCGGGAAGCTTCTCCGGCAGCCCCAAAGATTTTCTCTGCTCGGTGTTTCTCTCCACCGGTTGGGTGTATCCCCGGCCGTAAATTTCGACCAGGGAAGTAGGAACCCGGGTGGGGTCATTCGCGCATTGCCACTTCCGGATGCCCAGGCACAGCTCGAAGGGCTTCACGTCCATGGGACACATCTCCTCGCACCGCGAACAGGTCACGCATATCCAGGGAGTGTCCTCGTCCAGAAGCTCGTCCTCCAGCCCCAGGAGCACCATGCGGGCCAGGTTCCGGATCAAGAGCGGAGGATTGGCGTTCGACGCGGGGCACCCAGAGATACAGGTACTGCAGTTGAAGCAGTAACGGAGGTTGGGATTATCGAAGACCTCCTTCCACAGATCATGTTTTGCTTCCTGTAAGTCAACCACTTCTCGAACCTCCTGACTTTAGAGAGTTGCCGGGATTGAATCGTCGTGTAACTCGGCCTCGATTACCGCCATGGTCTTCTTCTCGTTCCAGCCGGGGACCTCGGCGGCGTTGTTCGGGCAGGTGGCTTCGCACATTCCGCAGGCCTGGCAAGCAGCCGGATCAACTATGATGCAGTTCTTTTCCGCGTCAAAAGAACGGGCCTCATAAGGACAGACCTCTATGCAGCGCCGGCAGCGAGAGCAGAGAGCATCGTGAACCACCGACACCACCCGGGGCGTGTGGATTTCCCCGCGGGCCAGGTACTCGTACGCTTTCTGGGCCACGGCCTCCGCCTGCATCATGCTCTCGTTCAACGTCTTGGGCGAGTGGGCGACGCCCGCTACATATATGCCCAGCTTGTTGAACTCGACCGGCCGCCACTTGGGGTCTGCTTCAACAAAGAAGCCGTCTTCGTTTACTTCCACCCCGAACAAGCGGGCCAGCTCGGCATTTGACCGGCTCGGCTCTATGCCGGTGGCCAGGACAACCTGGTCGGCCTTGACTTCCATGGGCATCTGCAACACGTCGTCGGTGAACTTCACCACCGGCTTGTCATCTGCAACCTCGACCTCCGGCTTGCCGTCCAGGTCGTACTTAACAAAGATCACTCCCTGCCCGCGGGCCTGCGTGTAGTACTGCTCGAAGTAGCCGTAACTCATCATGTCCCGGTTCAGGATGTAAACGTTCGCTTCCGGGTTCTGCTCCAGTATCTTGAAAGCGTTCTTCAAAGCGCCGGCGCAGCAGACCCGGCTGCAGTACTCCCGCCCTCCTGGCTCGCGGGAGCCCACGCACTGGATCATGACCACGTTGTTCAGATCGCCTGCATTTACGCTGCCCCCGGCCAGCCTTTTTTCGAACTCGGACTGGGTCATGATGCGGTCGCTCTTGCCGTAGGAGTACTCGGAGGTACTTCCTTCATGTCCGCCTGTAGCCAGGATGACCGCGCCGTGCTCTATCTTCGTGGTTTCTCCGCTGTTCAAGTTTTTGATGGTGGAGCGGAAACACCCCATGGTCCCGTCATCTTTTATGACCTCGCTGTTCAAGTGCAGGGTTATGTTCTGCCGGTCCTGTACCTGTTCAGTCAGGCTTTCCACCAAGTGGGCCGTGTCCAGGCCGTCCACCGTGTACTTAAGCTCGTTGCCGGCGTGCCCCCCGAGCTGGCGGGACCTCTCCACGATGTGGACAAGAATTCCTCGTTCGGACAAGGACAGGGCAGCCTTCATTCCTGCCACTCCCCCCCCTACTACCAGCGCGGCCTGGTTTATGAATATCTTGTCCACGTGAAGCGGCCTGGTCAGCCGGAGCTTCTCGAGGTTTACCATGATCTCGTTGGTGATCCATTTCATCCACTGGTTGTTATGGGGGTCGGCGATGCCGGTCCTGGCCACGTCCAGAAGGTCGAACACCTCGACCAGGGAGTAGTTGAAGCCTGCGCCATGCGCGATGTCTTTGAGCTTGCGCTTGTACACGTAAGGAAGGCAAGCCCCGAAGAGGATACGGTTGCACCTGGTTTTCTTGAGAATCTCCTCGAGCTCTTCCCGGTTCTCCTCCCGGCAGAGCGAGTCCACGATGTGGACCTCGTCCACCCCGTGCAGCTTTTCTATTTCCGCGCCGAACGGCTCCAGGTCCAGACCGCCGGGGACCTTCTCGTCCTTGCACCTGCACATGATAAGTGCGACCCGCGGCCACTCCCGGTCTACCTCCCGTTCGACAACCTCGCTTTCTCCTATTGAGTTCGCTTTCAATGACGCCAGCAGCTTGGAGGCCTCGCTCGCTGCCGCAATGCCGCTGGTGATGGACTCGCTGATGTCGGTGAGTCCGGTCAATGAGCCGCATACGTAGATGCCTTCCTTGCCGACCTTGACCTTGCTGAACTCCTCCGTCTTCAGGAAGCCCTCGGGCGAAAGCTCGACGTCCAGCATCCGGGCGAGCTTTTTGTGGTCCTCGAACGGGGCCTGGCCGGTCGAGAGAACGACCATGTCAAAGGCATCCTCTTTAAACTCGCTGGAGGAGGGATCGTAATAACGGATCAGCAGGGTCCCGTCCGGTTCTTTGAGCACCTCCTGCACCCGGCAGCGGACCAGCCTGACCCCGTGCTCATTTTCCGCTTTTTCGCGGTAGCGGTAGAAGTCCTTTCCAAAGGTCCTCATGTCCATATAGAAGATGGTGGTCTCCATGTCCGGCCCGCCTTCTTCATGGGCCAGCACCGCTTCTTTCAGGGCGAACATGCAGCAGATGGACGAGCAGTAGTCCCGGCCGTGCCTCCTGTTTCTCGATCCCACACACTGAATCCACGCTATGCGGCGGGCAGGCTTTCCGTCCGAAGGCCGGTGGATTTCTCCGTCATAGGTCCCGGAGCCGCTCAGGATGCGCTCGAACGCCAACGAGGTCACCACGTCCTCCGACACGGTGTAAGGCTTGGCGTCGTCCTGGGTTTCCGGGTCGTACAGCGAAATCCCGGAGGCGAAGATTACAGCGTCCACTTGCACCTCATCGGTCTCGTCCTGTGCGTCCAGGTCAATGGCGTCCATGGGACAGACCTTCATGCACTCGCCGCATTTGTTACAGGCGTTGGTGTCCACCACCAGCATCTGGGGAAGGTTGTGGGGAACCGGCTGATATATGGCCTTCCGGGTGGTCAGGCCGTGATTGAACTCGTCCGGCACTTCCACGGGACAGACCTCGACGCACTCGCCGAACCCGTTGCATATGTCGGTGTTCACGTGGCGGGCGTGCTTTATGAGCTCGACCTGGTAAGCGCCCGCGTCCCCCTGGATGGAGTTCACTTCGGTGAAGGGCATGATCTCTATGTTGTCGTGGAACAGGCTTTTTCTCATGCAGTGCTGGGAGGCGTACTCCCTTCCGACCATGGGCAGCATCCTGCACATCCCGCAATGGTTGTTGGGGAACTGGTGGTCCAGCTTCGCCAGGATGCCTCCGATGTGGGGAGACGACTCCGCCAACAGGACCTTGTAACCGGTCTCCGCCAGCTCGAGCGCGGCCTTGATGCCGGCGATGCCGGCTCCTACCACCAGGACCGTTCCTACTCTCTCTTCCTCTGCCATGGCGTCTCTCCTACTGTCCCTGGCCGGTAACGTCGGTGAACTCGTTTTCATAGAACACGGACAAAGGCTGGGGTTCATCCAGGGACCTGCCCGGCAGATACTCGAACCTGGACTGGGTCTTCCGGGCCACCGACCGGAACAGCTCGGCAAGCTGGATCCCGTTGGGGCAGGCGCTCGAGCACTGGCCGCACCCCACGCACATGGCGCTCATGTGGAGCATCCTGGTCATGTGGAACAGCAGGGTGTCGCTCGGGACCTTGAAGAACCCGTGCTTGTCCGCCCAGCTCATGTACTTGTCGCCCGGGTGCCGGAAGGTATCGGTTACAAAGACGCACTCCTTGCAGTAACAGACCGGGCAGGCCACCCGGCAGTTATAGCAGTTCACGCATCCGGCCAGGTGCTCCTCCAGCTCCCGGAGATCGCTGACCTTCTCTTCGTACTCGTCCAGTACCTGGTCCCTTTTCTCGGTGCGTTCCGTAACCAGCTTCTTTACCGCTTCCTCCCGGCCGGAGGGGGCCTCGGAGGTCTCCATGCCCAGCTTCTCCCGCACTTCTTTCCCTTTATCGCTTACCCATTCCACGTACACGTCAGCCGGGCCGGAGCCGATCACGCAAAGCCGGATGTCAACGTTGTCCGGCACCGGGTACTCGCATATCTTGCAGGCGGACGCGAGCTCGGGCATGTCCTTGCCATCCCCTTTGCCGTTCAGCGCGAAGTCGAGATACGACTCCGTGGCGCCGCCCTGCCGGGAGAACTCGAGGAAGTCCTTGTTCTCGAACCTGCCTACGCAGTCCATGCCGATAAGAAAGAGGTCGTCCAGGTTGGCCTGCTTGAGCTTCGCGAGCTCGAGCAGCGCCCTGGTCTCGCAGGAGCGCATCACCACGGCGGCCGGTCTTCCGGAGGGCACGCCGGTCAGGTTGGACACCAGCTTGGCCGAGTTGACCGGCACCACCGGCGCAAACGGGTCCACTGCATCGCATCCCGCCGGTTCGGAGATAAGGGTCGGCATGACCCCGTTCTCGGGCTGGCGCGCCGGCACCAGGGCCGCGTCCACCACCTCTTTCTCGAGCAGGCTTTTTAAAAACCCGCCGATCTTCTTGTTAAGGTCTCCTTTACCTTCGGAGAGCCTGCTGAATTCTGCCATCTTTAGCCTCCCGAACTACTGCCTTGTAATTTGTCCAATGTCTGTTTACATCCTTTGCGGTCCCGGGTTCAGGAACCCTGGGCCTGCTGGGCCGCCACTTCCTCGCCTTCGTCCTTTCCTTCTTCCATGCCGCCGTTCAGCGCGGAAAGCAACGCCCTTCTCCTGGCCCAGTCCTTCTTGATGGGGCTCGGGCCCAGCTTTTTCAGTTTCTCGGTCATCTCGGTCGCGTACTTCTGGAACATGTTGCCGTCGCTGGCCGCGACCCACCGGAGCCAGAACCGGTCCTGCTCGATCCCGAACCTGTCCAGGAGCTCCTGCACCAGGGCCATTCTGCGGCGGGCCTTCAGGTTCCCGTTGATGTAGTGGCAGTCGCCCGGCCAGCAGCCGCCGATAAACACTCCGTCCGCGCCTTCCACGAACGACTTGAGCACATACATGGGGTCCACCATGCCGCTGCACATCACCCGGATGATCTTGACGTTCTGCGGATAGCTGAGCCGGGAGCTTCCCGCCAGGTCGGCCGCGGTGTAGGTACACCAGTTACAAAGGAACGCTACGATTTTCGGTTCAAACTCTTCGCTCATATCTCTTTCCTCCTTTAGCTTGCCAGAAGTCCTTCAATCTCGCTGAAGACCTGTTTCTGAGAGAAATGCCTTATGTCCGCGGCCCCGCTCGGGCAGTGGGCGGCACAGCTTCCGCATCCTCTGCAGACCGCTTCGTTCACCACGCTTACCCGGCGGAGCTCATCAAACTCGATGGCCCCGTAAGGACAAAGATTTATGCAAGTCTGGCAGCCTATGCACACGTCCTCGTCAATGTGCGATATCATGGGCTCGACCACGACCTCCCCGAGGGTGGACAGGGCCTGGGCCTCGCTTGCCGCGGCCTTGGCCTGGGACACCGAGTCGGGTATGTCCTTGGGCCCCTGGCAGGCGCCTGCCAGGAAAACCCCGGAGGTGGGCGTGGACACCGGCCCCAGCTTGGGGTGCTCTTCCATGAAGAAGCCGTCCTTGCTCAAGGTCAGCCCGAAGGTCCGCGCTATATCCGGCGCGTCCTTTCTCGCTTCCATGGCAGTGCAAAGGACCACCATCTCGACCGGGACCCGCAACATCTTGCCGGTAAGCGTGTCCTCCGCCTTCACCACCAGCATGCCTTCTTCCTCGGGGGACTCCGCCTGGTCCGTAACTTCCGAAGCTTTGCCACGTATAAACCTGACCCCTTCCTCCTGGATGCGCTGGTAAAACTCCTCGTAGCCTTTGCCGAAGCAGCGCATGTCTATGTAGAAGTTATAAACCTGGGTCTCATGCCCGCACTTGTCTTTGACCAGGTGGGCCATTTTGAGTGCGTACATGCAGCAGACCCGGGAGCAGTACTCGTGGTAGTTCTTGTCCCTGCTTCCGATGCAATGAAGGAACGCCACACTCTGAGGGGGGTCCGAGTATCCCCACTTGTCTTCCGGGTCCTTTTTGAGTATCTCG
>JAWOBU010000079.1:0-13004 GCA_046484135.1 bacterium
GCGTGATGTGTCAGATGACCTTTGCCAACATGGCGACTTTATTGTTGGAGATTGTCGGCACTCGCAGAACGGAGAGGAAGGAGGTTGCTGAACAGCTTAAGCTTGATTTTGCTTTTGGCGCGTAGTTGATTGATCAGCCGCGTCCGGCTGTTTGGAGGGATTTTTTTGGCGAAGCGGTGAACAAACCAGAGCGCACTGCAAGAGTATCGGCTAAAACGCAATACCCTTTGCAAATCGCTAATAAACCAAGCGCCGCTCTCGTTAAAAAATACAACCTCTAACCACCGACACGGTTCATAAGCCTCTCACAGAGAGGCAGCTTGAAGTTTATTCGGCAGCAATAGGGTATTTTTAAACAGGCTTTTGTACAGTGTAGAAAAACTCGATAGCTTTACCTGCATAGGCTGTAACAGCAAAGTTTACCAACACGAGAAAAAAGCATAATGGGAAAACTCTCATGGTCATTACCTCCTAGAAATGGTTTGGAATTGTTTTTCATAATACCTGATTTGGATACGAGATCAATGATGCCAAATGAGTGACATCAGTAAAGAGGAAATTTCAGAACCGCACGCACCGGCCCACGCCCAGGGCGGAGTCGAACCCGCCTCGGATCATCCCCCGGCAGTCCTGGCTGAGGTATGCTCCCAGATCCAGCTCGAGGCCCTTGCCTTTGAACAGCTCATTGGCGATGCCGAGGCCTCCGAGAGCAATGGTGTTTAAGGCGGCCCTGGCTGTGTGCCTTCCCCCCCCTTAGCCGGTTTTTTGCATCGTTCTATGTCAACAATATTGTGAGCTCTTTGAAAAACAAGAGGCTCTTTCAGTGCCCGGTTTTTTGCCCGGTTTTTTTCGGGGGCTTATAGATAAGCTCGCCGGTTTCGCAGACCTCCATTCCCAGGAAGCCTCTTTTTCTTTCGGCGTGGGGAGTGCAGTACATCCGGATTTTGGTCCCTTTGAGCCGGGGCAGGAGCGGCCCCTGGTGGAGGCACTGCATGGTTCGGGGGGACGGGCTTCTTTCGGGATGGGGTTTTGCGTGGCAATAGTCGCAGTCTTTCTGTTGTTCATCGTGGCATCCAGATGACAGGCAACTGTCCATCTTGAAGAGGTCTTTGGTTTTTATGTCGAGTGTGCCTTTACCTGTACAGTGGCAGTACCAGCAGTCGCGGGGCGGGGAATGGGCTCCGTGCCGGAAGATGTCCCTGCTCACGTTGGTTACGCGGGGGTTTCCGGTTACGTCCTTGCCGGGCTCATGACAGCTTCTGCATTCCTGGTAGTCCATCTCGATTGTGGCGAGACCGCCGTTGTTGTGGCCGGGATGGCACTGATGGCATTTTACGGCTTCGGTGCTGTGGATTGTGTTTTTCATCTCGGGGTGGCAGTCGCTGTTCGTGCAGGCCCGGTTGGGCACTCCCTGGAAGGGATCGTGGCAGGCGGTGCAGTCGTTTTTAAGCTCCCGGTGGGGGGCGGAGAGCTCTCTTCCGGTGAACACGGTCTTGTCGTCCTGGTACAGGTAGTATGATCCCCAGGCCCCCAGGGCCACGGTTAGAAGCAGGATCAGCCAGACCGAGTCCACTATGCGGACGGGCCAGGGCTCCTTGATCTTCACTTGTCCTTCCGGACCGGTAAAGGTGTACCTTTTCATGATCAGACCCCGTACCATAAAACGGAAATGATATGCACGGCGCTGAAGACCAGAAGCCCGAGGGTGGAAGGCAGGTGCAGGATGAGCCATCCTCTTACGAACCACCGGAACCGCATGTTCATTCCCAGAAGCACCAGAAGGTCGTGGGCGGTCTCGATCTTGACCGCCAGGTCCACGAAGTCCTCCCGGTCTTGCTCCTTGATTCTCTCCTCCCAGGGACTGACGTCGGGTGCGGGAAGCTTTTTCCCCAGCCGGGCGGTGTAAAGCGGCACCACCAGCTCGTGGTACAGCTCGGTCCAGACCGCGCCTTTCTGCAGGCACAGCTCCCGGATTTCTTCATGCACCCGCGAGAGCCGCTCGCACAGGTCGTCGGGTATAAGCACCGCGGCCTCGTTCCGGGCCTGGGCCCGCGGGAGGTAGTTAAACAGGAACATGCCGATAACGCCGGTAAATACGGTAAGCGCCAGGAACAGGAGCGCCAGCGCGGCCACCGTATTGCCGAGGTTGAACCCGGAATGTCCCACGATAAGATACAGGCTCAAGGTCCCGATGACTACGTGAGCGTAGAGCCACTGGTGGAGGGAAAACAAGGCCAGCCTGGGCTTGTCCTTCCTTACCAGGTACAGAACGCTTATGATGATGCCGGCAAAGCCCAGCGCGCCCAGGGTGAGGCCGCGGTGGTCTCCGCCCCTGCATTCGCCCGGGCTGAAGCAGGGAGCCATGGCATAGACCGCGGCCGCGGCCCCTCCCACAAGCGCGGCCATCCACACAACGCGATGGAGCTCTCCGGAAAGCCGCCGGCCCTTGTTATTTGCGCTGTTACTCATAGGCCTTGATCAGCTCCTCGGGCGTCATCACGGTCATGGCGCCGGTGGGGCAGTTATACACGCAGGCCATGTGCCGGTAGTCTGCGCACATGTCGCATTTTACCACCTGTTTTCTTTTTTCCGGCTCTTCCTCTTCTCCCCGGCGGAAGAGCCTCTTTAAAAGGCCGGGCTTTTCCTCTTCCGGTTCCACTATCAGGATGTTGCCGTAGGGGCAGCGGCGGGCGCATCCTCCGCATCCTATGCAGAACTCGGTGAAATGTATCTCTCCGTCCTTGTCCCGGACGATGCCTCCGCGGGGACAGAGCAGACACTGTGGGTTCTCACAGTGGAAGCAGGAGGTGGGAACAAGAAATTTTCCGAGCCTGGAGCCGCGTCTTTCAATGCGGGCATTGCCGCGGACGGCCTCGCACGCCCGGACGCAGTGGTCGCATCCCACGCATTTATCGAGGTCCACCACCAGTATCTCCCGGGCCTGGGCCAGGCCTTTCTGGACAATGAACTTTATGGCCCGGGCCAGCCGCGGGTCTTTCCGGACCTCTTCGGAGCTCTTCTCCCGCTCGGCAACCGTGCTTCGGGCCTGCTCTTCCACTTCCGGGTATTGGTCCATGAGCTCCTGGAAATCGTCCTTTCCGATGCGGACGGCTTCTACGTCGGTCATGGCCACTACATTGGCCGTTCTTTTTTCCTCCCCGAGCAGGGCCATCTCACCGAAGTAGCTTCCTTCCCGGAGGTAGGTAAGTATCTTCTCGTCCTCCAACGGGCCCGCGCTTACCTTGACGAAACCTCCCCGGATCAGGTACAGACAATCGCCTATATCTCCCTGTCGGATTATGACCTCGTCCTTGTCAAAGCTTACAAGCTCCACCCGTTCGGCGAGCTTGTCGAGCACCTCCCCGGACAGGGAAGAGAACAGGCTCACTTGTCGAAGGTGGGTTTGAAGGGACCTTTCAATGTACTTCTGGTCTATCTTGCTTTTGATGGCGGGAGACGACCGGAGCACCTTTAAGAACAAGGTTTTGGGAAGCTGGAGCACCACCGTCTTCTGAAGGGCGGTAATGGTGGCGGTGCGGGGATGTCCGGATATGGGCCCCATCTCGCCGAAGAAGTCGCCCTGGCCCAGCGTTCCCAGCACCATCCGTTTTCCGTACTGGGTCAGGGATGAGACCTCGACCTCGCCTGCCAGGATCACGTAAAAGGTGTCCTCGTAGTCGCCCTGCCGGCAGATTTCCTGGCCGGGCAGGAACTGGAGCAACAGGGCCTGCTCAACCACCTTGGAGACGACCTCCTGGCTGAGCCCCTCGAAAAAGGGGATTTTATCAAGGAGCTTTTCCGGCTGGATGTCCTGGAAGAAGGGTATCTGGGCAAGCTCTTCTGCAAGCTGGGCTATAGTCTTGTTGCCTACTTCCACGCAAGCGATCTCCGTCCGTCATCGTTTGCCGGGCGACTGATACGCAGAAACGGGCCTGCCCTCTCGCAGGCCCGTTTGCCGCCTCGGTCCCATGCGAGGTTTACCAGGGGTTTTCTATCTTCACAACTTTGGCGTGGCAGGCGTAACAGGTGTCCACCACTACCTTGGGCGGCGGCAGGGGCTTGCCCTTCTTCCAGTACTTGTTCTCGAGCTTCTTTATCATGTCCTCGTTGTACTGATTGAGCTCTTTGTAGGCGTTCATGAAGAGCTCCTTGTCAATGGGCTGCCCGTCCTGGTTCTTCTCCGGGATGTTTTCCGGTATCTTCTCCAGGTAGGGCCGGAGCACGATAAAGCAGTACTTGGCCCGGTCGTAAGGCTTCTCCTTGCCGGTGGACTCGCCTTTCATGAACTGGACGCCGGCCTGCCGGTACATCTCGTAGATCTCGTGCATGTAGTGGGTCAGCTTTTTAAAGGCAGTGTCAATGCGGAAGTCGGTGGGGATATTGTAAGAGTCGTGGCATCCCACGCAGCTCTGGAGCACCGGGTCCTTTTCGCCTTCCGGCACGTCCGCCCACTTTTCGTCCTTCAGGTTCTCGCGAATGTCCTTGGAGTACTCCTCCAGCTTGTCCATGCTCTGCCGGTACTCCTTTTTATTAAAAGGCCGGCCGTCAGCCAGCTTGTCCGGAAGCTTGTCCTTGCTGACATCCAGGAAAATCTCCATCACCACCAGATTCGCCTTGGCCTGTTTTATGTTTCCCTCTTCAAAAGCCTTTTTAGCGTCGGTGTAGCGGTACCATACCTCGTGCATGTAGTAAGTCAACCAGCCGTAGTTGTTCACCGGGTACAATGTCTGTTCCGGCTGTCCTTCCTCCTGCGCCCCGGTAGAGGCGGGGCCCGACATCCAAACCGCGAGCCCGCTTACAACCAGTACAAAAACCACCAGGACCTTCATCCATTTTTGCCTTGCCGACATCTTTTGTCCTCCCTTCTGCAGTCAGGGCTTTTTCGGCCCCGAGTTGACAGGTCTGTTTTCCTTCGTGTCTTAAACCTTAATTGTAGATTCAGCCAAAGCGCCATGTCAACAGGTTCCCCATATTTTTATTGTGCTTGGTCTTCGGCCTACGGCCAGGGGGGCGGTATGTCGAGCGTCTTTGCATGGCAGGCGTAGCAGGACCGTTTGAGTGATGCAGGCGGCGGCGAGAAGTCCTTTAATCTCTTTTCCCGGTCTTCGATCTGCTGGAGGGCCTTCCGGTTATACCTTCGCAGCTTGCCATAGGTTTGTTTGAATGTCTCCGGCTCGATGGGTTCTCCGTCCTGGTTCCTCTCCGGCACATTGGCCGGCATGGCGTTTATGTAAGGCATGACCGCCCGGTAGCAGGCCCGAAGGTTCCGGCGGCACGCGGGCGCGGACTGCTTTTCGCACTTGTCGAGGATTTTCCCGGCCAGGCGGTAGAGCTCGTAGATTTCATGAATTATGCGGGGCATCTTGTTAAAGGTGGTCCCCAGCTCGAAAGTGGTGGGTATATCGTAGGCGCTGTGGCATCCCACGCAGGACTGGAGCACCGGGTCCAGCTTGCCCGCCGGCGCTTCCTTCCAGACCCCTCTTTCGATGTTGCCCCTTATTTTGGCGGAGTGCCGTTTCATCTCGTCTATGGATTCCACGTATTTTTCTTTGTCAAAGCTCTTTTGGTTTTGCAGGGTGTCGGGAAGCGTGTGCTTGCTTTTTTCAGCGTAGACCTCCATCAACCTGAGGTTTGCGCGGGCCAGGTCCGTCTCCCCGTTGTCGAAGGCGCGTCTTGCCTGGACGTATCTTTCGTACAGTTGGTGCATGTAATGGGTGAGCCACTGGTAGTCGTTCTCCGGGAAGAGGCTTGCCGTCTTTCGGACGCTGTCTCCGAATCCCGGCTCCGGTCTGCTGTCGGCTTCCGCTTTCTTTCCGGCTTCTTTCTTGTCTTCATCCGCCTTTTGGGGCGCGCTCATAATAAACAGAGGCGCCGCGGGCAAAACCGTCATGATAAGAAAGAGCGCGGCCTTTTTCCATCCCCTTTTCATGTCGCTGACTCCGGCTTTTATCTTACCAGGGCCGCCCTGATAGTGTCTTCTCCCTGGCTCAGGATGCGTGGCTTCCCTCCGTCCACTTTTGCTCCCTCGAGCCACCGGGCCAGGGTCTCTGCACTTACTGTGGTTGTGGCCTCGTACCGTACCTCGCCGGGCGAGGCCCCGGAAAGGACCACCTCTGACACGCCGGGGGCCTGTTCCCGAAGCATGGCGGCGAACTCCTGCATGTCCTGATATGAGCTCAAGCCGAGCAGGCTTACGGCGATGGTCCTCTCTTCGCCCGGCTTGTACGTGGGCGCCCACGCCGAGTAGATTTTCAGAAGGGCATTTTCGCCGGCGCGGCCGCATAGCTTTTCCAGCGCCGGCGCCCGGTCGCGGGGACCGGAAAGCCGAGCCTTGGACTCGATCCTCTCCGACCAGAACACCCTTTCCTTGGCCAGGTCGGCGACCGCGATTAAAAGCACGGCATTGGTGTCCTTGCTTTCCTCATAGCCGGGCAATTTTCCTTTCCCCACCACCATGGCGGACACCCCGAGCTTCTGTTCCAGCTCCTGGAAGACCTCTTTTTTCTGCTCTTCCGAGCGGGGGTTCAGGATTTTATCGAGGTCGAGCTCGGGCGATTTCCCGCCGGGTTCCACCACCTCGATCCCGTACTCTCCGAGCCGCTCCGAAATGGCGGCCTCACAAGGGTTTAAGGTCCGGGCGATGCCCCTGGGTTTTTGCCAGGCGCTTTTGATCTGTTCGTCTCCGGCGCGGCAGGGCACGAACAGGAACACCTTGGGCAGGGACCGGGCCGGCATAAGACCGTACTTTTTCAGTTCCTTGTCTATCATCTCCCGGTCCAGCTCTACCCTTACCTGTAAGGTGAGCACTCCCTTGCTCTCGGACTCCTTTACGATCTCGAAGGACCGGGTCATTTTGTCCGCCTTCTTGATGAGCTTTTGCACCTCTTTCCGGTGTCGCTGGCGAATGGGGCCCGGCACCCGCTCTTCAATGTAATTTGCAAGCGCCTTCTCCCGGGCGTCGGCGATGGCTTTGTCGCGGGCGTTTTTCCCCGCCTCGGCCTTGCCGGTTAGCGGCTCGGGCTCGGCTGCTTCTTCGTTTTGTTTCTGAGCCGGGCTTACGGCAGCCACGGCCATTATGACAAGTAACGCTACAGTTGCCGTCAGTCTTTTCATCGGAGTTCTCCGTTTTACGCCGCCACCATCCGGACCGCCTCTTCTCCCAGCATCTCTTCCATGGCCCGGATGAGCTCCTGGTCGGGCCGCGCCGAGTAGTCGGGAGGCAGGGACACCAGGGTCTCGGACTGTCCGGGAATGACCACGTGCACGATGACCTGTGCTTTCCCGCGGTGCCTTTTCAGTACGCTTGCCAGGTAGTCCACCTGCTCGGCAGTAGCCTGGGGACGGTTCAGGGTAAGATGAATCTTGATGGACAGTCTTTCCGAGGCCTCTTCCAGGGGAAAGATTTCGCTGGCCAGTATCTTGGCCTTGTCCCCGGATATGCCGACCCTGCCGCGGACGAGAAGGGGAAGCTCCTCCTGGTCCAGGTACGGCAAGACGTCCTTGTAAACGTTTGCGAAAACCACGACCTCGATGCGGCCCGTCAAGTCGCTCAGGGTTATGAAAGCCATCCGTTCCTGCTTGCCTTTTTTCTTGGTCATGGTCTCTTTCCTGGCTTCCACTATTCCTCCCACCAGCACCTCCTGCCCGTTGGCCATAAAGGGCACGGACGCGGTGTCCTTTATGCCGTAATCGTGCATCATCTTTTCATAGCGCGCCAGCGGATGGCCGGTGAGGTAGAGCCCCAGAGCTTCTCTTTCGTTCGCCAGAAGCTCGGTGGAGGACCACTCGTCCACCTCGGGGAAGCTCTCCGTTGCATAGTCGTCTCCAGCCGACTCTCCCAGGAAGTCGAAGAAGCTGGCCTGTCCGGTCTCCCTTTCCCTGGCCGCCTGGTGCCCTTTTTCCATGGCCTTGTCCAGGGCGGCCATGAGCCGGCTCCGCTCGGTCCCGAGCTTGTCGAACGCCCCTCCTTTTATCAGGCTCTCGATGGTTTTCTTGTTCACCCGTCTTAAGTCCACCCGGTTGCAGAAGTCGAAAAGCGAGCTAAAGGGTTTCTCCTGCCGGGCCTCTATAATGGCTTCCACCGCTCCTTCGCCCACGCCCTTGACCGCGCCCAGTCCATAACAGACACGGTCCTCCAGGGCGCGGAACCTCCAGAGGCTCGAGTTCACGTCGGGCGGGTCCACTGCTATCCCTTTTTGTTCACATTCCCGAAGATAGTTCATGATCTTGTCGGTGTCCTGCATGTCCATGGTCATGAGGGACGCCATGAACTCGACCGGGTAGTGGGCCTTGAGGTACGCCGTCTGATAGGCCACGTAAGCGTAGACCGCGGCGTGGGACTTGTTGAATCCGTAGTAGGCGAACTGGGCCATGTCATCGAATATCTGTTTGGCCTTGTCCTCCGGGATGTTGTTCTTGACGGCGCCGCTTATGAACTTGTCCTTCTGCGTGTCCATGAGCTCGACTATCTTCTTGCCCATGGCCTTGCGGAGTGTGTCCGCCTCCCCCATGCGGTAGCCGGCCAGCTTCACCGCCAGCTCCATGACCTGCTCCTGGTAAATCAGGAGCCCGTAGGTCTCTTTTAAAACTTCCTCCATGCTGGGTAGAGTATACTCGACTGCCTGCCGGCCGTGCTTTCTCTCGATGAACTTGTCCACGTAGCCCGCGTTGATGGGACCGGGGCGGTAGAGGGCGAGCACCGCTATGAGCTCCTCGAAGCAGTTGGGCTGGAGCCGGGAGAGGAGGTCTCTCATGCCCGAGCTTTCCACCTGGAACACGCCGCCGGTGTCGCCGCTTGCCAGGAGCTCGTAGGTTTTGGCGTCGTCCATGTCTACTGCGGCGGGGTCCAGGTCATACCGCTGGTTGTCCTTTATCATGTCGCGGCAGTACTTGATCTGGGTCAGGGTCTTGAGCCCCAGGAGGTCGAACTTTATAAGGCCGACCTTTTCCACGCACTTCATGTCGTACTGGGCCACCATGTCGTCGCTTCGGGGGTCCTTGTAAAGCGGGAGGTAGTCGGTAAGGGGCTTGTCCGATATGACTACCCCGGCGGCGTGGGTGGATGCGTGCCTGCTGATTCCTTCCAGGCTGCGGGCCAGGGACAGGAGCTCTTTCACCTGGGGGTCCTTGTCCCGGAGCTCTTTCAGGCGAGGCTCGTTCTCGAGGGACTGGTCCAGGGTCTGGTTATTGGGGATGAGCTTGGCTATCTTGTCCACGTCGCCGTAGGGCATGTCCAGGACCCTGCCCACGTCTCTCAAGACCGCTTTTGCTTTCATGGTGCCGAAGGTTATGATCTGGGCCACGTAGTCCGCTCCCCCGTACTTGTCGGTGACGTAACGGAGGACCTCTTCCCGCCGCTCCTGGCAGAAGTCTATGTCTATGTCCGGCATCTCCCTTCTTTCCGGGTTCAAGAACCTCTCGAAGATGAGGCCGTAGGCCAGCGGGTTCAAGTCGGTAATTCCCAGGCAGTAGGAGATGAAGCTGCCGGCCGCGGACCCCCGGCCGGGCCCGACCGGGATGCCCTGCGAGCGGGCGTAATTCACGAAGTCGGCGACGATGAGGAAATAGCCGGGAAAGCCCATGTCCTTTATGATGGACAGCTCGTAGTCAAACCTTTTTTGGTACTCCTCTTCTCTTTCGTCAAAGTGCGGGTCTGATTTCCGGATGTCGGGCAGCTTTTCTTTAAAGCCCTGGCGGGCCTTGTCCTCCAGGTACTTCTCCAGGCTTTCGTCTCCGGGGGTGTCGAAGCGCGGGAAGTGCAGGGTATGGAAGTTCAAGTCCAGGTTACATCTGCTTGCTATCTCCAGGGTATTGGATACGGCTTCCGGGACCTCGGCGAACTTCTCTTTCATCTCGCCGGGCGAGCGGAAGTAGAACTCCTCGGTTGCCATCTTCATCCTTTTGTCGTCGGAGAGGGTCTTCTGGGTCTGGAGGCACAGGAGGACCTCGTGGGCCCGGGCCAGGTCCCCGCTCAGGTAGTGGCAGTCGTTGGTCGCGACCACCGGCAGCTCCAGTCTTTTCCCGAGGGCCAGAAGCTCCCGGTTTATCCGCCGCTGGTCTTCGATCCCGTTCTCCTGGAGCTCGAGGTAGAAGCGGTTGTTGTCGAACACCTCCTTGTAAAAGGACGCCGTCTGCAAGGCCCGGTCATGGTCATCTTCCAACAGGGCCTCGGGGATTTCCCCCTTCAGGCAGGCGGAGAGAGCGATAAGACCTTCGTTGTACTCGGCAAGCAGGTCCCTGTCTATGCGCGGCTTGAAGTAAAACCCTTCCCGGTACGCCGTGCTGACCAGCTTGCACAGGTTCTGATAGCCCTTCGAGTTCTTGCACAAGAGTACCAGGTGGTTCCCTTGCGAGTCCCTGTCGAACCTGCTGTTAGGAGCAACATACACTTCGCAGCCGATGATGGGCTTCAAGCCCTTCTCTTTCATGGCTTCATAGAACTTGATTGCGCCGAAGAGGTTCCCGTGGTCGGTAATGGCCACGGCCGGCATTTGAAAGCTCTCGGCCTGCGCGACCAGGTCGGGTATCTTGATCATTCCGTCCAGCAGGCTGTACTCGGTGTGTACATGAAGGTGTACGAAATCAGCCACTCCGTGCATTCGCGTTCGCTCCTTTTTTATCGGTCCGGTTTAGTCCTTCATTCCCATTCGATGGTCGCCGGCGGTTTGGACGAGATGTCGTAGACCACCCGGTTTATTCCCTTGACCTCGTTAATGATCCGGTTTGATATCCGGGCCAGGAGCGGGTGGGGCAGGTCCGCCCAGTCAGCGGTCATGCCGTCCACGCTCTTTACCGCGCGGATGGCCGCCACGAACTCGTAGGTCCTCTCGTCTCCCATCACCCCTACCGACTGCACCGGCAGAAGCACGGTAAAGTACTGCCATATGGACCGCCAGCCCTCCCAGCTTTCGATCTCGAAGGTCGCGATGGCGTCCGCCTTCCTTAGTATCTCGAGCCTTTCACCTGTTATCGCGCCTATGAGCCTCACCGCCAGGCCGGGACCGGGGAAGGGCTGCCTCCACACCAGGTCCTCGGGAAGACCGAGCTCGGTGCCTACCTTCCGGACCTCGTCCTTGAAAAGCTCCCGCAAAGGCTCGACCAGCTCGAGGTCCATCCTCTCCGGCAGTCCGCCCACGTTGTGATGGCTCTTGATGGTGGCGGACGGCCCCCGATAGCTTATGCTCTCGATCACGTCCGGGTAGAGCGT
The DNA here is from genome assembly GCA_046484135.1 of bacterium. Lineage (GTDB taxonomy): Bacteria > RBG-13-61-14 > RBG-13-61-14 > RBG-13-61-14 > DATKZS01 > CAYQTK01. The sequence goes on from JAWOBU010000079.1 coordinate 11,207, forward strand.
CCCCTGTCCCAGGAACTTGACGCCCGGGATGTCCTTGGCCGCCCGCTCGAACACCTCGATGAACACCCTGCCGATCTGCTTTCTTTTCTCTTCCGGGTCAGCCACCCCTTCCAGCGCGTCCAGAAACTCGCGGGTGGCGTCAACCTCGACCAGGTTTATCTTGAAGTACTCCCGGAACACCCGGGCCACGCTCTCGGCCTCACCCTCCCGCAACAGACCGTTGTCAACCAGGATGCAGGTAAGCTTCTCCCCTACCGCCTGGTGGACCAACACCGCGGCCACCGATGAGTCCACGCCCCCGGAGAGACCCATGATGATCTTATCATCACCCACCGTCTCCCGGATGCGGTCCACGCTCATCCGGATGAAGCTCTCCATGTTCCAGTCGCCCTCGAGCTCGGCGATGCTGTAAAGGAAGTTCCTGAGAATCTCCTTTCCGCGGGGAGTATGGGCGACCTCGGGGTGGAACTGAACGGCGTACAAGCGCTTCTTCTCGTCCTGCATGGCTGCCACCGGCGAGCTGTCGGTTTTGGCGATGACATGGAAGCCGGACGGCGGAGACTTGATCCGGTCGCCATGGCTCATCCATACCCTGATGCCTTTCTCTTCCTGTCCGTTGTCGCAGTGGATGGCCTGCTCCATCATATCGGCAGGCGGCCGGTCAAGCCCGCCAAACAGGTTGCCGTAATCCTCGATAAGGAGACTTGCCTGCCCGTACTCCCGCTGCTCGGACTTCTCGACCTCTCCGCCCAGGAGCTTGGCCATGAGCTGGAGTCCGTAGCAGATGCCCAGGACCGGCACTCCCAGCTCGAACACCCGTGGGTCGCAAGATGGCGAGTCCGGGTCGGTTACGCTGGCCGGCCCTCCGGAGAGGATCACCGCTTTCGGGTTGAAGCTTTCCATGTCCTCGAACGACATGGTGCAAGGATGTATCTCGCAGTAGACGGAGAGCTCGCGCACTCTTCTTGCGATGAGCATGGTGTACTGCGAGCCGAAATCCAGGATCAGGACTTTTTCCATGTTCGTTTTCCCGGAGCCTTTATTATCCCAGCCGGTAGTTGGGAGCTTCCTTGGTTATGATTACGTCGTGGACGTGGGACTCTCGGATGGACTGGTTGGTGTTTCTTATGAACCTGGCTTTTTCCTTGAGGTCCTTTACGGTGTGGCATCCGGTGTATCCCATGCCCGACTTCAGTCCGCCTATCAACTGGTAGATCACCGCGGACAGGGGGCCGCGATAGGGGACCCGTCCTTCAATGCCTTCCGGGACCAGCTTGCCCAGGGATATGCCCTGCTCATCGTCCACGTCGTTTAAGATGTCCTCCGGAGAGACCTCCTGGTTGTAGCGGATGGCGCCCCCCGAGCGCATGGCGTCAATACTGCCCATGCCCCGGTAGACCTTGTAGCTCCGGCCCTGGTAGAGGATCATCTCGCCCGGGCTCTCGTCCGTGCCCGCGAACAAGGACCCGATCATGACCGAGTCCGCGCCCGCGGCAATCACCTTGCTTACGTCCCCGCTGTACTTCACTCCACCGTCCGCTATCACGGTGACGCCCGAGCCTTTGACCGCGCTTGCGCATTCTGCCACCGCGGTGATCTGGGGAACCCCGATGCCGGCCACCACCCGGGTGGTGCAGATGGACCCCGGTCCCATGCCCACCTTGACCGCGTCCGCGCCCGCGTCCATGAGGGCCTTGGCGCCCTCCTTGGTGGCCACGTTACCGGCGATTATGCCGGCCTTGGGAAACTCCCTTTTTATGGCCTTTACCTGCTCGATCACTCCGCGAGAGTGGCCGTG
>JAWOBU010000069.1:0-7122 GCA_046484135.1 bacterium
CCTGTAGCGCTTGACCTCTTTGCCCTCCATGGCAAAGGCCTTGACCACCTGGGAGCCCGCATAGGTCTCCTGCATCATGGAGTTGATCGCCGCGGTCTGCACCAGTCCCTTTTTGGTGTAGCGCTTCATGCGGGTGCTCACGGCCTGGACCGCGTAGATGGTGGGCGGGAAGGATATGAAGGCCAGAAAGGACAGCACGGGCTCCATGTAAAAGCACACGGCAACGAGCCCGATAAGCTGGAACCCCTGGTGGAGCGAGTCCACGGCGTTGGGAACGATCCGGTGCATGTGCCCGACGTCGGTTACGGTCCTGGACATCATCTCGCCGGTGCTGGTCCTCTGATAGTGGTACATGGAGAGGAACATGAAGTGCTCGTAAAGCGCGGTCTTTATGTCGCGGACCACCCGGAGGCAGAGCCTTTCCAGCATGTACTTGTAGGAGAAGGTGAGCACTCCCCGATAGGTAAAGGCCACGACGATGGCGAGAGGAAGCACCCACAGAAACTTTCTTCCTATCTCCGGCTCGTTGAACAGGTATTTCATGGTGGGCTTGACCAGGTAGGCCATGCCCGGCTCGAACAGGGAGGCGAACATGGACAGTACGACCACCAGGATGAGCCTGGAGCGGTACTGCTTGAAGTAGGGCATCACGAAGCTCCACGTATTGCGGAACCTGCCGTCGAACTTGCCTTTTATTTTGTCAATTCTTTTCAATCAAGCTCCTCCGCCCGCGGAGTGCTTTCGATGCATTCGAGAATTTGAAGCGAGACCTCGAGGGCCCGCCTGCCTTGGGCCCCGCTTACCTTGGGTTCCCGCCGGTCCCGGACGCAGCTTAGGAACTCCTTGATCTCCTGTTCCAGCGCGTCCTGCCTGTCCAGCTCGATCTGCTCGACCCGGATTCTCGACATGGGGTCTTCCGCTGACCCTTCTCCCAGGGTAAAGACCGCCATTTTCTGGGCCTGGGTGTCAATGCTGGTGTAGGAGGAGTGCTGGAATATTCTTATCTTCCTGGTGGCTTCCCCCAGGGACACCCTGCTGGCGGTCAGGTTGGCCACCGCTCCGTTTTCGAACTCGAGCCTTGCATTGGCAAGGTCCACCTTGTCGGAGAGCACCGGCACACCAATGGCCGAGATTCTCTTTAAATTTGCGTCCACGAACCCGAGCACTATGTCCACGTCATGTATCATGAGGTCCAGCACCACGTCTATATTGGCGGCCCGCTCCCGGAAAGGCCCGAGCCTCTCCGCCTGGATGAAAGCCGGCTTTACCAGGGTGTCCTCCAGCTTCCGCAAGGGCGGGTTGAACCGCTCCAGGTGCCCGGCCATGAATATCCTTTTCTTTTTGGCGGCCAGGCCGATAAGCAGGTCCGCCTCCTCCAGGGTCTGGGTGACCGGCTTCTCCAGAAGTATATCCAGTCCTGCCTCCAGGCAGTCGCGGGCCACCCGGTAATGGAGCGGGGTGGGAACGGCTATGGACACGGCGTCCACCTCGGAGAGCACCCGCCGGTAGTCGCTCTCCGGCCGGGCGTTAATTTCTTGCGCGACTTCACTCGCCCGCGCTTGGTCCGTGTCCACGCAGTAGATAAGCGAGGCCTCTTTAAGTCCCGCGTACTTGCGGGCGTGGAACCTGCCGAGGTAGCCGACGCCGATGACCGCGACCCTGCACTTTTCAGAGGACACTCTCGCCGGCCTCCTTTTCGGTTAGGCCGATGATGCAGATGCCGGCTTCTTCCGCCCGGGAGATAACGTCCTCCCTGTCCACCAGGAGCACCTTTCCCGCTTCCAGGGCCAGCGCCGAGGCTGACACTTCTTTCATGGACTCGATGGTTTCCACTCCCGCGGCAGGCACGTCAAATCGCATGTCCTGGCCGGGCTTGGCCACCTTGGCCACCACCGCTCTCTTGCCGGCGATCCTGCCTCCCCTGAGGATGGCCCGGTCCGTTCCTTCCACCGCTTCCACCGCCATGACCGCGCGGTGTTTGACCACCACGGTCTGTCCTATGTCCAGTCCGCCTATGGCCTTGGCCATGGCAAAGCCGAAACGGACGTCCTCCCACTCCGGTTCCGATGGCTCCCGGCCGGTCAACACTCCGGCAGAAACCAGATGGTCCTGCAGGAACCGGAGGGCCTCGACCACCTGGATATCATGGGCGGTCAGTTCTTTTACGAGCTCGCCCATGACGGTGTCCACCCGTCGGTCCTCCAGGCGTTTCCATATCTCCAGGGCCAGGTCGTCGAACCGGGGCGTTCCGGAAAGGAAGCTCATCTGGGTTATGGCCCCTATGGTTACCACCCGGGAGATGCCTTTTTCCTCCATCCGGCTCATGATGGGCGCGAGCCGGCAGAAGGGAAACTCGTTGACCTCTTCGGAGACCCGGTAGAGCTCGGGGCTCATCATTCCCTGGAACCCGAAGGTATAAACCCGGTGGCCGGCGCGGGCGGCCGCTTCCGCCACCATCACCGGCAGCCGGCCGGTTCCCGCCAGAAGCCCCAGTATTTCAGTCCCGGAGTACCCCACGAGAGCTTTCCTTTATGAAGTTTATGACATAACGAACTTCGGCCACCTCTCCGAGCTCCTGTTCGGCGCGGGCCAGTCCGTCCTCTAGCTTCTCGCCCTTCTTAAAGATAATGCGGTAGGCCTTACGGACCGCGCTCCTGCTTTGTTCGTCCATGTTTACCCGGCGCAGTCCCACCCGGTTCAGCCCCACGAACCGGGGCGGCTCTCCTCCTACCATGGAGAAGGGAGGCACGTCCTTGGTGGCCTTGGTGCCCGCGGCCAGCATGGCGACCCTGCCCGCGCGGCAATACTGGTGGAGCCCGGAGAATCCTCCGAACACTACGTCGTCCTCGACCACCACGTGCCCGCCCAGGGTGGCCAGGTTAGCCATGGTGATCCGGTCGCCCAGCACGCAGTCATGGGCTATATGGGACCCGATCATAATAAAGTTGTCCGACCCCACCCGGGTGTCGCCCCTGCCGGCCGCGGTGCCGCGGTGCATGGTGACGTACTCCCGGATGCGGTTTCCGTCTCCCACGGTCAAGGTCGTCTCTTCTCCCTTATACGCCACGTGCTGGGGAGGGCCGCCTATGTGGGCGAAGGTCCCGATATAATTGTCCCGGCCGATGGTTACGTGGTCCTCGATCACGGCGTGGGCACATACAGTGGTACCGGCGCCTATCTTTACTTTGCCGCCGATCACTGCGAAAGGTCCGACTTCAACTCCTTCGTCCAACTGTGCTTGTTCGTGCACCACGGCGCGTGGGTCAATCATCTGTTTCTTTCTCCTTCCCGGCCACGAAATCGGGTTATTATTATTCCCCGGAGGAGGTCTTTTTATCCAGCTCCTTTATGACTTCGTCGGTGATGTCGAGGTCCGGGTTCCGGTACAGGATGGGGTTGAAGTTCGGCATTCTTTGTGAAGGAGGCGACACATCCATAATCAGGCAGTAGTTTCCGTTCGAGCCGATCCTTTCCATGACCTCGTTCATTTTCTTTTCCAGGGGCCCTAACATTGTGTTTTTCTTTTTGTTCAAGTCCTCCTGGAGCCTGGATTTTTCGAGCTGGAGATCGTTTTTCAGGCTGTTGTACTGCATGTAGAGCTCCTGGAGCTCATTTTGCTTCTGCCTCTTGGTGTAGTTGTCCCATACCGGGCTTTTGTTCATGATCTCCTGGTTCAAGGACGTGATTTTTTCTTCAAGGGAGCTTAGCTTTTTTTGTTTTTCCTTTAGAGGCTTGAAAGCTTTGTCTCGCTCCGCTTCCAGGTCGCCTTTCAGTTTCTTCCCTTTTTCGCTCTCTTCCAGCACCTGCTTCAAGTTCACAAAAGCCACGCGGCAGTTCATGGTCCTTTTTGCGCTTTTCTCTCCGGCGTCGGAGTTGGACTCCGCCGGCTGGCTCTCCGCGATTCCGGCGCCCAGTGCGGCCACCAGCAGTATTACCACCGCCGACCACCAGGCTGACATTTTGATCTTCATTGCATACCTTCCTTTCCTCTTGTTTTTCCTTAATGTTAGCGTATATATTCCGAATTTCTTTATTAGGGCTAGAAAAGTCTTCCCAGGGCGAAAACGAACTGGTGCTCGTCGTCCATGGGCCGCGGGTCAATCGGGAAAGCCACCTCGAGGCGAAGCGGTCCCATGGGAGACCTCCACCTGACCCCGAAGCCCCAGTCCTGCCGGACGTCGGTAAGGTCTATGGGCTCTCCGTCGTTATACACGTTTCCCACATCGTAAAACACCGCGGCTTTGAGCCCCATCTCCGGCGCCACCGGCACGATGTACTCGAGGGTCGCGTAAGCCTCCTTGTTGCCGCCTATGGGAGTCAGGTCCCCGTTGTCTTCCCTGAACATGGGGCTTACGGTGGCCACCTCATACCCCCTCATGTTGTACTGTCCGCCCAGGAAGTACCGCTCGGAGATAAGCAGCCAGTCGCCCTGGTCGTAGTTCATCCAACTGGCCCGGCTTCTGAAGCTCATGTAGGTCTCGCGGATCAGGGGCTGGAAGTACCAGAACTCCACCCTGTTTTTCAGGTAATCGTTTTCTCCTCCGAACATGTCGTGTCCGGCTACCTCTCCGGTATAAGAGAGCTTGGAGCCGTCGGACGGGTCTATATAATTATTGAGTGTGTTTCTTTCCAGGGTGAACTCCATGCTTCCTATGGAGGTATTGGACGGTTGCTGCCGGTAGATGCTGGATGAGCTTTCATAGCTTTCCAGGTCGGTGATGAGATAGGAGTAGGACAGGTAGAACCTGATTTGGGGAAGGTGGGGTATTTCTCTTCCTACCGTGATCCTTCCTCCCTGTCTGCGGTTTACGAACTCGACGTAGTAGAGCTCCCTCGAAAAGAGGTTCAGCCCGAAGTACCACTCGGAGTCCAGGAAGTAAGGGTCGGAGTAATCCAGGTAGTAGGTCTGGGTGTTCTCGCTGACCATGGCCCGTGCGGATATGTTCATTCCCCGTCCCAGGAAGTTTTTCTGCTGGTACTGGAGGGAGAAGAAGTACTCGGAGGAAGTGCTGCTGACCCCGGCCCCTGCGGACAGGGACCCCTGCCGGGCCTCTTTGACCGCCACGTCCAGGACCACCCGGTTGGATTCGCTTGCCCGCCGAGGAATGATCTCCACTTCCTTGAAGTAGCCGAGCTGCTCGATCCGGTCGCGGCTTTGACGGGTGGCCTCGGTGTTGAAAAGCTGGCCTTCCTTGACCTGGAGCTTGCGGCGGACCACCTTGTCATAGGTCTTTTCGTTGCCGGTGACCTCGATCCGCTCGATGTAGACCTTGGGGCCTTTATGAATGCTCCAGGTTACGTCCACGATCCGGTTTTCCCGGTCGAGCTCGAGGTCGGGCTCGATCAGGGCCAGGGCGTACCCTTCCACCCCGTACAGGTCGTGCAGGTACTGGCTGTCCTTCATCAGGTAGCTCTTCCTGAAGATGTCTCCGCTCTCGAGCTTAAACCCTTCCATGATCTCTTGTTCGGGTATCAACAGGTCGCCGGTAACCTGGATTTCTCCCACCTTGTACTGGGGGCCTTCTTCTATGCCTACTCCCAGCTCAACGTACCGGCGGTCCTCGGTCAGGGCCCTTTCCGAGGGAGTAAAGGAAGACTCGAGATATCCCCGGTCCTCGTAGAAGTAGTCCAAAAGGTACTGGTCCCGCTCCCAGTCCTCCTGGCTGTACTTCTTCGCCACAAAGGCGCCCTCCTCTTTGGTCTTCATGTAGCGCTTTAACTTCCGGTCGGATATCTCTTCGTTGCCGTAAAAGTTGACCTCGCCCACCACCGGCTTTTTGCCTTCCTGAATCCAGAAGATGACCTCCACCTGCTTCGGCCCGAGCTCTTTTACCTCTACGTCCACCTTGGCCATGAAATAGCCCTGCTTGGCGTACTCCTCCAAAAGCTTGTAACGCACGTTCCGGACCTTGGCCGGGTCGTAGACCGAACGGTCCTTGATGTCGGAGATGGAGTCCAGCTCGTCTTCCGTCAGGTGGTCCGCGCCCTCGAAGCGGACCTCTTTCACCACGGGCTTCTCCGTGATGCGGTAGATGAGGAGCAGTCGCGGCCGGCCGGTGTCGGTGGTGTAAGTCTTTTCCACCACCACGTCCTTTATAAACCCGGAATCGTAAAGGGCGTGGATATCAGAGGTTATCTTGTCGGGATCGTAGGAGTCCCCCTCCTTGGCGGACAGGTAAGACTTTACCGTCTCCTCTTCCAGGAACCGGTTGCCCTCGATCCGTATCTCGCCGATCTCCTGGGAAAAAGCAGGTACGCTGTAGCAAAGAGACAGGACCCCTACCAGTAAAAACCGCCGGAACCATGCTGCGGTCCCGGCTTTTGACATCATATGTTTGCAAAAGCTTTGCACGCTAACTCCGCCTTTTTTAAGCTCTCAAGGTAACAGACAAACCCCGGGAACGCAAACGGGCGGACGGCCTTTACCCCCGCTTAAAAGAGCATTCCGAAAGCCTGTAACAACGCATATCAAGTGTCCTTTGCCGGTGCATCAGCCGGCTCCTTTTCCTTCCGGCAGGAAAAAAAGACCGGCAGCGGGTTCTCCGCCACCGGTCCGTTCATGAACAAGACGGTGTTCTTCACATGTTTACCTGGGGCAACTTGGACAGGGCTTCTTTTATCTTGTCTTCGGGATGCTCGTAGTCCTCGAGCTCGCCGGCCAGGTAGGACGCATAGGCTGCCAGGTCGAAGTGTCCGTGTCCGGAGTTGTTGAACAGGATGACCTTTTCCTTGCCCTCCTCCTTGGCCTTCAATGCCTCGTCTATGGCGGCCTTGACCGCGTGCGAGGCCTCGGGAGCAACGATGTGGCCCTCGGTCTGCGCAAACGTCATTGCCGCTTCAAAGCAGGGCCTCTGGTGATAGGCCGTGGCCTCCATCAATCCCTGGTTGACAAGCTGGCTTATAATGGGGGCCTCGCCGTGATAGCGCAGTCCACCGGCATCCATCCTGAAGGAAAAATTGACGCTATAACCGGAGCAACTATTTCTTCAAAAGCAGTAACAGACGGTATAAGGGAATTGCAGAAACGGCTTGAATAAAATATCAGACTGTGCCGCACTTATGCTTTTTGTTGCCGGGAGATTTAAAAATGAAAAAGCTTGTAGACCCAAAAAGTTTTACACT
>JAWOBU010000141.1:0-13544 GCA_046484135.1 bacterium
GCCGTCCGATTCATCGGCTTCGGCCACCATCCACTCGCTTTGTCCCAGCTTGGCGTTCGAGTCGAAAAGCTCGAGCTTGCCGCCGATGATGGCGGTGGGGTCCAGCCCGGCGTTGGCCATGACCGATGCGATCATCGAAGTGATGGTGGTCTTTCCGTGGGAGCCGGCCACGGCGATCCCCCGTTTCATGCGCATCAGCTCGGCCAGCATCTCGGCGCGGGGAATCACCGGAATGCCGTGGTAGCGGGCGGCAACCACTTCCGGGTTGTCCGCCTTGACCGCCGAGCTTATGACAACAACGTCAGCGCCTCCCACGTTCTCGGGCGCGTGCCTTGTTGTCACCTCTCCGCCCAGGCCCCGGAGCCGCTCGACTGTGGCCGACTCCCGCAGGTCCGAGCCGCTCACCTCGAAGCCCAGGTTTAAAAGGACCTCGGCGATACCGCTCATGCCGATTCCGCCGATCCCCACGAAGTGAACTTTTTTTATCCGGTGTTTCATTGTCCATAAACGCCTTTTACGAACTTTCCATGATCGCCAGGCAATGCTCCACTATCTCCGCGGCCGCTTCCGGCCGGGCCGCCTCCTGCGCCCTTTCAGCCATGTCCCTTCTCTTCTCCTCGTTCTCAAGCAGGGACGAGACGGCTTCCGCAACAGAGTGGGAGTCCGTCTCCCCTTCCCGGAACATAAGCGCCGCCCCCGCGTCCACCAGCACCCGGGCGTTGTCCGCCTGGTGGTCTCCTGCGGCGTATGGGAAAGGCACGAGTATGGAAGGCTTACCTGCCAGCGCAATCTCGGCCACCGCTCCGGCGCCGGCGCGAGAGATCACCAGGTCGGCCTCCAGGTAGGCATCTCCCATCTCCTTTATAAAAGGCTCGACCGAGACTTCCAGCCCGGCCTTTTCGTACTTCGCTTTAAGCTCCGGCGCGTCCCGCTCGCCGGACTGGTGCCTGACCTTGAGGCGGTGCCCGCGGTTGCGGGAAAGCTCTACCAGTGCGTCCGCCATGAGCAGGTTCAAGCCGTGCGCTCCCTGGCTGCCGCCCACGACCAGTATCCCGGCGTCGGTTCCCGGCCGGTCCTGCGAAGCGTGGTTCCGGTTCTGTAGGAACTCGAGTATGTCTTTCCTTACCGGGTTGCCGGCAACGAACACCCTGCCCTTTCGGGCGGCCCGGGGGAACCGCTCGGAGGCCTTTTCAAAGCTTACGAACACCGCGCGGCAGAAGCGGCCCAGGATGCGGTTGGTCCAGCCGGGCACTGCGTTCTGCTCGTGAATGGCGCAGGGCACGCCGCGAAGCCGGGCCGCCAGCAGCACCGGGCCGGACACGTAACCGCCGACCCCTACGGCCAGGTCCGGCTGAAAGCGGCCCACCACCCGCAGGGCGGAAAGAACGCTCCAGGGGATTATGAGAGCGGCCTTGATCCGGTCTATATAACTTCTCCCGGCGATCCCTTGCGAGGGGATGGCCTCGAACCTGTAGCCCGCTTCCGGCACCGCGCGCGCTTCTATGCCGTGCGCTGTTCCCACAAAAAGGACCTCGTGCTCGCTGCTCCTCTTTACGAACTCGGAGGCTATGGCCAGGCCGGGGAAAAGGTGTCCGCCGGTGCCGCCTCCCGCTATGATCATCCTCTTTTTCATCATCCCGGCTCGTACATCCGGGCGGACACGTTAAGCAGTATGCCCGCCGCAGTCAGGTAAATACACAGGGCCGACCCTCCATAGCTTATAAAGGGAAGCACCAGTCCCTTGGTGGGTACGAGCCCCATGACCACCGCCATGTTTATAAACGCGGGCACCACGATCATAATGGTCAGCCCGAAAGCCAGAAGAGTGCCGAAGCCGGTATCAGCGCGAAGGGCTATCAAGCCTCCCCGCACGGCAATGGTAATAAAAAGCAGGACCACCGCGGCCACTCCCGCCAAACCGAGCTCTTCCCCGACCACTGCGAAGATGAAGTCAGTGTGAGCGTCGGGAAGATAAAACAGCTTCTGGCGTCCTTCCCCGAGCCCTGCGCCGGTTATGCCGCCGGAGCCCAGTGCGAGGAAAGACTGGACAAGCTGCCAGCCGGCGTCGTGGCGGTACTTCCAGGGGTTGATGGTTGCGAGCATCCTCTCCCAGCGGTACTCGGCGCTTGCTATGAAATAAAAGGTCATTGGCATAGACAGCACCATCAAGCCAAACAGGTACCGAAGTTTTACGCCCGCCACAAAAAGCATGACAAAAAGGATGATCCCCAGCGTCAGCGCCCCTCCCATGTCCGGCTCGACAAAGATAAGGACCATCATCAAGCCGGATATGATCAAATAAGGCAGCAGGCCGTAAGTGAAAGACTTTATCTGCTCCTGCTTCTTGCTGAGCGAGTAAGCCAGGTATATGACCAAAGCCAGCCTCGCCAGCTCGGAGGGCTGGAAGTTGAGCGGCCCCAGGCTTACCCACCGACGGCTGCCTTTGATCTCGACCCCGATGCCCGGCACCAGGACCAGCACTAAAAGAACGATGGATATCACCATGAGCGGAAAGACAAAGCATCTAAGCTTCTCGTGATTAAAGTGCATGGCCGCTATCATGGCAGAGACACCGAGCCCGGCGGCCAGAAGCTGTTTCTTCAAAAAATAGGCGCTCTCGCCGTGCATGAGCTGTCCGGCGGTTACGGACGAGGTGCTGTAGATCATGACTATTCCGAGGAAGGTGAGCGACACCACGGAAAGGAGGAGCCACAGATCGAAGCGCAGGTTTCGTTCAATCCACATGAGCGTCCTCCTTTACCAGCTCTTTGAAGACCTCGCCCCGGTGCTTGTAGTCGTTGAACCGGTCAAAGCTGGCACAGCCGGGCGAGAGCAGCACCGTGTCGCCGGGCCCGGCCGTTTTCCGGGCCAGCGAGAGGGCCTCTGCCATGTCTTCGGCTTTTTGCACAAGGAGGCCGTTCATCTCGGAAGACAACTGGTCCCTGCATTCTCCGAAAGCTATTACCTGGCGTACCTTCCCGCGGATGCGCTCCGAAAGCTCGCGGAAATGACATCCCTTGGCCTGGCCGCCCATAAGCAGGATGAGCGGGCCGGGCATGCCGGACACCGCGGCTTCCACCGCGCCCGGGTTGGTCGCCTTGGAATCGTTGTAATACTTTACCCCTTCAATCTCCGCCACCAGCTCGGTGCGGTGGGGAAGTCCGGCAAAGCTCTCGACCGCCCGGCGGGCCTCGGCAAGCTCCGCGCCCATGGTAAAACAAGCGCAGGCCGCGGCCATCACGTTCACCAGGTTATGCCTGCCCGCGAGCGGCACCCGGCCGGTCTCCAGAAAAAGCTCTTTGCCCTCCGCTCCCTGGTAATACAGGCCGTCGCCGGAGAGCCACATGCCGCGGCCCTGTGGCTCGCGGGAAAGACTTACGGTCATCAAGGACGAGTTTATGTTCCGGACCATGTTCTTTGCGACCGGGTCGTCCGTGTTTATCACCGCGAAATCGGAGCTGTCCTGGTTCGAAAATATCCTGCTTTTGGTTTCGGCATAGTCCCGGAAATCGCGGTAGCGGTCCAGGTGGTCCGCGCTCACGTTCAGCATGACCGCGGCTTTCGGCTTGAGTGTTTTTGCGAACTCGAGTTGAAAAGACGAGACCTCAATGACCGCGGCGCGGCAGGGCACCTCCCGGTCGCACGCTTGTACCAGGGGAGTGCCCACGTTGCCTCCCACGAACACGTTGTCCTCGCCCAAAGCCTTTTTCATTATCCCGCCCGCCAGGGACACGGTGGTGGTTTTGCCGTTGGTCCCGGTAACCGCGAGAACGGGCGCGTCCAGATGCCTGAACCCGAGCTCGAGCTCGGAGACGACCTCGATGCCCCTTTGCAGGGCCTTCTGCAAAGGCGGCGAGTCGCGCGGCACTCCGGGGCTTACCACCACCAGGTCGGCGTTTAGGAAGATTTCGTCCGGGTGCCCTCCCAAGGCGAGTTCGACCCGGATGTCCTTGATCTCCTCGAGAGGGCCGCCCAGGTCGGCTTCCGTTTTCAAGTCGGTCGCCGTGATATTTGCCCCTCTGCGGGAAAGAAAGCGCACCACGGCCGTGCCCGACATTGCCAGGCCCATGACCACCACGTTCTTTCCCGCAAGGTCCATACTTTAACTACCTCAGCTTCAAAGTCGCCAGCGCCGACAGCACCAGGAGCACCTGGATGATCCAGAACCTTACTATGACCTTCTCCTCCGGCCAGCCCTTCTGCTCGAAGTGGTGATGTAGAGGGGCCATGAGCAGTATCCTCTTGCCGTTGGTCATCCGGAAGTAACCTACCTGCAGGATCACGGACAGGACCTCGACCACGAAGATGCCGCCCACCAGAAGCAATACCAGCTCGTGCTTGGTTATGACCGCCATCATGCCGATCGCCCCGCCCAAGCTTAAAGACCCCACGTCGCCCATGAAAACCTGGGCGGGATGGCAGTTGTACCAGAGAAACCCGAGCCCCGCCCCGATCACCGCGCTCGCGAACACGGTAAGCTCGCCGGCGCCGTAAATATAGGGTATGTAGAGGTAGCTGGACGTGTCTTCCCTTCCGATCAGGTAGGCGATGACCCCGTAGGTCGCGATCACCATAACCACGGGCATAATGGCCAGACCGTCCAGTCCGTCCGTGATGTTCACTGCGTTCGAGCTTCCCAGTATGACCACCAGTGCGAAGATGACGTAAAACCATGCCAGGTCGGGCGTAATCTGTTTGAAGAAAGGCAGCCACAATTGGGTATCTCCCTTTCCCGACCAGGCGAGCAAAAGAAGCGCCGCCAGCACGATCACGGTCTCGAGCACGATCTTGTAGCTTCCCCGAAAGCCCTTGGCGTCTTTTCTTTTAATCTTTAAGTAATCGTCCACGAACCCGATGACCCCGAAGGACGCGGTAACCATGAGCACGCTGAGGACCAGGGGATTAAAGAGCTCCGCCCACAGAACCGAAGCCACCGCCACCGCGATAACGATGAGCACTCCGCCCATGGTGGGAGTCCCCACCTTGATCTTGTGGGTGGGAGGCCCGTCCTCCCGGATGGTCTGGTCCAGCTTCATCTTGCGGAGCCGCTCGATGGTCCGCCTGCCGAAGATGACCACCACCACGAAAGCCGTAAACATGGCCACACCCGAGCGTACGGTTATAAACTGGAACACCCGGAAAAAACCGATAGTGGACTCCAGGTCCGGCAACAGGTAATAAAGCATCTTCTTTTATCCTGATATGGCTTTTACGACCTCTTCCATGGCCGTGGTCCTCGATCCCTTTACCAGCACCCAATCGCCTTTGCGAAGCCTCTTCTTAAGAATGTCTACAGCGCGTGCGTTGTCCTTTACCGCGACTGCCGCGTCCTTTGGCATGCCCGCGGCACGCGCCTCATCCGCCATGGCTTTCCCCATCTCTCCCTTGGCCACCAGCAAAGAAACACCCTCGCCGGCCACCATGCGGCCGACCTCGCGGTGGTACTGTTCAGACTTACTCCCCAGCTCGTTCATGTCCCCCAAGACGGCTATTCCCCGCATGGGTCCTTTCCACCAGCACATGGTCGCAAGTGCGTCAGCCACTGACTGAGGACTCGCGTTATAGGTGTCGTTCATAATGAAAGCGCCCGAGCTCGAGCGCACCACCTCTCCCCTCCCCGGCAGTCCGCGGAAGCGGCGGAGCTTTTCCGACGCCTCTTTTAGAGGCACTTTAAAAACGCGGCCCAAGGCTACTGCCGCGAGGGCGTTCATGGCGTTGTGAGGCGCCAGGGTCCACAAGCTGAATTGCACCGTCTTGCCGGCGCGCTTGCCCTGTTTCCACCGCTCGATCTCGAAGCGGATGCGGGGGCGTCCTCCCATGACCTCCTTTTCCATGCCGGCAAGACAGAGCTGTTCGCCCCGGAACCTGCGGTCGGCCTGTCTGGCGAACCCGATCCGGGTTCCCTTGAAGCTCTTTGCATGTCGCTTAATAAGCGGATCGTCCAGGTTCAGCACAAACGCGGCCTTGGGGGACAGGTTTTTTATCATCTCCGTCTTGGCCCGGGCCACGCCTTCCAGCGAGCCGAGTCCTTCGAGGTGTACCGGCGCCACCCGGGTTATGAGTCCGGCGTGGGGCGCGGCGATGCGGGTGAGCTCTCCTATCTCGCCCGGCTCGTTGCATCCCATCTCGAGCACGGCGTAATCATGCGCGCGGTTTATCTTGAAGATGGTGTGGGGCAGTCCGATCCGGTTGTTCAAGTTGCCCCGGTTCTTTATGACCCTGCCTTTAGCGGACAGGACCGCCGCGGCCATCTCTTTTACCGTGCTTTTGCCCAAAGAGCCGGTGATTGCCGCGACCTTGATATCAAAGCGCTGCCGGTGATGCGCCGCCAACATTCCCAGCGCTTTCAAGGTGTCCTCGACCTCGATCACGGAGGCGGAAGGCTGCCCTGCGGGTGCACGGCCCTTTTGTACCATGATCCAGCCGGCGCCTTTTTTATCCGCGTCTTTTATGAAAGAGTGCCCGTCAAAGTTCGGTCCTTGCAAGGCGATGAAGCCCTGCCCTTTTTGTAAGGACCGGGTATCAGTGGACACTCCGGTGGCGGTGCGTGAGCCGTGGCCGGACACCACCCTGCCCTTTACTATACGGGCCGCTTCTTGTGCTTTGATCTTCAAGTCCGCTCCCTCTCTTCCATGAACTCGGCCGCCTTTTCCCGGTCGTCGAAGTGGATTTTCCGGCTGCCGAGTATCTGGTAATCCTCGTGGCCTTTGCCGGCTATGAGCACGATGTCGCCCGGCTCGGCCAGCCTGACCGCGGCCCGGATGGCCATGCTCCGGTCCGGTATCACGGTATAGGCCGGTGCCGTGATATCAAGCGCCGGAACCGGGTTCCCTTCCAGCTCTTCGCAAGCGATCTCCCGGCCGCCGGCCTCCCGGACGCCGGCCAGGATGTGCTCAATGATCCCGGGGGGGTCCTCGGTCCGGGGGTTGTCCGAGGTCACCACGGAAAGGTGCGAGCCAAAGACCGCTATCTTTCCCATCTCCGGCCGCTTGCCGGTGTCGCGGTCGCCACCGCATCCGAACACCGTGATCAACCTGCCGGGGGCCAGTGCCCCGCAGGCCTCGACCGCGTGCGAAAGCGCGTCCGGGGTATGGGCATAATCCACCACTACCGTAAGCCCGTGAGGGTTCTTCACCGGTTCGAGTCTGCCGGGCACGCTCGGTAGAGACTCGACCCCTTTTTGAATCGCTTCCGGAGAAATGCCCGCGGCCTTTGCCAGCGTCGCCGCGGCCAGTATGTTCTCCACGTTGTGCGCTCCCAAGAGGGGCGAAGACAGCTCGAGACCCCCGTCTTTCGCCCGGAAGGTGAACCTGCATCCTTCCATGCTGGTGTGCACGTCCAGGGCCCGGTTCTCCGCCTCCGGGTTATGCACGGCGTAACCCGCGATATTGACACCCTCGCCCAGCTCTTGCGCCAGCCTTGTCCCGTGTTCCTCGTCCAGGTTGATTACTGCAAGCGGCGTGTCCTCTTCCCGGAGCGGCTCGCGCCACCCGCCTTTTATGACCTCGGAAAAGAGCTTCTTTTTGGCCTGGTAGTACTCTTCCAGGTCGCGGTGGTAGTCGAGGTGCTCGCGGGAGAGGTTGGTAAAAACCGCCCTGGAAATACGTAATCCTGACACCCGCATCTGGTCGAGTGCATGGGAGCTTACTTCAATGACCACCCGGCGGGCCTGTTTTGCCAGCATCCAGGAGAGCGTCTCAAAGATGTCCACCGACTCGGGGGTCGTGGTTTCCGCCGGCAACTTTTCATCTTCAACCCGGTAGTTGACCGTGCCCACCACTCCGGGTCGCTCTCCCGCGGCCTTGAACATGGACTCGACAAGATATGATACCGTGGTCTTGCCGTTGGTCCCGGTTATGGCGAAGAGGTCCATTTCGAGGTCGGGCCGACCTGCGAGCCTTCCGGCTATAATGCCCATGGCCATCCGCACGCCGGGGGCGACAAGCGTGGGCATGCCTTTTACCGGCTTCTCCGCCAGCACTGCCGCGGCTCCGTTTTCAAAAGCCATGGGTACGAAAGCGGCCCCGTCCTGCCTGGTGCCGGGCACTGCCACGAACAGGTCCCCGCCATTAACCTTCCGAGAGTCGTAATGAATGCCTGTGATCACTACCTCCGGGTCTCCCTCGCAGGACGCACCGGGCACGGCCTCCATGAGCTCGGAAAGCTTGGCCGGTCGTATCGCTTTCATAGCCTGGCCTCCAGCTTGATCCTTACGATGTCTCCCTGGCCGAGCCTGGTTGCAGGTGAAGGGCTTTGTGCTTTTACGAGTCCGGTGCCGATGACCTCGACCTGTACGGGAAGCTCGGCAATCTCCTCCAGCGCCCGGCGCAGGGTAAGGCCGTGCAGGTCGGGCATCTGCATGTTTCCGGGCTGCCGGGGGTCCGAGTTCTCTTTCCATTCCCTTTTCTTCTCCCATTTCCTTAACCGGGCGAAATGGGATGATTCGGAAAACTCGAGTTCCCTGTTGTCCCTTTGGAAGGCGGCCATTTCTTCTTCCGCAGGCACTTTCAAAAGGATCATGGCCTTCCTGGCTATGGCCTGGAACACGGGCGCGGCCACCTCGCCGCCGTAAGGCTTTCCGGAGCCGGGCTCGTCCACCACCACCACCAGAGCGAGGCGCGGCTCGGAAGCGGGCAGGAACCCCATAAAGGACGAGAGGTACTTTCCTTCCGCATAGCCGCGGGCGTTTTCCTTGGGCTTCTGGGCGGTGCCGGTCTTTCCGGCCACCGAGTAGGCGGGTACCGCTGCCCGCGAGCCGGTGCCTTCCGGTGAGACCACCATCTTCATGTACTCGGTCATGAGCATGGCCACTTCCGGGGACACCACTTGCCTTACCTTCCGGGGCCGATTAATTCTTTTTTCCGATCCGTCCGGCAGGATGACGTACTCCGCCAGGTACGGCTTCATGAGCGCTCCCTTGTTTGCTATGGCTGACAGCGCGGCTGCCGTTTGCAAGGGGGTAACGGCGATGCCCTGGCCGAAGCTGATGGTCCCCACCGCCACCTGGGACCATTTTTTATAATGCCTGACCAGGCCGGGGGCCTCGCCCGGAAAATCAATACCGGTTTTTTTCCCGAACCCGAAGTCCTTTATGGATTGATAAAGCCTCTTTTTGCCCAGCCTCTCTCCTATCTTGCTGGCCCCGATATTGGAGGAGTAGGTTATGATCTCGGACACGTCCAGAAAGCCGTGGGCCTTGGTATCGGTTATGGTCTCGCCTCCCAGAAGGTAGGCCCCGTTCTCGCAATAGAACCTCTCGCGGGGAGATACGGCCCGGTGTTCAAGCGCGGCGGCCGCGGTAAAGACCTTGAAGGTGCTGCCCGGCTCGTAGGAGTTCAGCACGCATCTGTTGCGGAACTCTTTCTGGCTGTAGTCGCGGAAGTTATTGGGATCAAAGGTCGGCCATGATGCCATGGCCAGTATCCTTCCGGTTTGCGGTTCCATGGCCAGCACACATCCGGCCTTGGCCCCCGTCTTTTTCATCGCCTTTTTAAGCTGTCTTTCCACCACGTACTGGAGCGGCCGGCATATGGTAAGCTTTATGGAGCTGCCCCTCGAGTTCACGTGGGTAAGGCTGTGGTAAAGCCCCCGGGAGCCCTGCTTTCCGGACAGGTCTGCATGAGCCCCGCTCTTTTTGGACAGGAAGATGGGGTTCCCTTTGCCGTCCTTTTCCTGCCAGATGCGGAGGGTTCCCCCGCTTAAAGTTTCGTTATAGTAATACTCGATTCCCTCGAGTCCCTGTCCCTCGATGCCGGTGAATCCCAGCACATTGGCCGCCAGCGACCCGGGAGGATAATAACGCCGGAGCGCGGGAAACACGCCTATGCCCGGCAGGTTGAGCCGCTCGATTTCCTCGGCCCGGTCCTCGGGTACGTATCTTTCGATCCATATAAAGGGCTTGGTTTTGCTGGAGAGCTTTTCCGCCAGCGGCCCGCTGGGAAGCCCCAGCACCCGGGCCAGCTTTCGGGCGGTGGTTACCGGCTCCCGGACCTTTCTCGGCCTGGCAAAGACCTGGGTCTTTTTCATGCTGGACACTGCCAGAGCTTCGCCCTGGTTGTCCAGAACGGCCCCCCGCTCCGCCTGGAGCGTGATGGTCTGCTGGTGCTGGCTGGCTGCTTCCTCCTTGAGTGCGGGAGACTGGATGATTTGAAGCTGGACGCCGCGCGCAAGTATGACCGCCGCACCGACCCCGATCAAGGCCAGGATCGTGGTGATGCGCTTTTTCAAGCCCCTGGCCATACTATTTTCCATATCTTATGCCCTTTCCTGACCGGAGTTTTCGTTCCCGGTCCGGTTCAGGTCCTCCGCCGTCCACCGGAGACCACAAGCGCCTAAAGAGCATCCGCTTACTGATCAGCCGGCTTAAGAGCATCAACGGGTCGCCGGGGATTTACAGGCAGCGATGGGATAAGACAAACAAGGGCATCCCCGGTAACCTTTCCTCCGCGTCCACAAGAACTCCGCTTCCCCGATGGACGACGCAGGGCCCGAACCTCAGTTTTCTTTGTCCGCCCTCCTTTCCCGTTGCCTGGAAGCCACGGCCTGGTAAGACTCCTCGCCCTCTTTTTCGTACTCCACGTTCTTTATCTGCTCCTGGACCGGGAACTGCATGGCCAGCTCCTGTTTGGCTATGGACTCGATACGCTCCGGAGAACGGAGGCTTGCCGCAGTGCTCTTCAGTCTTTCCCGCTCCACCTTCAGCTCCTCGATCTCCCGGCTCAGCTCGGACATGGCGTATCCCTGTTCCACCATCTGGGTGCGCGACCATACGTAAAAAAGGATGGAAGCAGACAAAAGTGCGGCCACCATGATGACCACGATGCAGGTCCGGGTGGAACAGCCCCTCATCCGCTGTCTCTCCAGGGAGGAGGTGGAGGATTTTACCACCGGCCTGGTCATGGTAGTCGAGCTCATGGCTTTCCCTCTTCCGCTTTTTCATAAAGCTTACGGGCGGCCCGCAGGCGCGCGCTCCGGGCGGCCGGGTTCCTTCTGATCTCGTCCTGGCCGGGCCGGACCGGTTTACGGGTCAAAACCTGCAAGCGGGGCCGTGCGTCGCAGGTGCAGACCGGCTGGCCGGGCGGACAGGTACATCCTTTCGCTTCCTTTTGAAAGCTCTGCTTCACCCGCCGGTCCTCCAAAGAATGATAGGAGATAATCACCGCACGACCCTCCGGAGCGAGAAGGCCCGGGATATCGTAAAGCGCCTTCTCAAGCCGGGAAAGCTCGCGGTTCACCGCGATCCGGAGCGCCTGGAAAGTCCGGGTCGCCGGGTGGATTTTTTCCTTCTTCCCGGACACCGTTCTTTCCACCAGCCGCGAAAGCTCCCCCGTGGTCGTTACCGGCCGGCCCTCTTCCCGGCTTTGCACTATGGCCCGGGCGATGCGCCTCGAGAACCTCTCTTCCCCGTATTTATAAATAAGGTCCGCCATCTCTTTCTCGCCCAGTCTCTTCAAAAGATCGGCCGCGCTCTCGCCGGCACCGGGGTCCATGCGCATATCCAGGGGGCCGTCCTCCCTGATACCGAAGCCCCGCTCCGGCTTCGTCAACTGGTGCAGGGAAACCCCCAGGTCCAGGAGCACGCCGTCCACCTGCTCCAAGCCCTCCTTTGCCAGGATGCCGGGAAGGTCGTCGAAAGAGCCCTGGTGCAGGGAAACCCGGCTCTGGTCCTCTTTCAGCCTTCCGGCCGCAAAATCGAGGGCCTCCGGGTCCAGGTCAATCCCTATCAGCTTCTCGATCATCCCGCCCCCGGGGCCGGGCCGGTCCAGAACCGCTCTCGCGTGACCGCCTCCTCCTATAGTGGCATCTACCATCACTTTGCCGTCCCCGGGAGCAAGAAACTCTATAACCTCCGAGTCCAGCACCGGCTCATGGAACCTGGCCTTCATGGCCCTGTTCCAAGTCCGGTCGCCTGAGCCTCGAAACCAGCAGACTGTTCTCCTCGTGCTTCGATTTGGCGTCCTCGATAAACGTTTTCCATTGCTCCGGCGTGAAGATCATGATCCGGTTCATCAAACCCACGAAAACAATGTCGCTCGAAATGCCCTGCTCCTCCCGCAGCTTGGGCGGAAGAAGCATCCGGCCCTGACGGTCAATGTCAACCTCCCACACGTTGTGGTGCTGGACCGCAAGGTACTGGAGCACACGAGGGTCGTCCGCTGGGAGGTTCATGTCCTCTTTTTCCTTCTCCTTGTAAAGCTCTTCCGGATAGGCCTCGATCCGGTCCGGAAGTCCCACCAGGATGAGCTTGCGGGTATAGAGCACCTCCAGGGTCTGCCTGAACCTGGACGGCAGGCTTACCCGGCCCTGGTTGTTAATGGAGTGCTCGAAAAATCCTCTGAACATTCCCGCTGTTTCCCTCCGGGTCCTTATGGTCCCGCTAAAAGCCTACCCGTTTACTAGCCTAAACACCATAATCTGCCTTCTACATGACAGTAATACACCTTTATAATGCCATTACTGGACAGCAGATGTCAAGCACTTTTTTCAAAAAATTTAAATTATTTTTGGAGGATACCTTATCTTGAGGTCTAACTTAACAAATCGTCCACATATTGATAAATAAAACAGGCGGTTTTTGCACGGTCATGGCATGGACATGGCATTTTCAGGCCATTTTTCTACTCCGGGCGGTATAGATGCCTTGCTGAACTTACGGGCGAGAGCTCTTGGACAGAGAAATACCTTCCAGTACCCAGGATAGCCTATCCGGGTGCTTTTGGCTCAGGATGGTTTTAAACGCAACGCCCCCCGGACCGCCAGGCGGAAGCCCGGCCCTAAACGCAACGACGCCATGCCGCAACGATTTCTCTTGTTCAAAAATCAGCCGGGCGAGTTCTCTTCCGAGCAATAAATCTCTTCTTCTCTCCCCTTCGCGTCTGCGTGCCTTTGCGTGAAACCCTCTTCCTCCCCGCCCTTCGTGGATACGATCCCCTATATATACAGCAAAAACGTTACACTCCCCTTACCTTTTTTAACACCCGCCCGGAAGCAGGCTCACCAACACCCAACCTCCTGTTTTCAAAATCATAAATAATCCATATCCATTTCAGGTTGACTTCTGTTCGGGGCTATGGCAGTAATAAGGGCATTCTTAATAGATTGGGAATTTTGAGGCAGGTATGGTGCTCCGGAACTCGAGAGCAGGAAAACAATCATGAATGCTTAGCCTTGGAAGAAAAGCCGGAAAATAAACTTAATTATAAAGAACTTACCCCCACTCTGCATGGAGGCAGAAACAAGGAAGGAGGCAAGATGAAAAAGGAAATAATTGCAGTCGTGATCGCTCTGCTGATGGTGGGATATATTATTAAAAGACCGGAACAAACCACTGCGGCTTTGGAGGGAATCGTTCAGCTAGTAACTTGACACATAAATAACGCAACATTACAATGGACGTATGATCTATTAAAGGAGGAGATGATCATGCGTCAGAGAGAACTGGTTTTGACTGAGGAGGACAGGGTTGAATTGGAGAAGTTTAGAAAGGGCGGCGTCCATAATGCCCGCGAAATAAACCGGGCCCATGTACTCGTTGCCCTTGACGG
>JAWOBU010000166.1:0-26816 GCA_046484135.1 bacterium
TCCAACGCTGTGGTGGCCCTTCCTCCCGACATAAGCACCACCGCTTTCAAGCTCGATGTGATGGGGGTGTTCGCAAGATGGGAATGGATAGCCCTGGTATTCGTGCTTCTGTTTTTCGACCTTTTTGATACGGTGGGGACCCTTATAGGCGTCTCGGAAAAGGCCGGGCTCATAAAAGACGGCAAACTGCCGAGGGCCACCCGTGCCCTGTCCGCGGACGCCTTCGGGACCATCGCCGGCGCCTTCCTGGGCACTTCCACCACCACCAGCTACGTGGAAAGCACCGCCGGGGTAACGGCAGGTGCCCGCACCGGGTTTGCCAGCCTGGTCACTGCGCTTCTTTTCGAGGTCGCCATATTTTTCCATCCTTTGGTTTCTCTGCTGGCGGTGGACATGGTGACCGCTCCCGCACTCATCCTGGTGGGGGCGCTCATGATGACCAGCGTGGTGAAGATCAACTGGACCGACTTTTACGAAGCGGCTCCCGCCTTTCTGGTCATCATTCTCATGCCGCTTACTTACAGCATCTCCAAGGGGCTGGTGGCTGGCTTTATTTCCTGGCCGCTCCTGCAGATCGCCGCAGGTCGTGCCCGCAAGGTCCATCCTTTTCTCTACGGGGTGGCTTCCGTGCTGGTGGTTGCTGTAACGGCGAGTTACCTGGTGCTCGAGCCTCCCAAAACGATCCATGAGCACGTAGCCCAAGGAGACACAGCCGCTGTCGAGAAGCTCCTCGCGAAAAACCCGGAGCTTGCGCGAGAGAGGAACGCTTCTTCACAGACACCGTTGCACCCGGCGGCTGAAACCGGCAACATCGAGATAGTAAAAATGATGATCGAAAACGGCTCGCCCCTTAACGCAAAGGATGACCGGTGCAGTACTCCTTTGCACAAAGCCGCGGCCGCGGGCGAGCTGGAAACGGTGAAGTTGTTGATCAAGAAGGGAGCCCGGCGGGATGTCCTCGACCGAGAAGGACGGACACCACTGGAGCTGGCCCGAGAAAACGGACATGCCCGGACCGCCAAGTTTCTGGCAAAAATAAGCGGCACTGAGTTATAATCAGAGTAGTAACGGAGTTTGGGATGACCGATCGCGATGAAACAATAAGTGGAAGCCTTAAAGAGAGGGCAGGGGAAGCGTCCCTCCCCGGCGGGCTCCTGGTGACCCTCGAGGTAGTAGAAGGGCCGGACAAGGGAGCAAAGTTCGAGATCAAGCGTTCCCGCACCACCCTGGGCAGGAAGGACGCGGACGTCAAGCTCTCCGATCCCACCGTAAGCGGCAAACACGCCGTGCTCGAGTACGTGGGAGGAAAGCTGTTTGTAACGGACAATAACAGCACTAACGGCACCGCTGTAAACGGCGAGCCGGTGGAGAGCTCCCGCGTTTATAACCTGGACGAAATCCAGGTGGGAGACACAGTGTTTATGCTTTCCATGGTGGAAGACAGGTACGCCGATTTTTACAACGAGCAGTTACAAGAGAGCGAAGAGCCCGTCCCCGAGGAAGACGAGCCTACGGTGGTGGAAAAGCCTCTTTTAAACCCCGAGCTTCCCGATAATCTTGCCGTGGCCCTCGAGGTCATAGAAGGGCCGGACAAGGGAAAAAAGCTCAAGCTCGCCCGCAGGTCCACCATCATCGGCAGGGGCAAGCAGGCCGACTTTGTTACGGACGATCCCAAGGTCTCCAATCGGCACTGCCAGGTGGAGATACACAACAAGGACAAGATGACCATAAAAGACCTGGCATCTGCAAACGGCACCCGCCTCAATAACCGCTATGTAAGCGCAGTAAAGCTCCGCGACAAGGACGTGATTCATATCGGGGACTCGAAGATAAAGCTGCACGTCCGGGTAAGGATGTGAGGAGTCGCTTTCTCTCTTCCTTTTCTAAATACCAGGATCAAGTTAAAATAAAACATGGAAAAACTCGGCGCACTTTTGCGAGCACAGACATTGGCGCATGAGCCGGGAGGGCCGGCCGAGATTGTCCTGCGAGGATGTTCTTGAAAAACGTGGACACATTAAGGGTCTCCATTACCGACCGGTGCAACCTTCGCTGCATCTACTGCATGCCGCCGGAAGGCATACCGCTTTTGCCTGCGGAGGAGATACTGACCTTCGAGGAAATCGAGAGAGTGGTAAGGGTCGCTGTCTCCGCTGGAGTCACCAAGGTCCGGCTTACCGGCGGAGAGCCCCTGGTTCGAAAGAACGTGCTCGAGCTGGTAAGGCGAATGGCTGCTATTCCCGGCATCAAGGAACTGCCCATGACCACCAACGGCGTGGTTCTGGAGAAGATGGCCGGGCCATTAAAAGAGGCCGGGCTCCACCGGGTAAGCGTGAGTCTCGACACCTTGAAGCCGGACAGGTACGAGAGAATGACCAGGCGGCCGTGGCTTCACCGCGTGCTCGACGGCGTCCGGGCGGCGAAGGAAGCGGGCCTTACACCCTTGAAGATAAATGCGGTGGTGGTGCCGGAAGAGAACGACGGCGAGGTTTCGGACTTCGTCCGCCTGGCCGACCGGGAGGGCCTCGAAGTCCGGTTCATAGAACAGATGCCCCTGGTAAACCGGGCACTGCGGCCCCACTGCGGAATGCCGAGCGAGGAATTCGTGCCTTCTTCCGTGCTCAAAGAGCGGATCGAGGCCGAGTACGGAGAGCTGACTCCCGAAGCGGGTATCGAACCGGGCCGGCCGGCGCGGGTGTATCGCCTTCCGGGCGGAGGAAAGATCGGCTTTATTTCTCCCTTGAGCAGCCCCTTCTGCAAGTGGTGCCAGAGGATGCGGCTCACGCCGGAAGGAATGCTCCGGCCCTGCCTGGCCGGAAGCACCGAGATAGACATCAAGGGGCCTCTCCGCAAGGGAGCATCCGACGAAGAGCTGAAACAGATATTCCTTTACGCCGTATCAAAAAAGCCGGACCAGGACGCGGCCTGCTTCAACGCCTCCGGCCGCGGCATGTCCCGCATCGGCGGCTGAAGCTTTGTCAAGCGATTTTTGTCGCTTACAAGACAAATTTTTTTGTTATAGCTGGGTCAGTCGCGACTAAAGTCGCTCGCACATTGTAAGCTTGACAAGACACTGGAACTTTTAAGCGGGCGCAAGCTAAGGATTTAAAACCGGGGTTTTTTTATGAACGAGTTCGCATATAAAGCGGGAGTGCTGACCGTAAGCGATCAAGGCGCGAAGGGCGCGAGAGAAGACCGGAGCGGCGACGCTGCCGCTCTCTTATTGGAGGATGCCGGCTTCCGGGTGGAAAAAAGAGAGGTCTGCCCGGACAGCAAGGAAAGGATAAAACAGACCCTTTCTGCATGGTGCGATCTGGATAAGCTCGACCTTGTAGTAACCACCGGCGGGACCGGCTTTGCGCGGCGGGACCTTACACCGGAGGCCACCAGCGAGGTCATCCACAGGTTTGCGCCCGGCATAAGCGAGGCCATGCGGCAGAAGGGGCTTGAGAACACCCCCCGGGCCATGCTCTCCCGCGGAGTCTCCGGCATCCGATATCAAAGCCTTATTATAAATCTGCCCGGCAGCGAGAAAGGCGTGCGGGAATCTTTGCAAGCGGTCCTGCCGGCCCTTGCCCACGGCCTGGAGATACTAACCGGAAGGGGAGGCGAGTGCGGCTGAGTAGCTCGGCAGCTCTACTACTTACACTTTTTGCATGGAGACGGTCATGATCAAACAAGCACTGGCTGACCTGGCTTCCGGCAAAGACCTGGAGCGCGAGCGTATGGTTTCGGTCATGGACCTAATCATGGAGGGGGAGGCTTCTCCCGCCCAGATCGGGGCCTTTCTCATGGCCCTCCGGATGAAAGGCGAGACCGTGGAAGAGATAACCGGCGCCGCCATGGTCATGCGCGACAAGGCCCGCAAGATCAAACCGCCCGGCCCCTGCATAGATACCTGCGGCACCGGGGGCGACCATTCCCTTACTTTTAACATCTCCACCGCCGCGGCGTTCGTGGCCGCCGCCGCCGGTCTCATCGTGGCCAAGCACGGCAACCGGGCGGCTTCCAGCGCCTGCGGCAGCGCCGACGTGCTGGCCGCCCTTGGTGTCAACATCGAGGCAGGCCCGCCAGTGGTCGAGGCCTGTCTTCTCGAGGCGGGCATAGGTTTTCTGTTCGCGCCCGCCCTGCACGGAGCTATGCGGCACGCGATCGGACCGAGACGCGAGATGGGCATGCGGACCATATTCAACGTGCTGGGTCCTTTAACCAACCCGGCGGGAGCAACCAGGCAACTGCTCGGAGTGTTCGATCCCGGACTGACAGAGGTCATGGTCAACGTTCTCAAGAACCTGGGGTCGGAAGCGGCCCTGGTGGTTCACGGATCGGACGGCATGGACGAGATCACGGTGAGCGGCATGACCCGCGTCTCCGAGCTCAAGGACGGCGAGGTCCGGACCTACAACATATCTCCGGAGGACGCGGGTTTGAAAACTCATAATAAAGAAGACCTGGCCGGAGGGGACCCCAAAGAAAACGCGCTGGTTCTGCGAGGGGTACTCGAAAACCGGCAAGGCCCGCAAAGAGATGCAGTGGTCCTGAACGCGGGTGCGGCCATTTATGTAAGCGGGAAAGCGAAAAGCCTCTCCGACGGTGTAGAGGCCGCGCAGGACTCCATAGCTTCCGGCCGGGCCATGGAATGCCTTGACAAGCTGGTCCGGATATCCAACCAGTAAGAACCATGTCTGAGATCGTTTCCACCGGCACCGTCCTGGACAGGATCATCGCCCGCAAGCAAAAAGAGGTCGAGGCGATAAAGGCCGAAGGTGCAAGCACGGCTTCCAAAGCCTCGCCCGCCCGAGGTTTCCGCGCGGCTGTTATGGACAGGGAACGCCTCGGCCGGCCCGTGATCGCCGAGATAAAACGCGCGTCTCCTTCCGAAGGCGTGATCAGAGAGGACTTCCGGCCTGCGTCCATAGCCCGGGCCTATGCTGATGCGGGCGCGCGGTGCATATCGGTGCTTACCGATACTGAGTTCTTCCAGGGCTCGCTTACGCACCTTGCCGAAGCGAGGGAAGCCTGTGACTTGCCCGTTCTGCGCAAGGATTTTATTATTGATGAAGTGCAGGTAAAACAGACCGCGGCATGGGACGCGGACTGCATGTTGCTTATTGTACGGATACTCGCGGACGGTCTTTTACAACGCTTGTACACGACGGCGCTTTCGCTGGGCCTGGAGGTCCTGTTAGAGGTCCATGATCGAAAGGACCTGGAGCGGGCGTTGCAACTTACGCCGCCGCCGGCATTGCTGGGAGTGAACAACCGGGACCTGTCCGACTTCAGCGTGTCGGTGGAGAGGACCCTGTCGCTGTTGCCACATGTTCCGGCGGGTGCTTCGCTCATAAGTGAAAGCGGTTTGTCGGATGCGGGGATGCTGGACGAACTGCTTGCCGCGGGCGTATCCGGTTTTTTGATCGGGACGGCTCTGATGCGGGAGCGGGACGAAGGCGCGGCCTTGCGGTCGCTGGTTTACTGATAAGCTGAAAGCCTGGAGATACTCTTATTAAGAGTTTTATAGAGGGCCGGGAAGTTAAGAGGTCATGAAGAGGGGCACGAAGGTCAAGGTATGCGGTATCACGAACCGGGAAGATGCCGAGGTCGCGGTTTCCGGGGGCGCGGATTATCTTGGTTTTAACTTTTATCCTCTTTCTCCGCGTTACGTGGACCCGGACACGGTCCGGAGCATCATGTTTGATTTGCGGGGCTTGGTGCAGACGGTGGGGGTTTTCGTGAACGAACACGCAGACACCATCGAGGAAATCTGCGACCGGGCCGGTATCGAGATCATCCAGCTTCACGGCAACGAGGGTGCTGCTTTTTGCCGCCGCCTGGTCCGTCCGGTAATCAAGGCTTTCCCTTTGTCTGAAAGGTCGGACCTTTCCGGCATGAAGGAGTTTCATACGTGGGGACACCTGGTAGACAGCCGGACGAGCGGTTACGGTGGTTCCGGTGTTACAGTGGACTGGGAGCTTGCAGTGGAGGCCCGTGATTCATGCGAGAAGCTCTGGCTGGCCGGCGGCCTTGATGCAGAGAACGTGAGAGAGGCCATCCAAACGGTAAAGCCCTGGGGCGTGGACGCGGCCTCCCGGATAGAGTCGGAGCCGGGAAAGAAAGACCATCAGAAGATGCTCGACTTTTTAAAGGCGGTAAAAGATGCCGACTGAAGAAGGCAAGTTCGGCGATTACGGAGGCAGCTACGTAAGCGAGACCCTGGTGCCGGCCTTGCGGGAGCTCATCCGGGCCTGGCAGCGCTACTGGCCGGAGCCCGGCTTTCAAGCGGAGTTCGCTTACTACCTGGCCGACTATGTGGGCCGGCCCACGCCGCTTTACTTTTGCGAAAGGTTGAGCGAGGAGACCGGCGGCGCCCGGATTTACCTGAAGCGGGAAGACCTCTGCCACACCGGCGCCCACAAGGTGAACAATACCCTCGGTCAGGCTCTCCTGGCCCGGCGGATGAAGAAGCCGCGCATAGTGGCGGAGACGGGCGCGGGTCAGCACGGGGTGGCCACCGCCACCATGGCGGCGCGCTTCGGCATGGACTGTGTGGTTTACATGGGCACCGAGGACATCGAGCGCCAGTCCTTGAACGTCTTCCGGATGAAGCTTCTGGGCGCAGAGGTCCGGCCGGTCGAGTCGGGGAGCTGCACGTTAAAGGACGCGCTGAACGAGGCTTTGCGGGACTGGATCACCAACGTCCGGGACACCTATTACCTGATGGGCACGGTGGCGGGTCCGCATCCGTATCCCTCCATGGTGCGGGAGCTTCAGTCGGTTATCGGCCGGGAGAGCCGGGAGCAGATACTTTCCCGGGAGGGCCGCCTGCCGGACGCGGTGGTGGCCTGCGTTGGAGGCGGCTCGAACGCCATGGGCATATTCCATCCTTTCCGGGAGGACCCCGAGGTCTCGCTCCACGGCGCCGAGGCCGCGGGATACGGGGTCGAGAGCGGCAAGCACGCTGCCAGCCTTTCGGCGGGGCGTCCCGGGGTGCTGCACGGGAACCTCACTTACCTGCTGCAGGACAAGCATGGCCAGGTCCGGCTTGCTCACTCCATTTCCGCGGGCCTGGACTACCCGGGGGTCGGCCCTGAACACTCCTGGCTCAAGGACAGCGGCCGGGCGCATTACACCGCGGTCACCGATGAAGAAGCTTTGGAAGGCCTCAAGGTCCTGACCGAGGTCGAAGGCATCATCCCGGCGCTGGAGAGCGCCCACGCCGTCTACCTGGGCATTCGGCTTGCGGAGGAGCTGGGCAAAGACAAGATAGTGGTGATAAACCTTTCCGGCCGAGGAGACAAGGACATGCATACCGTAGCCAGGGCCATGGGAGAAAACGTATGACCGAGCCGGCCTGCCGCCTGTGCGGAAGCGTCAACACCGCTCCGCAGTTCCGGAAGCTCTCCGAGCCGTTGTATGCCTGCCGCGAGTGCGGCACGGTTTTCCGGCTTTGCAGCGGCCAGGAAGACCCGGCGGCGCTTTACGACGAGAGCTACTACCTGGAGCGCTGGGGGGGCAGTCTGGGCAGGTTTTTTTACTCTTTCGATCCGGAGAAGAACCGGAAGACCCGCTTCTTTTCCCACCAGCTTCAGGAGTTCGAGAAGCTGCTGGGAGGCCCCGGCCGGATTCTGGACGTGGGATGCGCGAACGGCGTGTTCGTCTGGCTGGCCAGAGAAAGAGGCTGGCAGGCGGAGGGTCTCGAGACCAGCAGGTTTGCCGCGGAGTGGGGAAGGGACCAGTTCGACGTGTTCATTCATCAATGTCCTCTTGAAGAGCTTGATCCGGAGCCGGTCTACGACGTTATCACCTTATGGGACACCCTCGAGCATTTGAGCGACCCGGCCGGAGCCCTCCGCGAGTGCAGGAAGAGGCTGGTCCCCGGCGGACTGATGGCCATACTGACTCCTGACACCGGCAGCCTGGTGAACCGCCTGGTCCACGCTTTCTCCAGGATCGCGCCTGAAAGGTCCCGCAGTTTTCTGGAAAAGCTCTACCACGAGGACCACCTGTCCTACTTCAACCGCGACTCCATTGCCCGGACGCTGATAGACAACGGCCTGCTCGTCCAGTGGATTCAAGGCCACGACGAATCGCCCGGCGACACCGAAACCAGCGGCGCTTTAAAGGCCGCTCTTTACGTGGTGTTCGGCCTGGCCGCTTTTTTTCACCGGCAGCACGAGCTGCTGGTGTGGGCCCGGAAAACGGACTCTCACCCCGAGGAAAAACGCGGACTTCTTCAGTAACCGCCAGCCGCGATTACTCTGTCAACTGAAATATCTCGTATTAAGCGGCACGCTTAACCCGCTCGCAAAATATTTGTGATTTCATGAGCGCCGGACGGGTATTATTACTGCCGGTTCCCTCTTGCCTTTTGGTCCCGGACCGGCTCGAGGTAGGAGGCGTAGCCGCCGCTTATGTTCAGGGCCTTAAAGCCGTTCTGGACCAGGATGCGGTACGCTATGTAACTCCGCAGGCCGATGGCGCAGTAATTTACGTAGGTTTTGTCTTTTTCCAGCTCGGGAAGCCGGGATCGGAGGTCGTTGATGGGAATGTGGAGAGCGTTTTCGATCTTGCCGTGCTCCTCGATCTCCTCCTTGCCGCGAACGTCGAGCACGGTGTACTCGGCCGGGTCCAGGTTCTCGACCTCGTGCCACATCACCACTTCCATGTCCCCTTTCAGGATGTTGCTCGCCACGTACCCGGCGATGTTTACGGGATCCTTGGCGGAGCCGTAAGGAGGCGCATACCCGAGGTCAATCTCTTCCAGGTCGTACACGGTCATTCCTGCACGGAGCGCGGTGGCCAGGACATCTGCACGCTTGTCCACCCCTTTCCTGCCCACGAGCTGTGCTCCCAGGATCTCGCCGTTGTCCGGGCTGAAAAGCAGTTTTATGGCCATGCGTTGAGCTCCGGGATAATAGGAGGCGTGCGAGAACGAATGGGTATATGAGGTCAGGTAGTGAATGCCGCGGGTTTGCAGGTTCTTTTCATTGTTTCCGGTGCAGGCCGCGGTAAGCTCGAACACCTTGACCACGCTGGTCCCCTGCACTCCGGCGAACTCGTCCTTTTTGCCCATTACGTTGTCAGCCGCTATCCGGCCCTGCTTATTGGCCGGGCCGGCCAGAGGCAAAAGGGTCTTGGCGCCGGAGACGAAATCCTCGACCTCGACCGCGTCGCCCACCGCGTAGATGTCCGGGTCCGAGGTCCTCATGTCCGGACCGGTAAGGATGCCCCCGGTCTGGCCCAGCTCTATGCCTGCTTTTTTAGCGAGATCGGTCTCCGGCTTGACGCCGATGGAAAGGATGACCATGTCGGTCTCGATCTCGGTGCCTTTCGCGGTCTTCACTATGGTCTTTCCTTCTCTCTTTTCAAAGGACTCGACCGCTTCTTCCAGGATGAGTCTTACGCCTTTGTCGCGCAGGTGGTTGTGGATGTAAGCGGCCATGTCCGCGTCAAAGGGGGCCATGACCTGGTCTATCATCTCCACCACGGTAACTTTGACCCCCTTGCGGCACAGGTTCTCGGCCATCTCCAGGCCGATGAAGCCTCCGCCCACGATAGCGGCGCTTTGGGCCTGACATTCCCGGATGCAGGCGATGATCCGGTCCATGTCCGGGATGTTCCGGAGCGTAAAAATGGTGTCGAGATCAATGCCCGGAAGCGGTGGCTTAACCGGCCTGGCCCCCGGCGCCAGGATGAGCTTGTCATAGCTCTCCCGGTAGACCTCGCCGTTCTCGGGCCGGACCTCGACCGTCTTTCCCCTGGAGTCTATGTCAACTACTTCGGAGTTTACCCGCACGTCAATATTAAAACGCTCCGACATGGCCCGTGGTGTGCTCACCAATAACGAGTCGCGTTCTTCGATCTCCTCACCGATGTAATAAGGAAGACCGCAGTTAGCGAACGAGATGTGCTCGCCCCGTTCGAAAAGAATGATCTCTGCCGACTCGTTCACCCGCCGCGCCCGGGCTGCAGCGCTGGCCCCGCCTGCTACTCCTCCGACAATAACAAGCTTCATAAGCCCCTCTCCTCCTTTGCTTTCATTGCATCAGTATCAATAAGGTAACTTGAATTCCGATGTGATCAAAACACAAGGTAGAAAAGAGATGGAGCAAAGCCGGGACAAGGTTTGACACCGGCCGGTTCCGTGGGCAAGATATGTTCTGAAGGCAAAAAAGACCGAGTATTAAACCGTGTTTTAAAGGAGTGTTGGAAATGTCGGACGATTACGAAAAGATCAGGAAAGCTAAACAAGAGTGGGACGAGGACGTCAAGAAAAAGCTGGAAAAGCGGCCGGAGCGAAAGCAGGAGTTCTCGAACAACTCTGGGATCCCGCTTCAGCGCACTTACACGCCGCTTGACGTAGAGGACCTGGATTACCTGGACGACCTGGGCTTTCCGGGCGAGTTCCCCTACACGCGGGGAGTACAGCCCACTATGTACCGGGGCAGATTGTGGACCATGCGCCAGTACGCGGGGTTCGGGTCCGCCCGGGAGACCAACCAGAGGTATCACTATCTCCTGGAGCAGGGCCAGACCGGCCTGTCCGTGGCCTTTGACCTGCCCACCCAGATCGGCTACGACTCCGACCACCCGCTGGCTCAGGGCGAGGTCGGCAAGGTGGGCGTGTGTATTGATTCCATCCGGGACATGAAGATATTGTTCGACCGGATACCGCTGGAGAAGGTAACCACGTCCATGACCATCAACTCTCCCGCGGCAGTGCTTCTGGCCATGTACATCGTGGTGGCGGAAGAGCAGGGGCTGTCCCGCGACCAGTTGGGGGGCACCATCCAGAACGATATCCTGAAGGAGTACTCCTCGCGGGGGACCTACATCTTCCCGCCCGCGCCTTCCATGCGGATCATTACCGACATCTTCGACTTCTGCACCCGGGAGGTCCCCAAGTGGAACAGCATCTCGATCTCGGGCTATCACATGCGGGAGGCCGGCGCCACCGCGGTGCAGGAGGTCGCCTTTACCCTGGCCAACGGCATCGCCTATGTCAAGGCCGCGCTGGACGCGGGCATGGACGTGGACAAGTTCGGAGGCCGGCTCTCCTTCTTCTTTAACGCCCATCTCGACTTCATTGAGGAGATAGCCAAGTTCCGGGCGGCGAGGCGCCTGTGGGCCCGGATCATGAAAGAGAGGTTCGAGGCCCAGAACCCGAGAAGCTGGATGCTCCGGTTTCACACCCAGACCGCGGGCGTGTCCCTGACCGCGCGCCAGCCTATGAACAACATCATGCGGGTCGCATTCCAGGCGCTCTCCGCGGTGCTGGGCGGGACCCAGTCGCTTCACACCAACTCCTATGACGAGGCGCTGGCGCTGCCTTCCGAGCAGTCCGTAAAGGTTGCGCTCCGGACCCAGCAGGTCATCGCCCACGAGATCGGAGTGGCCGACGTGGTGGACCCCCTGGCCGGGTCCTACTACGTGGAGAGTTTGACTGACGAGATCGAGAAGCAGGCCCGCGAGTACATCGAGAAGATAGACGACATGGGCGGGTCGGTAAAGGCCATCGAGCGGGGCTTCATCCAGCGGGAGATCGAGGACAGCGCTTACCGCTACCAGAAGGAGATCGAAAGCGGGGACAAGGTAGTAGTGGGTCAGAACCGGTTCCAGGAAGAAGAGGACCAGCCGGTGGACCTTCTCAAGCTGGACCCGGAGCTGGTCAAGGAGCAGGTGAACAAGCTGGAAAAATTAAGAGCGGAGCGCGACAACGACAAAGTCAAAAAGACCCTGGCCGACTTGAAAGCCGCGGCACAAGGCTCGGACAACCTCATGCCCGCCATAATAGAAGCGGTCAGGGCGGAAGCAACCCTGGGCGAAGTCTGCAACGTCCTCCGCGAAGTCTTCGGGGAGTACACCAGCATGGGTTGATCACGGAATGTTTCACGCAAAGACGCAAAGTTATGAAAGAAAACGAACTGAGTAAAGTAATAATAGGATCCGCGATGGAAGTACATAAAGAGTTAGGGCCTGGTTTACTGGAGTCGGTTTATGAAGAGTGCTTTTGCAGGGAGTTGATGTTGCGCGGTCTGACTCATGTGCGGCAAGTACAGGTTCCTATATTATATAAGGGAGTCAGACTTGATTGCGGCCATCGAATAGATGTAATAGTAGAAGACAGTGTTATAGTAGAGATCAAGTCAGTGGACAAGTTAAATCCGGTTCATAAAAAACAGCTTTTAACATACCTTCGCCTCTTGGACAAGAGACCGGGGCTTTTAATCAACTTCAATATAGACTATCTAAAAAGCGGCATAGCAAGGGTTGCAAACGGACTTAACGAACAAGATGCAGTTTAAAATCTTCGCGCCTTTGCGCCTCTGCGTGAGACCCTCTTTTGGATTTTAGAAAGGAGCAGGAAATGAGTTCGAAGATACGCGTTGTGGTGGCCAAGCCGGGCTTGGACGGGCATGACCGGGGCGCCAAGGTGGTTGCCCGCGCTCTCCGGGACGCGGGCATGGAGGTCATCTACACCGGCCTGCGCCAGACCCCTGAGCAGGTGGTGTCCGCGGTCCTCCAGGAGGACGCCGACGTGCTGGGACTGTCCAGCCTGTCGGGAGCACACGACTTTCTTTTCCCAAAAATCATGGAGCTTCTGAAGTCGCAGGGCATGGAGAACGTGCTGGTCCTGGCCGGCGGCATCTTTCCGCCCGAGGACCTCGACAAGCTCCGCGAGCTGGGGATCAAGGGTGTGTTCGGGCCGGGCGCTGACACCGAAGAGATCGTGGGGTTCATAAAGGAGAACCTGAACAAGAACTGAAGGCCGAGGCCTGAAAGGAGTTTTAGATGAAGGTATTAAAAGTTGATCACATCGGGATAGCTGTTCCCGATCTTGGCGAGGCGCTCAAGTTTTACGAGGGGCTTCTGGGGCTCAACTCCGCGGGCACCGAGGAGGTCGAGGAGCAGAAGGTTAAAACCGCGTTCCTGCCGACCGGAGACTCCGAGCTCGAGCTTCTCGAGTCCACCGACCCGGAAGGGCCCATCGCCAAGTTCATCGAGAAGAAGGGCGCGGGCATCCAGCACATCGCTTTGCGGGTGGACGACATTGACGGCGCGCTTGCCGAGCTCAAGGAAGCGGGCATAAAGCTCATAGACGAGAAACCGCGCTACGGCGCGGGCGGCGCCCGGATAGCCTTCCTTCATCCCAAGGCCACCGGCGGCGTGCTGCTCGAACTTTGCCAGCGGGAAGACTGAGGAGGCATGGATTGAACATTCACGAGTTTCAGGCCAAGCAGGTCATGGAGTACTTCGAGATACCCGTGCCCAAGGGCAGCATGACCGAGTCGCCGCGAGGCGCTGAGATACTGGCCGAGAAGATTCTGGAAGACCCGGAGAAGTCGGACACCGCGGTCATAAAGGCCCAGGTGCATGCCGGCGGACGGGGCAAGGCCGGCGGCATCAAGCTGGTAAAAAGCGCTTCCGAGTCCAGGGAGGCTGCTGAGGAGCTTCTTGGCATGACCCTGGTGAGTCCCCAGACCGGGCCGGAGGGCAAGAAGGTAAAGAAGCTTCTGGTCGAGGAAGGCACGGACATCGCCCGGGAGCTTTATATCTCGGTTATACTGGACCGCGGCTCTGTCATGCCCGCCATAGTGGCTTCCGCTGCCGGAGGGGTAGAGATAGAAGAGGTCGCCCGAGAAACCCCGGAGAAGATCACCACCGAAAGGATTGACCCGGTGCTGGGACTGCGCGACTTCCAGCTCCGGCGCCTTAACAAGACCCTGGGCCTGTCCGGAGACCTGGGCAAGCAAGGCGCAAACCTGTTCATGAACCTGTTCCACCTTTTCATGGAGATGGACCTACGGCTCGTCGAGATAAACCCGCTGGTGGTTACTAAAGACAACCTCCTCCTGGCCCTGGACGCCAAGCTCGACTTCGAGGACAGCGCGCTTTACCGCCATCCTGACATCGAGAGCCTGCGCGACCCGGACGAGGAGGACCCGCTCGAGGTAGACGCTTCCCGCTATAGCCTGAACTACATCAAGCTGGACGGCAACGTGGGCTGCATGGTGAACGGCGCCGGCCTGGCCATGGCAACCATGGACCTCATCCAGACCGCGGGGCTTATGCCGGCCAACTTCCTGGACGTGGGAGGAGGAGCAGACCAGGAGATGATCGAAAACGCCTTCCGCATCCTCACATCGGACCCGAACGTCAAGGGAGTGCTCATAAACATCTTCGGAGGAATTCTGCGCTGCGACGTGCTGGCCCGCGGCATCGTGGAAGCGGGAAAAAAGCTCGAACTCGGCATGCCCATGGTGGTCCGGCTGGAGGGGACCAACAAGGAAGAAGGACAATCCATCCTTTCCGAAAGCGGCATGAACTTCACGGTGGCCGAGAACTTCCGGGACGCCGCCCAAAAGCTCGGCCAGGTCATGAAGGGAGCGGCGTGAAACAGACATCCTGAGACTGAGTAACTTGCACGAGGAACTGTACCAAAATTAAAAGCTTTCCCTGCAAGCTCGTTGACGTAGCCGCACCGAAATATTGGGCGGCAAGTTCGTTCCTTTAAGAATTGGCTCCTAAAAAGAATCTGTGGGGGAGTACGCTGCCCTCAAATGCGACATAAAGTTTGATGTTAGAAACTCTCTCCCCCAAAGTAGCTTTATAGCTCTTACTTAATGCCTTTTGAAGTTCACTTAATTTTTCTTTCTTCTGGTCTGGGCGGTCATGGAGGATTTCGTCATTATTCTTTGTTTCCATTCCGGCCACTCATCCACTATCTTCGCCGATCTCTCTAGATGCAAAGTGAACTCATCTTTTTCTTTTCCATTACTCCCCTGGCTATCCTTTCTCTTCATCTCTCTCCTCCCTGTTTTTCTCCGCTTCCATAAACTGCTTATTTGCTATTAATTCAAAATCAAGATATGATCCTGGTTGCATATTAAGTCGTGGTCTAGCTTCTTCCAAGGTCCAATCCAAAATTTCTCCTTTATCATTTTTCCTTCTTAATATTCTGCCAGAACCAAGTTTCAAGGAGAACAGATCAAAGAATCTTCGTGGGCCTACGCCGATAAAGGATTCAAAAGATAGTAATGATCTGTTCCCATTCATTTTAAGGCAAATAGAATCATCATGGAAATCCGTTGCCTTGCTTTTCTGATATGGCTCAACATAGACAACCCTGGAAATGCCGGCGGCAATAATGTGTTTAGCACAATTATGGCAGGGAAAGGTTGTGCAATAGAGAGTAGCTCCTCGGGTACTCACATTATTCCTTGCACAGGATAATAAGGCTTCCATTTCTGCATGTACTACTCTGCCATATTCAGTGATATCACGAATTCTGCTTTCTTCTAAAACCTCTTCCATTTTGTGAGGATCAATATTTTTTTCTCTGGCGGAATTAATAATGCTGGCAATGATGTCTTCTTGCTCTTTAACATTGCTGTCATATCCTCTCATTAAGTCTCGACCGTTTTCATAATCAATAACCTTTTTTTTATTCCCGTCCAACACAGGCCAGTAACGTCCGCCTCCATATCGAG
The DNA here is from genome assembly GCA_046484135.1 of bacterium. Taxonomy (GTDB): domain Bacteria; phylum RBG-13-61-14; class RBG-13-61-14; order RBG-13-61-14; family DATKZS01; genus CAYQTK01. Next base: position 15,489 of record JAWOBU010000166.1, read on the forward strand.
GACAATCATTTGCTCCTGTAGCCAGGATATCATCTTTTTTGGCAACAACCGCGCCAACCTGTCTTGAAAGATCTCCTGAACTAAGAGAAGCGGCATAAGCCAGGAACATTGCATACTCATCAAATGTCGGAGTAATATATGGATTCCCAAAGAGGATGTCAACTATACGCCAAAGGCTGCTCTTGAGCCACTCTTGATCATCGGAGCTTACGAAGAAATCGGACATATGGAATGTTTCCGCAACTTTCTGTCCATATGGCGACTCTCCATCTTCATCGCGTTTCATAAGTTCTTTTGCTTCTGCCTCTTGCATTCTTTTATTTTCAATCAGATATGATTCTCTACGTTTTGTATCTGAATACACGCCAACTAAATAGAAACCATTGGGGTAAATCTCTCGCAGCTTCAATACTTCCTCAGGGCGTTTTAGAGAGTTTACGATATAACAATTACCTGGTTTGGGTTCCGGACCATTCTTCCCCCGCATAGATGATATCCTTGCGGCAATTCCCAAAGCTAAGATATTATTGTCATCGTTATTCTTTCTGGCAGAATCTCCGGCATCCATAAAAGCCTTTATTCGAGAGTATTCGTCTCTTTCGTCGAAATCTTCGATTTTTTCCAATCTACGAATGATATGTTCAGAAACTTTAATTTGATGCACTTCATAAGCAGCTACTTTAAGACGCTCGGATAAAATTTTTTCCACCTCTTGAAGCTCACTCCCAATCGCTCCAACAAGAGCAATAATTAATTCGGGATCTTCAACATTCTCCTCATTGTATTTCATCTATCATTACCTTTAACCCATAATATAGTTGCATAACAAAAAGTCAACATAACGCCATATCTTATAAATCCAGTATTAAAGTTGTCTCTTCCTTCCGATAAAGCCGTACAGCCTTTCGATCTCGCGCTGAGTGATTCCGGCCCGCTCGCGCATCTCGGCGATGCGGTTTTTTATGAACTCCTCCTTGACCTCGTTCCAGGTAAGCACCGGGTCTTTCGGGTCCTTCGCGATCCTTTCAGCCTCGGCCAGGTCAATCGCGTCCAGGAGGCGGTCGTAGTCCTCCTCGTCCATGATCACCAGCTTCTTGCCGCCGACCTCGACCACTTGCGGGTTTATGTCAGTGCGCTTTTTCTTCCCGGCCATTTCAGCGCCTCCTTAAAACTTTTCGTTCTGGAGGAGTCCTCTTTTATCTGGAAGCCGTTCCTTTTATGTTCTCGGCGATGGCTTTGCCGAAGTCCGAGCATTTGAGCTTGGTGGCGTCTTTCAACTGGCGGTGGAGGTCATAGGTTACGGTTTTTTGTTTTATGGTTTTGGAGAGGCCTTTATGGATAAGCCGGGCGGTCTTGTCCCAGCCCAGGTATTCGAACATCATGGCGCCGGAGAGGATCATGGAGCCGGGGTTTACCACGTCCTTGTTGGCGTACTTGGGCGCGGTGCCGTGGGTGGCCTCGAACAGGGCCACGGTGTCGCCGATGTTGGCTCCGGGGGCCATGCCGAGTCCGCCGACCTGGGCGGCGAGTGCGTCGGAGATGTAATCTCCGTTCAGGTTGGGTGTCGCGAGCACGCTGTACTCTGAGGGGCGCAGGAGCACCTGTTGGAACATGGCGTCCGCTATCCGGTCTTTTATCACCACCTTGCCTTCGGGCGGTACGCCTTTGTGCTTCTCCCACAGCTCGTCCTCGGTTATGGTCGAGTCCCCGAACTCGTCGCGGGCGAGCTCGTATCCCCAGTCCCGGAACGCTCCTTCAGTGTACTTCATGATATTGCCTTTGTGCATCAGCGTTACGCTGGGCAGTCCGCGCTCAAGCGCATATATTATGGCCTTGCGAACCAGGTTCTTCGAGTTCCGCTCGCTTACCGGCTTTACCCCCAGGCCCGCGTCCGAAGGAATGGAGGTATTAAGATTTTTGTTCAAGTACCTCCTTACCTGGTCCGCCTCTTTCGAGTCCGCGGCCCACTCGATGCCCGCGTACACGTCCTCCATGTTCTCCCGGAAAACCACCATGTCCACCTGCGCCGGGGCTTTTACCGGAGACGGCACTCCCCGGACCCACCGCACCGGCCGGACGCAGGCGTAAAGCTCGAGCCTCTGCCGGAGCGTTACGTTCAGGCTCCGGATGCCGCCTCCCACCGGCGTGGTCAATGGTCCCTTGATGGCCACCAGGTGGGAAGATATGGCCTCGATGGTGGACTCCGGCAGCCACTCGCCCGTCTTTTTATACGAGGCCTCCCCAGCGGGGATCTCTTTCCAGACCACCTTCTTCCTGCCCTGGTAAGCAGCCTCAACCGCGGCGTCGAAAACAATGCGGGAGGCCCGCCAGATATCAGGCCCGGTGCCGTCGCCGCGAATAAAAGGTATCACCGGACGGTCCGGCACTTCCCATCTCCCGTCCTTTATACTGATTCTTTCGCCTTTTTTCGCCATGAATAAAAACACGCCTCCTTCCGTCTACTGCTGATTGCGGCCTTTCCGGACAAAGGCACAAGTTGAAATAATAGCACGGCAAAAGTAGACGTTCTAATCAGGTTTGATCCGTACCACCCGGTTACGAACGAAAGGGGGACCGGGCCAGCTCTTTTAAAGCGTTCATCTTTTTCAAGGTAAGGTCAAGGTGCACGCAAGGAAGGAGGGTGTTGTTTTGAAAGAGCGGCTCGGAAGCTATGTCATAGCGGGAACACGCTAGAGCTTTGTCCCACAAAGTCGTGCCCCGGATGGGCGAGAACTCGCTTAGATACGGCCTGCCGCCCGCTTTTATGACCGCGTTGATCCCGTCCTCGATCTCGGAGGGAGGCTGCTCCGGCACGCCCGCAAGAAGATACGCACCGATCTCGCGCTGCTCGTACCCCGCCTTATGCAGCTTTATACAAGCGGCCGCAAAATCATCCCATGACGCTTTGTCTCCGAGCGAGCGTCTCCTCTCGGGAGATGTGGTTTCGAGGCCGAAGCGCAAAGTGGACACATTGGCCCGCCGCAAAAGATTGGCAAGCTCTTGATCCAGCCCCCGGACGTGGAGCGCATTTATGGCATGAAGCCTGAGGGGGGCCGAAAGCCTTATAACCCCCTCCAGTATTGCGTGCAAGTGGTCGTCTCCTCCCGCCCGCAAAGCATCGTCGAAAAAGGCAACGTCGGTAATGTTGAAATCGCGATAGAGCCGCGCAAGCTCCGACACAACGTCCTCCGGCTCCCGCCGCTTCAGACCGCCGTGAAGACGCGGCACCGCGCAGTAAGCGCAATGATAGGGGCAACCCCGCCCGGTGAGAACTGCTGCGGAGAGAAGGCCGTGGTATAGATTCCACGCGGGGAAAAGCTCTTGGGCCGGCAGCTCAGCAGGAAGCCCGAGCCGCTCAAGTAGCGGAGGCACGCTTGTCCGGAAGTCGCCCGCCGCCACGTGGTCGGCGCCGGTCTCGCGGTCGGCGTGTTCGGGAAGGAGCGTAGCATAGATGCCGCCGACTATAACCGGAGTGTCGGGAAAGCGCCAGCGCAAGTACTCGATGGTTTCCTTCACGCCGGTGTACCAGTAGGTCATGACCGTGTTCACGAACACCACGTCGGGCGCGGGAGTTTTTCTGAGCAGGGTTTTAAAGGCGGCCGGCGGAATACCGTACCGCTTCCATCTTCGCGGAAAGAAGGAGAGCTTCCCGGGTTTTTCTATGACCTCCTGGTCGAACTTGCCCGACCCGTTCGACTTCCTTGCGGGAAGCGGGTCCTCTCTGCCGATATAGTAAGGATGCAGGCAGTCTATAAGCGAAACTTCATACCCGGCCTCTCGCAAGGCCGCGCCCAGACAGAGCAGACCCAAAGGCCGCGCCCAGAAGTCATAAGCGGCAAAGTCATGTATCCAGGGGTTAACAAGCAGCGCGCGATATTCCTGTCTCACACCATCGGGTCCCAGCTTATGTACTTGCCCGAGTAGTCCAGGGGGTGGAAGTGCGGGGCCATGGTCTGTTCGAGAATGTCCGCGAGCTTGTCTGTTGTCCATCCCTCGCTGTCGTGTATGGACCGGACGATGCGGGGCTGGGAGAAGAGGTATATCTCTTTTCCTCGCACTCCGAACACCTGGCTGGTTATGTTCTGCGCTTGGTCCGATGCCAGGAACACGGCGAGGGGGGCCACGTCCGCGGGCGTCATCTTTTTGATCTTTTCCACCTTGGCGGCCTGCTCGGGGTCGTCGGTTGGAATGGTCGCGATAAGGCGGGTCCAGGCGAACGGCGCGATGCAGTTCGAGGTCACGTTATACCTGGCGAGGTCCAGGGCCGCGCTCCTGGAGAGGCCCACAATTCCCAGCTTGGCTGCTGCGTAGTTGGCTTGTCCGATGTTTCCGATGAGTCCTGCGGTAGAAGTAAAGTGGATAAGCCGTCCCGCCTTCTGCTCGCGGAAGTGGGGGGCCACCGCCCGGGTGCAGTAGAAGGACCCGTAAAGATGGGTCTTCACCACGCTGTCCCACTCTTCATCGCTCATCTTGAAAAGGATGCGGTCGCGCAGGATGCCGGCGTTATTGATAAGTACGTCAATGCGGCCGAAGCTGTCCAGGGCGGCCTGCGCCAGGTTCCGGCCCGTCTCCCACGTGCCGACCGGGTCGTAGTTGGCGACAGCCTCGCCGCCCAGCTCTTTTATCTCGGCTACCACCTCGTCCGCGACCTTGGCGTCCGACCCTTCCCCTGACTCGCTCACGCCCGGATCGTTGACAACAACACTCGCGCCCTCTTTGGCCATGAGAAGCGCGATCTCTTTGCCGATGCCGCGGCCCGAGCCCGTAACTATCGCCGCCTTGCCTTCAAGCATTCCCATGTCATAAGACCCCCTTAAGTAAGTTTGGTGCCGGAAGCGGGAAGAGAGCTGCCGAAAAATCAAGCAGTGCAAGCGACTTCTGTCGTCAACGAACAGGCTCTCCCGCCCGTCAAACCAAACCTATGGGAATCGGAGGGCTTTGTCAAGATTTGAAGAGTGTGAAGCAGGCAAAGTTCATCCGTTTCAAAGAAGCCTCATAAACGGGACCTGTTTTTATCAGAAGCTTGGGGGCGCAGAAACTTGCCGCGGTCCGTCATGGAGTGTCTCCCTGGTACGCTTGATCATGCGGCCCGAGTAGAACGAACTTTATGGTTTGGTCCGGCGTTTCCCGGCAGTCCGGGCAGGCCACAAACGAATCATCTCTTTTTTTCTGCATGAATGGCAATACAGGTAGATGATAATGAAATTGCGTTTTACCGAACATGAATAGAACCCGCGCCATTTGCCTTTAAGAGGTTCTCCCATGGCAACGGGGTTTTGGAGTATCATGTCGACTTTTTTTCTTGACCGGTCTTTTTACAGAGGCATGCTTCTCAAGGGCTTTGACAAAAGCCTCTTCGAATCGAGCTTCTATCAATCTTCGAAGACCTCATGGTAAGAATACCAAACATCTCTGCCTTGCCGGAGCTTGTCCCGCACTTCTTCCATGGCCTGTTCAAAGCTCGGATCGGCAAGAACTTGTTCTATTCTTTTACCTTCCTCCCGCCTCTTCAAGGCCAGAAGGTATTGTGTAATCATGTCCGCCACTGTAATCCGATTTTCAGCGGCAAACTCTTTGGCAAACTCAGCCAGGTCCTTGTCCAAACTTATATTGATGTGGGTCTTGCCCATTCTAAACTCAGCTCCTATGTCACTATCCTACATCCGCAGGAACAAATGTCAATCACTACCGCCCGGCATTGAAGATGTTTCGCCTTTTCTTGGTTTGTTAATAACAGAAAAACGGAAACGGCCTTCTATCTTGAGTTTTTGAACTCGTCAATGGCGCGGTTGGCTAGCTTATCTGCTTCTTTGTTGTTTTCCCGGAGAACGTGTCGGATGGAAAAGTGTGAAAACGAATCAACAAGGCTGCGGGCTTGTTGGTAGAGCTTTTTGATCCGAGGGTTTTTCACCTTGTAGACCCCGTTCATCTGATGGGCCACCAGCTCGGAGTCGGTTACGACCTCGACCTCCCGGGCGCCCATGGCCTTCGCCCGGGAAAGGCCGATGATAAGAGCGTTGTACTCGGCCTGGTTGCAGGTCATCTTTCCAAGGTACTTGGCCTCCCCTTCGACCATCTTGCCGTCTTTGGTAATAACGACTCCGGCGCCCGCTTCGCCCGGGTTTCCCCGCGAGGCCCCGTCAATATGGATGGTGAGGGGTCCGCCCTCCACGCCCGCTTCCGGCTTTATCTCCGGCTCTTTCGGGGCAGGTTCCGGCTCCGCAGCACTTTCCGCACCTGCAAGCGCACTCGCGATCTGCAAAAGCAGCTCTTTCAGCGACTCCTCGTCTATCCGGTGCTCCTCGATGGTGGCTTGCACGTCCAAGGTCCGCGCCAGGGTCATGATTATTTCATGATCAGTCGGCATCGCCGATCTCCAGAAGCCCCTCTTCGATCTCGCCGTCGGTGTAGACCAGGATGCGTTCGCAGTTGGAGCACAGCACGAGCTTCTCCCCTTTCAAGACCTCGTTGTACATCTGGGCGGGAATATGCCGGTGGCATCCGTGGCAGACCTCTTTCAGGGTCCGGACCACCGCCCGCCCCTTGTTCTGCCGGAGCTTATCGTAGAGCTTCCGGTTCTCCTCGGAGACCTCGCTCTGCTTGTTCTCCCGTTCAGACTTCTTCTCGGCAAGCTCGGCCTCGGCGCGGGCGGCAAGGTCTTCCAACTCTTTTCCGCGGGCCTCGAACTCCTTCTTCCGGTCCTCCCAGTCCGACTCGAGCTTCTTCTCCTCTTTCTCCGACTCCTCCACCTTGTCGTAAAGCTCGAGAACCTCCTCTTCAAGCTCGCCGTTCTTTTGCTTCTGCTCCTCGATCTCCTTTAAGCAGGCGTCGTACTCCTTGTTCGTCTTTACCTGGTTCAGCTTGCCCTGTAACTCCTTGAGGCGCTCCTCGCCCCGCGAGAGCCGCTTCTCCCGGTCCTTGAGCTCCTGCCGGGAGCGGTCCAGCTCGGCCCGTTTTTTTTCCACCTCGGCCTCGGCGGCGCGCCGCTCCGACTCCAGGGCCTCCCGCCGGGCGGGAAGCTCCTCCATGAAACCCTGCAAGGCGTCCAGCCGAAGATCAAGCTTTTGCAGGTCCAACAGATCAGCTATTTCCCGGTTCAATGTTTACTCCTTAACCAGCACTTCGGTTCTCACTTTTCGGAACAACCCACGGAAAGAGCCCTGAGCAGGGGCAATAAAAAAGGCGCCTTTAAAAGCGCCCTTAAAAAACAACCTGCCCGCGGCAGGACCGCGGTCCGCCTAACTCTCGCCTGTCTTCTCCAGCGTCTGACTCGTACATTACTACTCCGGTAAATTAATGGGCCCACCAGGATTCGAACCTGGGACCAACCGGTTATGAGCCGGTGGCTCTAGCCAACTGAGCTATGGGCCCGACGGGGTACTTATTATAAGAGCAACGGGGTGGTGTTTCAAGGGGGCCGGCGCTGATAAAAGGTTTTGAGCTGCGAAGCTCGCTATGAAGAACGGTTATGGAAAGAAGGGAAACTACGAGTGTTATAGCCTCATGTCCGCGCCACGTCCTTGCGGCTTATATTACTTTCCTTTTCTGAGCTCCTGGATGACCAGCTTGGCCAGGGCTTTCAGGGTGTCGAACACGCCTTCGCCGGTAACCGCCACCGCCTCGAAGTCCGGCACGCCGGTGGGGTTGCAGGTCTCTTTCAGCTCTTCCACCGGCGCGGCGTTGGGCAGGTCCCTTTTGTTGTACTGGACCACGTAGGGCAGCTCGTCCAGGTTATAGCCGTGCTCGGTGAGATTGGTACGGAGGTTCTCCAGGCTCTCGATGTTGGCCTCCATCCTCTCCACCTGGGAGTCGGCCACGAAGACCACTCCGTCCACGCCTTTGAGGATGAGCTTCCGGGAGGCGTCGTAGAAGACCTGTCCGGGCACGGTGTAAAGATGGAACCTGGTTTTGAAGCCCCGGATCTCGCCGAGGGACAGGGGCAGGAAGTCGAAGAACAGGGTCCGTTCCGTTTCCGTGGCCAAAGAGATCATCTTTCCCTTGGCCTCCTGCTTGGTCTTGTCGTATATGTACTGGAGGTTGGTGGTCTTTCCACACAGGCCCGGCCCGTAATAGACCAGCTTACAGTTAATTTCCCGGGACGGGTAATTTATAAAAGACATCTTTGACTAAACTCCTTCACTTAGGCCCGGCTTACTCGCTAAAGAGATTGTCAATGTCGTCATCGGTGATCTCGGCGAAGGGGGAGTCCGAGCCCGCGCTTTCAGCTTCTGCTTTTTTCATGAGCTCGTCAAAGATGGCGGAAAGCTCTTCGCTGGCTTTCTTCACCCGGAGCCTTACCAGCCCCAGGCTGGAACGGTTGTCGAAGATGACCACCAGGATGACCCTCATGCCCACGATGGAGATATGAAGGTTGTCCCGCTCCCCTTCGTGGAACAGGATGGAAAACTCTTTCTCGCCGAGGAGCTTGGCCAGGCCGCCGGTGGCCGCTATGTTCCCCGCGGTGAGGGAGGCCAGGGAGGTCGAGTCCAGGTCCTGGGTCTCCCCATCTTCGGCGATCAGCTGGCCGTTCTTATCAACCAGGAAAACAACTTTTGCATTGGCGTCCTTGACCAGTTTCTCCAGAACTTGGGTGATCTTGTGAAACTCGTCTTCGTACATAAACATACCAGGACCTGGCATACTTGTTCTCCTTATCCGTAATAATCTGGGAAAAGCTTTTAAATTAAAATATCAAACTAACCGGCCGATATCAAGCAAGGCGAATCAAGCCCGTCAAAAAAAGTTCACTCCTCCATGTTCACGCATCTTTGCACCAGGCTGTTGTAGTCCTTTTCCACCCGCTCCTGGATGCCCTGGACCTGTTCTTCCGTCAGGTGCCGGAACCTTCCCTGTCCCTTGAAGTACTCGCTAACGGGTTTCAGCTTCCTGGTCTTCACCGACATATGATACTCCCCCTCGATGATCTCGTAAAGCGGGAACACCCCGGTCTGGGTGGCCAGCTTGCCGTACTCGATGGCCTTTTCCGACGGGATCCTCCAGCCGGTCGGACACACGGACAGCACGTGCACGTAAGCCGGCCCCGGCGTCTGGACCGCCCGCTGGGCCTTCCTGTAAAGATCGAGCGGGTTGGCGCAGCTCGCAGTGGCCACGTAGGGGATGCGGTGGGCCGCGGCGATCTCCGGCATGGGCTTTTTCCAGGTCTGCTGTCCGATGCTTTCCTTTCCCGCCGGCGAGGTGGTGGTGGACGCGCCGTAGGGGGTCGAGCTGGACCGCTGGATTCCGGTGTTCATGTAGGCCTCGTTGTCAAGACAGAAGAACACCATGTCGTGTCCCCGCTCGAGCGCGCCGGACAGGGCCTGCAAGCCGATGTCCGCGGTGCCGCCGTCTCCGGCCATGCCCACCACGTTGATCTTCTTCTCCGGTAGCCTTCCTTTTTTCATGAGTATCTTAAGGCCGGCCTCGATTCCCGAGGCCACCGCAGCGGCGTTCTCGAACGCGGTGTGGATCCAGGGAATGTTCCACGAAGTGGTGGGCAGGGGAGAGCTTATGATCTCCATGCAGCCGGTGGCCATGGACATGATGGTGTCCGGGCCGGTGGCTTTCAGGATGATCCGGACCGCCAGCACCTCGGCGCATCCCTGGCAGGCCCGGTGCCCGGAAACGATGTACTCCTCCCTCGGCATGTTCTTGGGAGTTATCTTTTTCGCCTTGTCCTTCTCACTCATTCTCTCACCCCGTAAAGCTCGTATTCATCCTGTTTGTGGCTCTTTATCTTCTGCGCGGCTTTATCAACCATGTCCTTGAAGGCGCCGGGCTGCACGTCGCGGCCGGCCAGGCCCACGATGAAGTCCACCACCTTGGGCCGCTTGGACATGGAGTAAAGCTGGCTCCTTATCTCGGAAGCCACCGGACCGCCGTACCCGTAGCTCAAGGCCCGGTCTATTACTACCAGGGTATCAGCGTCTTTTATCGCTTCCTTGAACTCCTCGACCGGGAAAGGCCTCCACAGCCGGATTTTTACCAGGCCCACGTCCTCGCCGTCGTCCTGCATCCGGTCCACTGCCACGCTCGCGGTCTCGCCGATGCTGCCCATGGTAACGAGGAGCGTTTTCTTGCCCTCCGCCTTGTAGGTCTCGACCGGCTTGTACTCCCTGCCGGTCAGCTCTTTCCAGTCCTCCCAGGCCTTCAGGATGGCAGGCTTCGACTCCCACAGGGCCATGTCCTGGGCCATCTTGGTCTCGGTGAAAAGCTCGGGCATGGCAAACGCGCCCATGGTTACCGGCTTGTCCGGGTGGAGCCGGTTTATCGGCTCGAAGGTGGGGAGAAAACTCTCCACCACATCCTTTTTCACGTACTCGATGGGTTCGATCACGTGGGAGAGGATAAACCCGTCCATGTTGACAATTACCGGCAGGGACACGCTCTTGTCCTCGCTTACCCGAAAGGCCCAGATCATGTGGTCATAGGCTTCCTGGCCGTTCTCGATAAACACCTGCACGCATCCGCAGTCCCGGACCATCATGGCGTCCGAGTGGTCGTTCCAGATGGACAGGGGACCGGACAACGACCGGTTAACCAGGCACATGACAATGGGAAGCCTGAGCGACGCGGCCACGAACACGATCTCGCTCATGAGCGAGAGTCCCTGGGAAGCGGTCGAGGTGAAGCTCCGGGCCCCTGCCGCGGCCGTGCCGCAACAGACGCTCATGGCCGAGTGCTCGCTCTCCACCGGTATGAACTCCGCCTGGAGCTCGCCGTCCGCCACCAGCTCCGAGAGGTGCTCCACGATATGGGTCTGCGGAGTGATGGGATAGGCCGCGATACAGTCAACGTCAGCCTGGGCCACCGCCTCCGCTACCGCTATAGATATCTCTATTCCATGTCTGCCTTCCCGCATCTCAACCCTCCACCATCTCGATACATTTTACCGGGCAGACCTCGGCGCAGATGCCGCACCCTTTGCAGTAATCAAAGTCCGCCTCGTAGGTCTCGTCCTCCAACTGGTAAATGGCCGCGTCCGGGCAATGCATCCAGCACTGCGCGCACTTGGTGCAGGTCTCATGGTCCACCACCGGATGCATCGCACGCCACGAACCGGTAAGATACTCCGAGGCGTTGCCGGGCTCGTCAATAACGCAGCCCGGTAAAAGCTCCTTCCAGCCAATCTGGTCCATCGGCTTGGCCATGGCTTCTCCCCCTTCTCAGTCCTCGGAAACGGTCTCGGAGTAGGCCCGCTGAACAGCGTCCCAGTTCATCTTGGCGATCTTGCCGAACCGGTTCTTCAGCGGCTCCTCCAGGCTGCCCACGTCCACCACCCCTGTGGCCTTGACCAGGGCCCCCATCATGGACGTGTTGGTAATGGGACGC
>JAWOBU010000178.1:0-3358 GCA_046484135.1 bacterium
CTCTTTTTTCTCGGAGATAACTCTTTGAAGTGCATGATTTAGTGTATCCCAAATAGATATCCATATACGTTGACCAGTCATTTGACGTAGCCAGAGAAAGGATACGGTTTATTAGGTAGTCCTCCATCCGCTCTTTCAACTCCGAAACAGAGATATCGTAGATGGCCTGTTCCAAAAGCTTGATATCGAAAATGTCCGGGAAATGGTGCCGCAGGACCGACGCCAGGCTTAAGAGGCCGAGAGGCTGGGCAAAACCCATTCGAGGGAACCTTGTCCCCGGCCGGATCATCATTACTCGTCTTTTATCGCTCATTTGAACAACCGTTTCGGAAAAAGAAGCACTCGGCCCTTGCTCGCGGACGGCGGGTCGAAAAGATGCAACATCAACCGTTTTTAATTATAGCACCTTCACCGGAGTGAAAAAATCCGTTATTATAGTCACCAGAAGAAAACCCGGCGGCGGCAAGAGACGTTTGTAAAAACAGGGCGGGCGAAAAATGAGACTTCAATGTCCGAAATGTAAAAAAGAGTACAACGTTCCCGACGAGCGGATCACTGACCAGGGGGTGAAGATAACCTGTCCCGCCTGTAAGCACCAGTTCATCGTCAAGAGAAGACACGAACAAGAGCAGGAAAAAAAGAAGGCGGAGACCTCTTCCTCCAAGAAGCCGGCGTCAACTAAACCTTCCAAAAAGACCCCGCCGTGCGTGGTCTGCGGCGAACCCAGTACCCACGTGTTCCAAGGCCCTCCGCCAAGGCCCTTGTGCGAGCATCACTATCAGATAGAAAAGGAAAAAGACTCGAGGTTCTTCGAGCCGGAGCCGGGGGCCTCTGACAGCGAGTTCGAGCAGGAGAAGCCTTCTGCTCCACAGGCCGCCGTTTCCCAGGAAGAGCCGAAACCGGAAGACTCCGTCCCTCCCCAGGTCGCAGAGCCGGTGTTCGAGAGCTTTGACGAGGAGTTCGATTTCATGGACGGGTCGGACTCAACTGAAACAACGCCTGTACCCGGGGCCTTGGAACAGGACACCTCAGCCGGCCATGAACCGTCCCGGAAAGCGGAGGACCCTCTCCAGCCGGCGGCGGGTGGAGATTCTCAAGAAGGGAAAGGACCGGGCGCTGCCGCGAGTGCTCCCGGCCGAGCTTCCCCGGCGTCCGAGGAAGGGTCGCCGGGAAAAGATTTTCTCTCTGCAGAAGCCGGGACCGGCCAAAGCGCGTTCCCGCACGGGGGGGGCGGACAGGAAGATTTTCATGAAACGTCCTCTTCCCTGCCGGAAGACGGTGGAGACAAATCAGAGTTCTCCTTCGGGGACGGTGGGTTTCTGAGCGGCGAGATGCCGGAGGAGAGCGGCCCGCAGGAAAGGGTGGGAGAACAAGAGGAGGAGGACTCCTTTGATTTCCATGAGAGCGCCGCAGAGACCTCGGGAGACCCCTTTTCCGCGGCCGCCCTCGATGATGAGAAGAAACAACCTGCGAAAGCACCTGCTCCAAAGCCGGTCTCGCCCACGCCTTCGATCAGGCGGCCCAAACCCGCGGAGCAAAAGGTGGAAATAAAAGGAGCCGGCCGGTCCCTGCTGGTGATATTCCTGATTATCCTTGCGAGCGTCGCCACCGGTTACGTGTCCTTTTCCGGCTTGAACACGTCCCTGCAAAAGACCGTGAACGCGCCCGCCATACAGGTGCCTGACTGGCAAGGAAGCTTGACCGGGGAAAGCGAGGCGGGTATGGCTTCGATCGCGGTTTCCGCCGGCAAAAACACTGGCATCTCCATACCGGGCAAGGCCGGCAGAGAGGCCATGCAGTACTTGCAAAAAGACACCCGGCAAGGATATGAAAACGCACTGGCGGCCATCAATAAGGCCCAGGAGGAAGACCGGACCCCTGAGCTCCTGTCCCTGCAAATACATGCACTCGCTTTCGCGGAATCGCTGGGAGAGAACGGGCAGGTCAGCTTATCAAGCGGGGACGCGGGTGCCGCCCTGCAAGAGATCGAGTCCGGGCTCTTGGACAGCGGCCCGCTTGTCCGTGCCCGTGCCCACGTGCTTATGGGGGAGAAGGACTTAAGCGGCGCCCGGGAGCTCCTGAACCGGTATCTCGACTCCAATCCCGGCGATCCCCTGGCCCTGTCTCTTTTGGGAGCTTCCTATCTTTACCAGGAGCGGCCTGATCGGGGAAAGGCAATTAAGTACCTGGAAAAGTCGGTCGGAGTGGACCAGTCGCCGGTGCGGGCCTATTGGGACCTGGCCCGGGCCTATAGCCGGGCGGGCGAGTATCAAAAGGCGGAGAAGATTTACCGGCTTGTCCTGGAGAAATCGCCGGACCGTGTCGGCGTGAACTCCGCTCTTTCCGATGTGCAAAAGCAGAGGGAGGACCGTCAATCGGAACAGGTGCTTGATATAAATCCTCCGGAAAAGAAACGGACAAAGCCTATAAAGAAGACAGGTTCCTGGATACCCCGCAACGTGCTGGAGGTCATCTCCGAAGTGGAGCCCCAGATCAGAAAGTTCAATCCCCGCAAGGCCCGGCAACGACGGTCGCCCCAACCTCCCAAGCCCGGGTATGCTCCGCCTCCGGAAGCGGCGCCCACCCCTTAAGTTGTCTTGGTCTTTTCCCTCCACTCCCGGAGGTCGTTCTTGTATGATTTTCTGATGCGGTTTAAGAACTCAATCATGCCTTTTTCCGCATAGTCGGGATACGTCCACGGCAGGGACCGGAAGGTACCATTTTCAAATCTGAGGGTCAGGTCCGCATAGATGCCTTTCATAAGGTAGGGCCGATGGGCCACCGGCTTGCCGGTAGCAAGGACCAGGTTGTGGAGGGACAGCATGCCGGGGTCCAGGTTAACGGTCCGGCTTTCTCCCTGTCGGCACGAGTCTTCGAGGGAGTTGGTAAAGAGCTTTACGTCAGCGAGGAGTCCCGGGTCCACCAGCTCCTGGAAGGCGAAGAACCGGCGCTCGAGCTTATCCCCCATTTCCTTTTGGTAGTAGCCGGTGACATCGAAGGCGAGCTCGCGGGTGGAGAAGTCCGCGGGCCCGAACCGCTCGGTCATTTTTTCCAGGCACCTATCGAGCATTTCCCGGTCGGCGTAAATGGCGGAGACAAATAGCTTGGCCGGCTCGGGCGGTCTGGGTTTACTCATCCCGTATACCTGCGGGACCTCCGCACGCGCGCACGCAGATGCCGCAGATGCGCTGCCCGATGCCCCTTATCTTTTCGAACTGTTTTATCCTTTCCTTGCAAGCGTCGCTGTCGAAGTCCGCCGGGTCTTCCTTTATAGCATCCACCGGACAGACGGCCAGGCACTTTTTACATCTGCCGCAACCGGACTCGCCCTTCCGGTCCGCCCAGGGGCCGGGATCGT
>JAWOBU010000183.1:0-8322 GCA_046484135.1 bacterium
TCCACTCGCCCTACGGGCTCCTTCCGTCTCCCCTGCCTGGTAGGTAACATGGTCATCCTTCTCTCTATCCCTATACATCTCTAATCCTCCCCCGCCCTACAGTAATTTAACATAGGGGAAGTGTCTCATCTATCTTGGCACAGAGGGGAGGGCCGCAAAAGCAATCGAGCCGATTTTACAATTGCAATCTATTGCCGACCAACAAGTTTCCCACCTTATTAACTCTCTTTCCGAGGAAACAAAAAAATGGAAAGACAGGTTATATAAACCAGCATATGATGATGCACCCACTGTTGAAAGGACCCACGCTACCGCTAATGGAGCTTTGGAAATCCGTGCGGTTTCCCAAGGGGTGGAAGTCCCAGCACAGCATGTCAGTAATGCCTCTGACCTCAGAGCTACGCTTCTGGCTTTCCTTATAGCTTTCTGGAAACATAAGCTTGAAAGTTCGGGTGGATTGTCGCTTATACTACTGGACGACTTGCAAGAGCTTTTCGACCCAATGAATAGAGGCAGAGTAGCGAAATGTTTACCAGACATTGTGGAAGAAGGAGCCAAGATCATTGCAACTACAAATGATCCTGAATTTGGCCGCATGGTAACTTTTCACGGTGGGGATAAAATCGAGCGACTGAAAATACATCCATTGACCATTGATCGAAATGTCATTGAACTCGGAGCATTTAATGAAAAAATCGAGGAGAAGAGGGATATTTTTAAAGATCCGGAAAATAAAAATAAGCCTGGGCCAGCCCAAGACTACCTCAATGAAGTTAGGATATATATAGAGCGATATTTGAAAGACTTTTTCAGGAATTACAGCGTTAATCTCCAAGCAAAACCAACTGTCTCCGAGCTAATAAACGCCATACGTTCCAGAAGAAATGCTGGTATTGAGCCTTTCACTTCCCAAGCCTTTGAGAAGCTGGCCGATGATCCGGCTCTAAAGCCAAAGAGTAGATTTACCGACCTTATGAATAAGAGTCATCATGGTGATTCAGAGGAAATCGGATATACTGAAGTCAGCGATATGAAAGGCACTTGTGATCATGTATTGAACCTTGTGAACATCGCCTACGAAGAATATGAGCGGTGGCTGCAGAGAGATTTTCAAAAATTCTCCCCCACTGAATTTGAAGCACCGACGCCAATTACACCGCCAAAGGAGGATGTCCCTATGACCATGAACTTGGCTGCTTTCACCGGAGAACACACTCAGAACGGAGATCACATAAGAGAGGAATTTCTTTCGAAGGAATGGTTTGAAAACAAAGCAATTTATCATATAGACACAAACAATCTCGGTTTTGCTGCTCCTTTAAACAGCAAAGCAATAGTAGATCTTTCAGATTCTCACATTGAGGATGCTAGACTGATTATTGCGTATTATAATGGAAAGACTTATGCCAGAAGATTGCTGAGGAACAACCGCAACCCGGCATATATAGCGTTAGGATCAGAAACTGTTAACCCCTTAAAGCGTGCTCCTTCCATAATTGTACCGACGGAAGAAGTAAAGATATTTAAAATCGTTGGAATATTGTTCAACGATGAACCACACAATACAAAGGATGAGGCTGTTTTGACAGACAGATTTCAGATAATTGACAAAATCGAGTTAGCATTTAAAGTAGATGGCGATAGCGCATTGCCCTTGGCGTTAGAAGGCCAAACTATATTGGGAGGATCAGATATCCTCCCCCCAGAAATGCCTGATATGAAAGGTCATATTATCGCATTGAAGACCTCTGAAGGGGCTTTTCTAAAAAGGGTAGGAAATTCCCTCCCTGGCGCGCTTCACTTGAGGCAGTTCGAATCCATCGGAGGGTATGGCGAGTCTATGATAATAAGAACAGAGCAGATAGAAGATGATCCTTATTCTGAAATACCCTCAATGGAGTCAGCCAGGCATGTATTGGGTGTTTTGTACGACTCGAAATAGAAAAGAAATTTTCAGCTATAGTAAGTTCATTCTTTATTTTCACCTGCCTTGTCTTGCTTTTTGGGCGTGTGATTGCAGGCAGATTGACTTCCAGTTCCAGAGACATCATACATAATTCAAAGCCATTCGGTGCCAAATGGTACCAGGCTAGTCGAGCTATCTGGGGTACCGGCGTCTCAATAGAAAGGGTCAGTTCTTTACAACCAAGTTTCTGCTTGGTGTGCGGTTTTGGGAGGAGAGGCGCCGATTTGCTGAGCTTGGAGGTTGTTTGGCGTCCGTGCCTGTGGCTTTTGCCGGCCATGCATTTTTGCGGCCAAAACCGCATGGGCCACCCGGGTTTAGAGCCGGGCTTCCGCCTGGCGGTCCCAGGGTTCTTTGCCAGGCTGGAGCCTGGCGGTCCCGGGGGGATTATGGAGTGCGGTGGCTTGCCGCCGCTTTTTGTCAGGGAGCTTGCTCCCGGTTGCCCTTCTTCCAGCTCCAACGGAGCGTTGTAGATTAGCCAGGGGTTTTAACCCCTGGAAAAAGGATGCGGGTGTTTTTTCGCGTCCTGAAGGGACGCTGGAGGGAGGCCCTATCCCGCGGCCTTTCAGGCCGCAAAGGTGGTTGGGTTCCATGTTTCCCGGGGTTATCACGCCGGGCTATAGTCCTTCGTCCTTTTGGGACTTAAGATGCCGGGCTTGAACGCGGCTCCTGCCGCTTGCAGGGCTCTTTCTTATTGCGGGAGAAGCATTTGACAAAACATTACCTTACCAGTTCGAGGCGCGGCTTTTTGTTTTGGCTTTGTTGGTCTGGGTTGTCCTCGCCTTCTATTACTGTGAATCTTACGCTGGGCCTGGAGCTTTCCGGCCTTTCTGCCGGCAGTTCCTTGTCCTGCATGTCGCATTGGCATCCGCTCTGTGGCTCCGGGGAGTTACAGTCGCAGGTAATCTCGCCGGGGTCGGTCCGGATGAGCCCGGTGTAGTGGTCGGTCTCGCTTTGGAACCTTTTGGGGACCACGCCCCAGACGTGCTCGGACTCCATGTACACTCCGAGCCTGCGGAGCTTTCTCTGGTCCATGATCATGCGCTGGTAGGCCATGTCGGTCTCGTGTCTCTTGTCTGCTTCCGCGGCATCCGCGGGCACGTGTCCATAGGTTTTTGTCATCCGGTACTTGCGGCCTCCATAGTGGGCGGTGTACTCGGCCTTGAGGTCTTCGCCCCCGTCCGCCTGGCCGACCTTTTCGGCAACCTCGATGTGGAGCGGCTCTCCGATGCCTGCCAGAAGGTAGAACTGGTCCAGGCTGTAAGGCGATTTCGGCATGAAGCCGGAGATGTCGGTGCCGGGCAGGAGCGCGGGCAGAGAGAAGGGCACTGCGTTTATGGCCGCGCCCGCGGTGTAGAGCCTTTTCAGGTCGCTGTTCAGCCTGGTGTTTGCAATGACAAAGGACATGGCCGCTTCCCGCAGGGACCGGAGGGAATGGCCTGCGGAGTAAGTCTTTTCGAAGCGGGCGTTCTCCCGGTTTACGGTTACGGTATAAAAGGCGGACAGCTCGAACCCGTTTTTGTCGCCTTTCCTGGCCTGGCTTCTGGTTATGAGGCTTGGCCGGACCAGTACTTCGACGTGCTCCGGACCGCTGGTGAGCGTTAATATGTCCTCGACGCTCTCCGGCCGGCCCAGCCTGGTCCATATACTTTGGTTACTCATGATATCACCCTTTCGTCTTTCCTTTCCTTTTCGTTCAAGAGCTCTTCCAGGTAGTGGGGCGAGTACAGTGCCCCCACCGGGTTATTGGCCAGGGTCTTGTCCTTTACGAACAAGGTGGTGGCGGGGGCCTTGCTGTGCCTGCCGAATATGATGTCGCATCCCAGGCACAACCCGACCACCAGGTTCAGGTCGGTGCCGGCGCTGTTCAACAGCTCGGCCTGTCCGGCGGCGTTGCAGGAGGAGTGGGTGTCCTCCTGTTCCCGGACGCCCACCTTGCAGCATACCGGAAAGACCCGGAAGTGCCTCTCCAGGACCCTGGTCAAAAGCTCGGCCTCCCTGAACATCTCGCTACAAAAGGCCACACCCAGCCGCCGGTACCCGATCGAGCGGCAGAAGCTCATCACCTCTTCCACCCGGCAGCGGAGCTCGCTGTCGGCGCCCTGGCCGGAGGCCTCATGAAATCGTTCCTCCTGCGGATCAATGCCGGTGTCCTCACCCGGAAGGTTCAGGGGGCACTCCCTGCCCTCCAGGCAGTAGCGGTGCCGGCATCTCACGCAGTTTATGGAATCGCTCTCCTGCGGAAGCTCCCGCACGATCCGCTCCCGACGGCCTTCGCCCATGCCCAGGCCATAGCCGGGGGAAAGACGGCCCGCCGCAAAAGCGGAAAGAACCTCGTCCACCTCGCCGGCAACATTGCTTATGACCTCGATGCCCGCGGCACCGGCCTCATCCGAGAACTCTCGCGAGGCCCCGCCGCAGATAAACACAGAGACCTCCAGCTCCGCCAACTGGTCCAGGAACACGTCGTCGGAGGCGCCCTCCAGCGGAACGGTGTGCCGGGAGATCAACTCGTGGCCCTCGACCTCGGCCACCAGCAGGGAAGGCGCGTACAAGTAGCGCGGAGAAACCCGGCTTCCGAAAAGTGGTACTGCAATTTTCATTTCTTACATTCTCCTTGTTTATATTATATAGAAGCAACCTTCGGGCCAACGGGCAAAATTCTCATTTATTTCCGGCTTATTCAAGGAGGAGTGAAAAACCGGCACGGGATGCAACGCTATGAGGCCAATTTCACTGGATTTTTCAAACCACCGGCCGCCCGGGGCCCCGCGGCGCTCTGTCCCGGCCGCGATTAAAATTTCTAATCTTTTGTTTTTAAAGCATTTTTTGCTGTTGCAAGCACCGTTGCAGTGAACCTCCCGCAACGGCAGGTGCAACAAGCGGCTGCAACGGCCCGCAGGAGAAAAGCAAGAAAAAGGGGATGATTCCGGACACGGCGTCTTTGGCTCCAACTCCTACCCCGGGGAGCGGTCATTTATTTAGCACAAGCCGCTCGACTGAGATGGAGCTCCTTCAGGTTGTCGTTTTTGGTGCCGCCGCACAGTGGATCAGCACGGGTGTGTCTGGTATACTGGGAGCCGCTTTTTCCCGTTCATGAAAGGAGCGCTCATGAAGGACATAGTTTTGATGTGGCGGAACCCGAGGCTGGTGGTGTTGACCGCGGTCTGCGCCGCGGTTTATGTGGCTGCCATGCTGCCTTTCAAGTGGATGGTGGTGATACCGGGTCTGGCGGAGTTCCGGCCGGCCTCCGTTTTCCCCATCGTGTTCTCCCTTCTTTTCGGGCCGGCGGGCGCGTGGGGCTCCGCCTTCGGCAACCTGGCGGGCGACATGCTGGGGGGCATGTTCGGGATCGGGTCGGTATTCGGGTTTGCCGGCAACTTCGCGTACGGATATATCCCTTACAAGCTGTGGGAGGCTTTTTTTCCGGGCCGCACGGTAATGGAGGAGGTGCAAAGCTGGGAGGAGCGGACCGGCGGCTGGAAGCGGCCGCTCCGGACGGGCGCTTTGGTGGTTTCGTGGGCGCTGATCGGCGTTTTCGGGTTTTTCCTGGTAGGGCACTTGAGCGGTAGGCTGGACTTGAACCAGGTGTTCGCCTGGCGGTGGGGCGGAGAGCTTTTGACGGACCTCGCAGTGCTGGCGATCGTGGGCGGACCGGCAGTAGTGGTGGGAACTGCTTTGCTGTTGTTCTTTTCACCGGGCCGGCTGGTGTTTATTATCCTGGTGTCTAGCCTGGCCTGCGCCGGTATCATCGCCTGGGGGGTCGAGCTTATCGGGTGGGTGCCGTTCCCGGTTTTGGGGGTCTGGCTTTTTATCAATAACTTTACCCTGTCCATGCTGCTTGCGCCTCCTCTCCTTCTGTTGTTATATCCTCGGGCGGAGCGAAGCCTCATGCTTTTCACCCACCTGTTGGAGGAGAAAGAGCGGAAGAGGCCCAACCGGGCGGTTGCTTCCGCGGCGGCCGCGGCGGTATTTTTTCTTTTTATCGGGGGAGTTACGCTCTCGGCTTCCGGAATGGGGGCCTGGCTCATGGATACTTTCGGCCTTTCCGAGACCGGGTTTCTCGGGGACATTATTGCGGAGGGGCGGGAGCATTACTTTTTCAAGGGAGCTTGCCTTTTTCCCCTTATATTGCTTTTGCTTTTTCTTCTTTTAGTTCTCTGAGAACCCCTCTGTGACCTTTCTCACAATTTAATCTTGTCAAAATTTAATTATATCAACTTCTTACAATGATGCAATTAAAAAGTGGATAGGAAGGCCATTTTTTTCTTGACAACTGAAATGAATCTGATATGTTCAGCACAAATATGAGGTCTACCTTGGCGGCGAAAAAACACGGTAGGCTCTCTGCAAAGCTCGATGGTCCATGGGCGGGGACAATGCTCGCGTACAGAACCCCCTCCTGTAGCGGGTGATGCCGATCACGCGACTAAACCACCCCCCAGTGGACCCTTGCCAAGATTCGTTACAGGTTCGAATGTGGAAGCTCGGCCCCCCCATGGTTCCATCGAGTCCCCCCCAAAAAAAGTCAGGCATTCTTTCTTCCGGAATTACTCCCACTATCGAAAAGGTAAAAGGATATAAAGGTATTTTGTCCTCGCGGGAAGAAAATATTTGTGGGAGCGAGTTAACTCGCGACTTCCGTCGCTCGCACAATTTATAAACTTTAATGTAATCCGCTGCCCCCGGCGCGGCGCGGTTTCTGCTTTTTGCTAAAGCCGGGGGCCCCCTTCTTTTTGGGGGTGTCCTTGGGGCAGGCAATCGAGGGCAAGCGCGGGCGGTGCAAACGCTGCCTGGTGGAGCTCGGGGGTGTAGTAGCCGAGCTTTTTGGGGTCGAGGGCATGGAAGGAGAAATGGTCTAAGGGGTGCCTGGTATGGGATGCATAGCAGAAGGTCCAGATGCTTCCGGGGTAGGACGGAATGACCGCCCAGTACATGAAGTTGTTTTTAAAGGCGCGGCCGACTTTGGTAAAGATGTCCTTTACCAGGGGGCCGTGATAGAGGGGTGATTCCGTCTGGGCGGCCAGCACTCCCTGGTCATGGATGGCCCGGGCGGCGTGGTGGTAGAACTCCTCTGTGAACAGTGCCTTGCCGGCTCCGACGGGGTCTGTCCCATCCACGATAATAAGGTCCAGGCTTCCGGGAGCGGCGTCTTTTATGAATCGTGCTCCGTCTTGGAACTTCAAACTTACTCGCTTGTCGTCCAGTCCGGAAGCCACGGAGGGCAGGTGCTCCCGGCAGGCCCAGACCACCTGTTCGTCTATCTCGACCAGGGTTATTTCTTCGAGCCCGGGGTATCTTGCCAGCTCCCGGACGGTGCCTCCGTCTCCTCCTCCGATCACCGCGGCGCGGCGTGCTTTGGGGAGCGTTTGCATGGGCACGTGGGCGATCATCTCGTGATAGGCGGTCTCGTCCAGCTCGGTGACCATGACCAGGCCGTCAAGGGCCAGGAGCCGGCCGTGCTGATACGTCTCGTACACGGCAATGTGCTGATAGCTGCTCTTCAGCTCGCAGAGAACCCTTTTAACCCGCAGTCCGAAGCTCGCGACGCCCTGGAAGCTCTCGTAAAACCACAGGTCAGGGGCGCCGGCCGGAGCTTCGCTCGTCTCGTGCCGGAAGCGGTCCTGGTCGCCTTGATCGCCCATGCCGGTGGTTCAGCTTATGCAGGCGACCTTGGTATCGCCGTGGTGGTAGTGCTCCGCGGTGTCCATGTCTCCGCGCTCGATGACCCGGAGTTCGTGGTGGGCCGGCTTGAGCTCTTCGACGAGGTACCGGTGCCCTGCTTCCGGGTCGGTGGTATCACCGCAGGTGAAAATCTCGACGGCTGCGTAAGAGTATTCCGGCCAGGTATGTACAGCCAGGTGGGACTCGGCCAGGATGAGCACCCCCGAGACCCCCTGGGGAGAGAACTTGTGCAAACAGGAGTTCATGACCGTAGCATTGGATACCCGGGCGGCCTCCGCCAGTACGGGTTCCATGTAGGCGGGGTCGTCCAGGAGCACGGGGTCGCACCCATAATACTCCGCTACCACGTGTTTGGCCAATGCTTTCATTTTCCCCCCTCCCTTCACACAAAAATAGAAAGCGCCAGTCTGTTTCCATAAAAGGAAACCCCAGCGCAACTCCATATAATATTAATCAGCTTTTTCCGGGTTTGTCAAGTGATAGAGGGCGAATAAAGGCGAATTTGCAGGCGGCCGAGTCAATTTCGCGGTCTTCGGGCGCCGAGGTTTTTACTCGCCGGGTTTCACGTTAATGGATTTATTAGCGGGCGGGGAGCTTTTCGGGACCACGATTTCCAGGACCCCCTGGTCATAAGTGGCTTCGATGTTTTCACAGGAGATGCAATCGGGAAGCGC
>JAWOBU010000209.1:0-22683 GCA_046484135.1 bacterium
GTGGTGGGAGCGCCCGGCCGGGTGCTGGACCTGGCAGGCAGCGGAGACCTCGACTTCCGCAACGTCCGGGTCCTCATCCTGGACGAGGCTGACCGCATGCTGGACATGGGCTTTTATCCGCAGATGAAAAGAATCTTGAAGCGGGTCCCTCAAAAGCGACAGACTCTCATGTTCTCAGCCACCATACCCAGCCAGGTCTCCCGCCTTGCGTCCGTGTGCATGAACGATCCCGAGAACATACTGGTGGGGGAGCGCTCCCGCCCGCCGGACCAGATCCGCCAGGAGGCGGTCGAGGTCATGCCCGCGGAAAAGGACAACAAGCTTCTCGAAATAGTGGAGAACGAGACAGGCTCGGTGCTCGTGTTCGCGGCCACCCGCGCCGGTACCGACGGCGTCTACCAGGTGTTGAAACGCGCCGGCCAAAACGTGTGCGTGATCCACTCCGGGCACGCCCAGCGAGACCGGCAGAAGGCGCTCGACGGCTTCAAGGCCGGGACCTACCGCATCATGGTGGCCACCGACGTGGCCCAGCGCGGACTGGACATCGAGGGGATATCACTGGTCATAAACTACGACCTGCCCGACAACACCGAGGACTACATCCACCGCATCGGCAGGACCGGAAGGGCCTACGCGGATGGACGCGCCCTCTCTCTCGTAACCTATCACGACTACGCCGCGCTCCGGAACATCGAAAAAGCGGTAGGACACACCTTCCAGAACTTCAAGCGAAAGAACAAAACCGGACTCAAAAGAAAAGTCCGCTGAAAAGCAACCAGCTCCCCCGGACCGCCGGGCACCAGCCCGGCTGAATTCCTCCGGGACCATCGGGCACCAGCCCGGAACTCCTGCCCATTCCAAACGCAACGACACAACGCCGCAACGGTTTTTTGTTCAACATGACTTCAGTGCAAGCGGCGGGAGCCGCGATCAAGCCCGCCTTCTCAAATCCCAAAGGGCCGGAGGAACATAGCCCGATAACCCCGGGAAACATGGACCACAACCAGAAACTTGATTGTAAAGAACTGCCCCCTCAATATGCGTCGCCACGGGGCAAGATGGCGTAAACATAGAGGACCTTTTCTTCCTGGTCAGGCGTGAAAAGGACTCGACAGTCCCCCACCCTCATCCGGTAATCCCCTTTGATCCTGCCGGTCAAGGGCCGGACAGAATGATGAAAAAGCGGGTTCTCTTCCTGCTCCAGCCCCTCCAATGCCGATCTGATCCGCTGCCGAGTCTTCCGATCCTGTTTCAAGTACTGCTTCTCAGCGGTCGGCTTTATCTCAATCCGAAAGCTCGTCAAGCGATTTCCCCTTGACCTTGCTTTCCACTTCCTCCTTGCCGCGGGTGATGGCATCCACCCAAGCGGGGTCCGAAAGAAGCTCCAGGGTCTCCCGGTGCCGCTCGATGTACTCGTCAATAAGCTCGGTAAGTATGTCCTTTATCTCGGTCCGCTCCACGCTGGCGATGACCTTGAGGATGTCCCTTTTCTCCGCCGGTATTCTCACTGTCGCTGTTTTCATGACCGCCTCCTTTGACACTAGCAGATTAGCAGATTAAGCGAATAGTGTCAATGGTGCAGGAAGAATAGCGACTGCGCCGCACTTCAATAATCCAACGGGACCGCCAGGCGGAAGCCCGGCTCTAAACGCGGGTGGCCCATGCGGTTTTGGCCGCAAAAATGCATGGCCGGCAAAAGCCACAGGCTGAAGAATTGATGGATCGGTGCCCCGGATAGCTCGACTATCCGGGTGCCCTTGGCACAGGATGGTTTCATCCTGCGGCTTATCGCCGCCCGCATAGCAAAGCTATACGGGCTACCGGACTCCGGACGCACTTCGGCTCAGGATGCCTTGAATTGTGTATGGTGTTCCCGGAACTCCCAAGTCCCGAAGGGACGAAGGAAAATAGCCAGGGGCGCGAGCCCCTGGAACAGACATCAACAACAGGTTGCGGCCTGAAAGGCCGCGGGAAAGCTCCGGCGTCCCTTCAGGACGCAAATTCATCGGGACCAATTTCACCAGGGGTTAGCACCCCTGGCTAATATACAACGCTCCGTTGGAGCGGGAAGAAGGGCAACCGGGAGCAAGCTCCCTGACCCAAAGCGGCGCCAAGCCACCGCACTCCGAAAGATACGGCTGCTGTTATAAAGTATTGCGTCTCAAGACCTACATAAACTTAATTGTAAAGATCTGACCCCGCACCTCAGACCCCGCACCTCACCGGCTTCGCCGGACCATTACTTCGGTCTTTTCTTTTCCCTTTAGATTCAAAAGAAATCCCTCCTTCTCTGCGTCTTGGCGTCTCTGCGTGATACAATAGTTTGCCTTAGTCTTATATCTTGGACAGCACTGAGTCAACATAATCCTTTTCCTGAAGCAGGCAAGTAAAAAAGAATTTTCCTTATACTGTTGACATGAAAGAATGGAAGAGGGTAGAGTTAATGCCGAAAAGAAGGAGGTAGCATAATGGTTAATCGCCGTGCCTGGTTCAGGCTGTTTCTGGTTTTACTGGTTTCGATCTTTATAAGCTGCGCCATCCGGCCCATGCCGGAGTATGAAAAGGACCCGCCTCTGCCGCAGGTCTCGGGCGAGCTTAAAGTTTCCGGCCTGCAAGGTGGAGTCAAGGTGTACCGGGACAGCTACGGGGTCCCCCACATCTTTACCGATAACGAACACGACCTGTTCTTTGCCGGCGGGTACGTACAGGCCCAGGACCGGTTGTGGGAGATCATGTTCTTCCGGGCCATTGCCACCGGCCGGCTGTGCGAGATGTTCGGCAACATCGGTGTTCCCGGCAGCACTATAAGGGGCATGAAGCTGTCCACCTTCGAGATCGACAAGCGGATGCGGACCATGGGCATGCGCCACATCGGGGAGACCGGCGAAGCCCTGCTTGCCGAGACCCAGCCCGAGATTCTGGCCCACATGCAGGCCTTTTGCGACGGGGTGAACGCCTACCTCGAGTCCCACCGCGACAATCTCCCCATCGAGTTCCGCATACTCTATCATCAGCCTGACCCGCTCACGCCCGCGGACATCGTGTCCCTGTCCCGCTTCTACGGGTCCAACCTATCCGGCAACATGGGAAAGGAGCTCGCCCGCTACAGCCTGGCCAGGAAGTACGGGCACGACATGGCCTGGAAGCTCATGCCCCTCCACGACGCCATGGGCCCCACAGTGGTGCCCAAGGAGCTATTGAATAATCGCCTGGACAAACCCCGGCCCCTGGTCCCCGAACGTATGCCCTATGCGTCCGAACAGGCCCTCTCCGGCGATGCTGCCATGCGGGTCGCGCTTTTCGACAAGGCCGTGCGCATAGCGTCCTTTTTCCCGAAAGACGAAGCCAGCAACAACTGGGTCATCGGGCCTTCCATGACCACAACCGGCACCGCCATGATGGCCAACGACCCCCACCTGGTACACATCGAGCCTTCCCTTTGCTACCTCATGCACCTGAAAGGCGCGGGCTACGACGCCTACGGGGTGGTGTTTCCGGGCCAGCCTTATATCGTGATGGGTCACACCCGCCACATGTCCTGGGGCGCCACTGTAACCGGCGCTGACGTGCAGGACATCTTCATCGAGACGACTGACGAGGACCACCCGGGCCAGTACCTGTACAAGGGAGAGTGGCGCGACTTCACGGTCCGGGAAGAGACGATCAAAATCCGGCCGGGACTGGTGCAGACCGGTCCGGACAAGAGGCTCCGGGAGAAGACGATCAAGATCCGTCACACCGTGCACGGCCCTATTATAAACGACATGGTCCCGGACCTGCCGGACGACACTCCCCCGCTTGCGTTGCGCTGGGTGGGATGGGACTTCTCCCGCGACCCGGACATGTTCCAAAAGTTCGTGACCTCGTCCACGGTGGAGGAATCCCGGCAAAGGCTGCTGTCGGTAAAGGACCGGCCCCAGGTGATCAACGTGGGCATGATGTTCGAGACCTGGATGCAGGGCAAAGGGGTAGACGATTTTATAGAGGGCCTGTCCTACAACGTGCTTCTTAACATGAATTGGGTTTGTGCGGACTCGGACGGGCACATAGCCTACATGCCCGGCAGCCTGGTGCCGGTGCGCAAGAAGGGCATCGGCGTCATGCCGGTTCCGGGGGCTTCGGGTGATTACGACTGGAAAGGGTTTATACCTTTTGACGAGCTTCCGCAGGTTATAGACCCGGAGCGGGGATGGATGGCCACCGCCAACAACCAGGTGGTGGAAGCCGAGTACTACCCCTACGTGTTCGCAACCAATTACTCGTCAGGCTGGCGCGCCTGGCGCATCGAGGAGCTGATTGAAGAGCTCAAGCCCATCTCCATGGACGACATGAAACGCATCCAGAACGACGTTTACGTAAAGCAGGCGGACGTGTTCGTTCCCATGATCGTGGAAGCTGTGAGAGAGAAGGGAGTGGAGGACGAGGAGCTTCAAAAGGCTGCCATGATCCTGGAGCGCTGGAACCGGAAAGCCACCATTGACAGCACAGGCGCGGCCATATTCTACGAGACCATGACGTACCTTACCGACCACGTTCTCGAGGACGACTTTAAAAGGAAGGACTACAACAAGCTGGTCAAGGGACACGTGGGACACACGGTCCGGATGTGGCTCATAAACGGGAATGACGAGTTCATGGACGACAAGGACACGCCGCACAAGGTGGAGGACGCGAACGACGCTCTGGTGGCTTCTTTGGAGGACGCGGTGGACTGGCTTAAAAGGGAGCTGGGCCGGGACATGCAGAAGTGGCAGTGGGGAAAGCTGCATACCATCAAGTGGTATCACCCCATGGGGTTCGGCCCTTTAAAAGAAATGAGCGTTGGGCCCTTTCCCCATCCCGGAGGTGACTCGACCGTAAGAAACGCCAACTCCATGGGCATCGGCGGCGACAAGCACATGTGCATGGGCGGACCGGTGCTCCGGCATATAATTGACATGGGGGAACCCGACCGGGCCCAGATAGTTATAGACGGCTCCCAGTCCGGGCAGTGGCTCTCGCCGCATTACCGCGACATGCACACCCTCTGGTACAACTCGAGGTACAGGGCCGCGGAAAAGCGACCGGAAAAGATTGCCGAGAAAGCGGAGAACCTCCTTCTGCTGAAGCCGTAGCTTTCTTTGTCAAATTTTTTCTGTAGTGGGAGAGACCTCCCTGTCTGCGTGCGGAACGCACAGGCAGGCAGGTCTCGAAGATCGCGAGCTGGAGCTCGCTCCCATCGCTTAAGATGGACTCGCCACTTCAGGTGGTGGGAGAGACCTCCTGGTCTCGATTATTGAACTCTGCAAAGATGATCCGATATGTGCGAGCGACGGAAGTCGCGATCTTAAATCTCCCGCACTCTTAAGGCGCGTTACGTCTTGTCCAAGTTCTCATGGAGCGTGTCCGCGAGCTTGATGACGTAGTCCCTTCCCTTGGGTCCGTTCTCCATGTTGTCGAGCCAGCGGTCAGGCAGGCTCTCGGCACCGTAGTAGGCGCCCGCCACAGCCCCGGCCATGGCGCCGATGGTGTCGGTGTCTCCGCCCAGGTTCACTGCACGCACAATGGCTTCCTCTGCGCTGTCCGTGGAAAGAAAGGCCCACAGGGCCGCAGGAACCGAGTCTATTGCCGCCACTCCCGTGCCTAATGCCCTGGCCGCGGTCTCCGGCTCGGCGTCAAGGTTGTCTCGTATCCAGGAAAGCGGTTTGTCGTAATCGGTGGAGCCCTGGTCAAGGAACTCTTGAATAAATGAAAGTCCGCCGAAGTCTTCGCCCGCCGTTCCTTTAACAAGGCCGCGATGGACGGAGAGCGCTTGCAGTCGTGTGCCCGTGATGCTGATGGAATGGTCATGCGCGGTAACGCGGGACTGCTCGTCCGCAGCCTCCACAACCTTTGCAGGCCGGGAGTAAAAAGCAAGTGCGATCGGCGAGACCCGCATGGCAGAGCCGTTTCCGAACGATCCGCCCGGCAAGGAGTAGTCATCCACCACCTGGCGCCAGGGGCGGCCTTTTTGGATCATGGCCAGGATGCCGTGGGTGTTGCCGCCGTAGCCCCGGTCCGGCTCGTAGTTCTCTCCAAAGTGGAAAGCCACCCTGTCAAGGTCGAGCTTGCCCGGAGTCTCGCACAGGGCTTCGGCCAGGCCGATCATGAGCTGGGTGTCGTCGGTGTATCTTCCTTTGCCTCGAAAGGACGGGATGATGTCGCGCACCTGTCCTTTCTTCTTGGAGTAAAGAAGAGACATCCCTTCCAGGGGAGCGCCCAGCACGTCGCCCGCCATGTTGCCGAGAAGCGCGCCCCGAAAATGGTCCTTAAGGTCTTTCATCTCTACTTCTCTCTCTGATGATCAGAAAAGATGTTTAAAGGCGGTGATCAAGCTCCGCAACACTTCTTGTATTTCTTGCCGGAGCCGCAGGGGCAGGGCTCATTCCTTCCCACCTTGGGTGCTTCCCTTTTGAAGGTCTGGGGTTTCTCGTCCACCGGTTCGGCAGGTCCGCTCTCGCCGCTCGCGGAAGCTTCCATCTGTTTGCCTCTGCCGGCTCGCATGCCCCGGATGGCCCGGCGTTTTCTCTCCAGGGCCTCTTCTCTGGGGTCCAGCGGCTGGATGCGGAATATCCTGGTAAGGGCGTCTTCGTCCACCTGGTAGATGAGGTTCTCGAAAAGGTTGACCGCTTCGCGCTTGTACTCGACCAGCGGGTCTTTCTGTCCGTATCCGGAAAGTCCGATGCCTTCCTTTAAGTGGTCCATGTCCAGGAGGTGGTCCTGCCACAATGAGTCAATGGAGTACAGGTAGATGTCCTTTTCCACCTGGTTCATGATCTCCGCGCCTATCTTCTCCCTCTTGTCGTGGTAGTTTTTCTTGGCTTCCTCGGCAATGTTGTTCACTATGTCGTCGGGATGGGTGGACTCCATCTTCTCGGGGTCCAGCTCGGGCGCGATGCCGAACACCTGGATCACCCGCATGAAAAGCCCCTGCCAGTCCCACTCATCCTCGGGCCTCTTCTCGTCTCCGAAGCTGTAAACTATATCTTCCGCCAGACGGTCTATGGAGTTCTCCACCTTGTCCTGGATGCTTTCCGCACGCATGATCTCTCGCCGGAGCTTGTAGATGACCTCCCGCTGCTTGTTCATTACGTCGTCGTAATCTATGAGCCGCTTGCGGATTTCAAAGTTGTGTTGTTCCACCTTGGACTGGGCCCGCTCGATGGACCGGGTGACCAGTGAATGGGTAATGGGCTCGTTGTCCTCGACCCCGATGCGGTTCATGATCTTGGCCAGGGAGTCCGAGCCAAAGATACGCATGAGGTCGTCTTCCAATGAAAGATAAAACTGCGAGCTGCCCGGGTCCCCCTGCCGACCGGCGCGGCCGCGGAGCTGGTTGTCTACCCGTCGGCTCTCATGCCTTTCCGTGCCAATGATGTGCAGGCCGCCGGCGTCCACCACCTCCTGGTGCTCCTTCTCCCACGCCGAGTTGAACTTCGAGTAAAGCTCCTGGAACTTGTCCTCGTCCCCGTGGGCTGCGGTCTTGGCCATCATCTCCGGGTTACCACCCAGGATGATGTCGGTGCCGCGGCCCGCCATGTTGGTCGAGATGGTTACAGCGCCTTTCCTGCCCGCCTGCGCTATGATCTCGGCCTCCCGCTCGTGGTGCTTGGCGTTCAGGATGTTGTGCCGGATGCCCCGGTTCTTAAGAAGCCGATGAAGCCGCTCCGACTTTTCCACCGAAGTCGTGCCCACCAGGATGGGTCTGCCCTGGTTATGCACCTCTTCGATCTCGTTTACCACCGCGGAGAACTTCTGCTTCTCCGTCTTGTAGATCACGTCGCCGTGGTCTTCACGGATCATGGGCATATTGGTCGGGATGACCACCACCTCTAATTTGTAAATCTTGTGGAACTCCTCCGCTTCCGTGTCCGCGGTGCCGGTCATGCCCGCCAGCTTTTGATACATCCGGAAGTAGTTCTGCAAAGTGATGGTGGCGATGGTCTGGGTGGCCTTGGCAATGGAGACCCCTTCCTTGGCCTCGAGCGCCTGGTGAAGACCGTCCGAAAAACGGCGGCCTTCCATCTTCCGGCCCGTGAACTCGTCAACGATCACCACCCGGCCGTCCTCCACCACGTACTCGTCGTCAACCTCGAACATGTTGTAGGCCTTCAATAGCTGGGTGATGGTATGGAGCTTCTCGCTCTTCTGCTGATAGTCCTGGTGAAGGGCGGCCAGCTTTTCCGACTTCTCTTCCTGGTCCGCGGTCTCGTTATTGATCCGTTCCTCTTCAGTGGACAGCTCGGGCAACAGGAACACGTCTCCGATCATGTTACGGAGCTCCTCCTGCCCCTCCTCGGTCAGGTCTATGGCGTTCTCTTCTTCGGACAAGGCGTAGAGCAGGCCTTTTTTCAGCTCGTGGGTGCTCTTGTTGATCCGGAGCTGGTTGTGGACCCTCTGCATGTTCTTCTTGGTCTCTTTGTCCTCCGTCATGAGCTTGAACAGCTCCCGGTTTTTCGGGTCCCCCTGCTGCACCTGGAGCAGCTTGAAGTAGTAGTCCTCCCCCTCGTTGCCTTCCCGCCTCATGCGCTGCGTTTCCTGGAAGATGCTTTTTACCACCTGCTTCTGCTTTTTCACCAGCCGCTCGACCGCGGGCCGGAGCTCGTTGTAGATCGCGGTATCGTCCCGGTCCACCTCACCGGAGATGATCAGGGGGGTCCGCGCTTCGTCTATCAGGATCGAGTCCACCTCGTCCACGATAGCGAAGTAAAGCGGGTCCGGCTGGACCATGTCCTCCGTACGGATTTTCAGGTTGTCCCGAAGATAGTCGAACCCGAACTCCGAGTTGGTTCCGTAGGTGATGTCGCAGTTGTAGGACTGTTTACGCTCTTCGTCCGGCATCTGGTTCTGAAGCGCGCCCGCGGTAAGTCCCAGCATGTTGTAGACCGGCGACATCCAGTCGGCGTCGCGCCGGGCCAGGTAGTCGTTCACGGTGATAACGTGGGCCCCCCGTCCGAGCAGCGCATTCAACACCAGGGGGCAGGTGGAAGCCAGGGTCTTTCCTTCACCGGTCTTCATCTCCGCGATTTTTCCCTGGTGGAGGACCATCCCGCCGATGAGCTGAACGTCGAAGTGCCGCTGGTCCAGGGTACGCTTGGCAGCTTCCCGGGTGGCTGCGAACACGTGAGGAAGGAGCTCTTCCTTCCGGGACTCGAACTCCTTCCAGTCGTCCTCGGTAAATTCATCTCCGTTGTTCTTGACCTCTTCCCACTCCATGCCGAAGATGTGCTTTCTCCACTTGCCGGCAAGCTCCTGGAGCTGTTCGTTGGTCATGGACTCGTATTCCGGCTCCAGGTTGTTGATCTCCTCCACCACCGGGTAGTAAGGCTTCAACACCCGCTCGTTCTTGGACCCGAACAGCTTTATTCCAATCCTGGATAATGTGTTAATTACGGACATTGCCGTGCATCAACTCCTTATTTTTTCTAGGTCTTGTCATTATTAGTATAAAGAAGCCGAGGGCGGGTTTCAAGGCCGCACTTCCGCCTGAGCAAAAATTACAAGAAAGCAAAACCGGGGCTTGAAAAAGGCGACAAAAAACCTTTTAAAATTCCGGTTCATTCAGGGGCGTAGAGGGTCCTTGCCGGCTATGACCCGGCTTCCCCGGCTCCTTCCTCCGCCGGCTTTTTGGTGGAAGGCCCGAATATCCATGCCACCAGCACGGACAGCTCGTAAAGCAGGACCATGGGCACCACCAGGAACATCTGGGAGACCACGTCCGGGGGCGTGAAAAAGGCCCCCAAAATGACAATGATAAGGAGGGCGTACTTGCGGTTCTTGCGCAGAAACCGGGCGCTCAGGATACGGAGCCTGGCCAGCACGAACACGACCAGCGGCATCTCGAACACGACCCCGAAGGCGATGATGAGCATCATGACGAAGGTGAACAGCTCGGAGTACTTGGGGTTGAACTCCACGTTCTCGGGCCTGGCAAACCCGGTAAAGAACTCGGAGACCACCGGGAAGACCACCAGGAAGAAGAAGGCCGCTCCTCCCACAAAGAACAGGGTGGAGGAGAGGATAAGCGGTCCCATGTAGATTTTTTCTTTTTTATAAAGACCGGGGGCCACGAAAGCCCAGAACTGGTAGAAGATCATGGGCAGGGACACAAACAGGGCGGCAAGAGCGGCTATCTTGAGCTGGAAGAAGAACCCTTCCGCCATGTGGGTGTACTGTATTTTGCCGAATCCTTCCAGGGCCCCTTCCAGCGGCTTGGTAAAGTTGTGGGACACGGTTTCCTTGATGGGAGACGCATAGATGACCACGAACACCGCGGCAAAGGTTATGAAGCTGACGATGATCCGGTAGCGGAGCTCCTCCAGGTGCTCGATAAAGCTCATCTTCGGACCGAGCTCTTTCTCCCGGTCCGACTTCTCCTCTTCCTGCTTGCCGGGGGCCTCTTTGTCTTCAGCGCTCATCCGAGCTTTCTCCCCCGTCTTCTACTTTTTCGCCGGCGCTCGGCCGGGAATGCTCCGGTTCAGAGGAAGTCTCTTCCGGAGCGGCAAGGGAGGAGTTCGTCTCCTGTTCGCTCTCTGTCTGCGGGTCGCCTGCGGGTGGGGGAACCTGTTCGGTTTTTCCGCTCCCTGACTCGTCCTTCTTTTTGGTCCGCAGTCGGGGAGGCACCGCCGGGGGAGTGAAGTTGTCCTTGGTGTCGTCAATAGTGTCCTGGATGGAGCGGAACTCGTCGCTGTAGAGTATCTCGTTTCTGAGTTCGTCCGAAGCCCTTCTAAGCTGTCCCATGAGCTTGCCCGCGTTCCGGAGCAGCTCGGGCAGTCTTCTGGGCCCGACCACCACCAGGGCGATGATCAGGATGAGCAATATTTCCACGTATCCGAGTCCCAGGTTCATCAAAGCTAATAGTAACTTTGGCCGGGTAAGGTGTCAAGCGAGCGGGAAAGCCGGAAAGGTGAAGTTTTGCCGCATTTCCGAAGTTTGAAAGACAGGGGAAGTTCACTTCTTTTTTATCTTGATTTTCCCCTCACTTACGATTACCCTATTAATACTTATCGGGAGTGCGTGAAAAAGGCCCTGGTAAGGCTTTTTTTTGTGCGTGCCCGAGGGAGGCGGGACTTTTTATTATGTTGCATTTGAGATTACCGGACGGTGAGTCGCTCGAGGTCGAGGAGGGCTTGAGCGCGGGCGAGGTTGTGGGCCGGATCAGCGAGGGGCTGGCCCGGCAGGCGGTAGCGGTGCGTGTTAACGGGGACATTCTTGATCTCACCCGGCCGGTGACCATGGAGGGGGACTTCACCGTGGTCCGGGCCAAGGACCCGGAGGGCGAGGAGGTGCTCCGCCACAGCGCTGCGCACGTGATGGCTGACGCGGTGAAGAAGCTTTTTCCCGAGGCCAAGGTGACCATCGGCCCGGCCATTGAAAAAGGGTTTTACTACGACTTTGACTACCCCCCCGGTTTCACGCCCGACGACCTTCCAAAGATCGAAGAAAAGATGGGCGAGATCATCAAGGCCGCCCATCCGTTCGTGCGGGAGGAGGTACCGCGGGAGAAAGCGCTCGAGCTTTTCCGGGACATGAACGAGACCTACAAGGTCGAGCTTATCGAGGACCTTCCGGAAGGAGAGATCATCAGCCTCTACCGGCACGGCGAGTTCGTGGACCTCTGCCGGGGCCCGCACGTGCCGGACACCAGCTACATCAAGGCGTACCAGCTCACCCGGGTGGCGGGAGCTTACTGGCGGGGCGACGAGAGGAACCCCATGCTCCAGCGGATTTACGGGGCTGCCTTCCCGGACAAAAAGGAGCTCAAGGAGTACCTGAAGTGGCTGGAAGAGGCCAAGCGCCGGGACCACCGCAAGCTGGGCCGCGAGCTCGATCTTTTCAGCGTGCACGAGGAGGTGGGCCCGGGTTTCGTGATCTATCACCCCAACCTTGGTCTCATCCGTTCGCTCTTGGAGGAGTTCGAGAGAAAGGAGCACTTGAAAAGGGGCTACAAGGTTATTTACGGTCCCACGCTCCTTAAGTCCGAGCTGTGGAAGAAGTCGGGCCATTACGAGCACTACAAGGAGAACATGTACTTTACCGAGGTCGAGGGAGTCGAGTACGGGATCAAGCCCATGAACTGCCTCTCTCACATGCTGGTGTACAAAAGCAAAGTGAGGTCCTACCGGGACCTGCCGATCCGGTACTTCGAACTCGGGAACGTGCACCGGCACGAAAAGTCGGGCGTGCTCTCGGGCCTGTTCCGCGTGCGGGCTTTTACGCAGGACGACGCGCATATCCTTTGCACTCCCGACCAGCTTCAGTCCGAGGTCCTGGGGGTCATGGATTTTGTGCTGGACGTAATGGACGTGTTCGGCTTCGAGGTCGAGATGGAGCTTTCCACCCGTCCCAAGGACTCGATGGGCACGGACGCGGACTGGGACCGGGCCACCAACGCGCTTACCCGGGCGCTGGACGCTTCCGGCTACTCGTACGACATCTGCGAAGGGGAGGGCGCATTTTACGGCCCCAAGATAGACATCAAGCTAAAGGACGCACTTGACAGAAAATGGCAATGTGCTACAATACAATGCGATTTCACGATGCCGGAACGTTTTGATTTGACTTATGTTGGCGAGGACGGTGACCGGCATCGGCCGGCTATGATCCACCGCGTTCTCCTGGGCTCGATTGAGAGGTTTCTGGGAGTGCTCATCGAACATTTTGCCGGAGCTTTTCCGGTTTGGCTCGCTCCAGTGCAGGCCCGGGTTCTTCCTATCACCGACCGGCAGCGACCGCATGCGCAAAGCGTGCTGGAAAGGCTTATAGATTCCGGCATGCGGGCGGAGCTGGATGACCGGAATGAGAAGCTCAACAAGAAGATTCGGGAAGGCGAGGTGGAGAAGGTCCCCTACATGTTAGTGGTGGGGGACAAAGAGGTTGAGAAGGACGGTGTTTCACCGCGCACCCGTGGAGGAGAGGACTTAAAGCTCATGAAGCTCTCCGATTTTCTGGAAAGGGTGGCCGGAGAGATAGCGCTTCCGCGTCTGTCTCGGAGTGGTCGAACAGATGCTTAAAATTTTGTGCGGTTCTTGCAAGGAATCATTGGCAAAGGAGGTCAGGTCATAGCACAACAGGATTTTTCGGTTAACGAAAGGATTCGGGCTTCGCGGGTGTTGGTGATTGACGACGAAGGCAACAAGCTGGGGGTGATGATGACCAGGGACGCGATTTCCCTGGCGAAAGATAAAGGGCTGGACCTGGTCGAGGTCGCTCCCAAGGCTGACCCGCCGGTTACAAGGGTGCTGGACTACGGCAAGTACCTTTACGACCAGAAGAAGAAGCAAAGGGACTCGAAAAAGAAGCAGGCCCAGCAGCAGTTGAAGGAGATCAAGCTCCGGACCAAGACCGAAGACCACGACCTCTATACCAAGCTGAAAAAGGCCAAGGAGTTCCTGGAGAAAGGCGACCGGGTCAAAATCCGCATCATGTATCGCGGAAGGGAGATGGCCCACCCCGAGCTCGGCAAAGACGTACTGGAGCGGGTTGTTAATGAGCTGGAGCCCTTCGGGGAGCCCATGGAGAAAGCCACCATGCAGGGCAGGAACCTGATAACCGTGATCGCGCCTTACTCCAAGTCCCAGCTCAAGAAAAGAGAAAAAGAGCAACAAAGGCAAAAGGAAGAACAAGAGCGGACCGAACAGGAAGAAGAAGAGGACCGGGAACAAAACGCGTCAACATAAAGGAGTGGGAAGTTGCCCAAGGTTAAAAGTCACAGCGGTGCTAAAAAAAGATTCTCCAGGACCGGCTCGGGAAAGATCAAGCGGGCCCGTGCCTACAAGAGCCATATCCTGACCAAGAAGTCCAGGGAGAGAAAAAGGCGTCTCCGGCAGTCAACCACAGTGACCGCCAACAACGCCCGGCAGATAAGGACCCTGATACCGTACAAGTGAGGCCGGGTAAAAGAGCCTGGTTAAACTGTAAAGATAATATAAAAAAAGGGCCGCGGAACTCTCCGGAGAAATGCCCGGCCCTTTTTTCCATTAGTAAAGGCGAGGTGTATAAAAATGTCGAGAGCAAGGAACGCGGCAGCGAAAAGAAAACGCCGGAAAAAGACCCTGGAGATGGCCAAGGGCTACCGGGGAATGAGGAGCAACTCCTTTCGCCGGGCCAATGAAAACGTGGAGCGGGCCCTGAACTACGCCTACCGCGACCGGAGGACCAGAAAGAGAGATTTCAGAAGACTCTGGATTACAAGGATCAATGCCGCGGCCCGACAGAACGGAATGACCTATTCGGCCTTGATGAGCGGGCTCAGCAAAGCAGATGTCCGGATTGACCGCAAGGTGCTGGCGGACCTGGCCGTGCACGATCCGGAAGGGTTCAAATCAATCGCTGAAAAAGCGCAGGCCGCGCTCTCGTGAGGTCCTAAGTGGAAGACCAACTGCTGGCCCTGGAGGAGGAAGCGGGAAAAGCGGTTGAAAGGGCGCGGGACCTGGAGACTCTCAATCAGGTCCGGGTCGAGTACCTGGGCAGGAAAGGCAAGCTCACCGGGCTGCTTGCCCAGTTGCCCGAGCTCTCCGCGGAGGAAAGGCCCAGGATCGGCAAGCTGGGCAACTCCATCAAGCAAAACCTCCAGGAAAAGATCAAGGCCACTGAAGAAAGGATAAAACAACAAGAGCTCGCAGCCGGCCTGGAAAAAGAGAGTATAGACGTGACCCTGCCGGGCTGGGGATTGCCGGCCGGGTCCATCCATCCCGTCTCCAGCGTGCTCGAAGACATGGTGGACATCTTCTCCGGCATGGGGTTTTGGGTGGAAGAAGGCCCGGACATCGAGACCGACTACAACAATTTCGAGGCCCTGAACATCGGCAAGGACCATCCCGCCCGCGACATGCAGGACACCTTTTACCTGAGCGAAGACGTGGTCCTCCGGACCCATACCTCGCCCGTCCAGGTCCGCACCATGCAGAAGTACCCTCCGCCAGTAAGAATCATCTGCCCCGGAAGGGTCTACCGGTGCGACTCCGACCTGTCCCACTCTCCCATGTTCCACCAGGTGGAAGGGCTCATGGTGGACAGGGGAATATCCTTCGGACACCTGAAAGGCGTGCTCATGGCTTTCCTCCAGGAGTTCTTCGGCCGCGAGGTGGGCGTCAGGTTCCGGCCCAGCTACTTCCCGTTTACCGAGCCCAGCGCCGAAGTAGACATCGAATGCGTGATGTGCAAAGGAGAAGGCTGCCCGGTCTGCAAGAAAACCGGCTGGCTGGAAATACTGGGCTCCGGAATGGTCCATCCCCAGGTGCTGAAAAACGTGGAGTACGACCCCGAAGAGTTCACCGGCTTCGCCTTCGGCTTCGGAGTGGAAAGACTGGCCATGTTAAGGTACAAGATTGACAGCATCCGGACCTTCTTCGACAACGACCTGCGCTTCTTAAGGCAGTTCTGACCCGGCCCGAAAAGACTTACCCGAGGTGTAAAAGGTGCTGGTACCTGTAAGCTGGATAAAAGAGTACGTGGATTTCGACAAAACGCCGGAAGAGCTCGCACGTGAGCTCACCATGGCCGGCCTTGAAACCAATAACTTGGGATCGGGTATTCCGGACGTGGAAGGTGTGATAACCGCACGGATCGAAAAGATTGACCGGCACCCGAACGCGGACAAGCTGACCTTGTGCCGGGTGAGGCCCGCACCGGATGAAGACCCGCTTTCCGTGGTCTGCGGCGCTCCCAACATAAAGGAAGGAGACATGGTTCCGCTGGCCCTTATAGGAACGGTCCTGCCGGACGGTACTAAACTGAAAAAAACCAAGATAAGGGGACTGGAAAGCCAGGGCATGATGTGCTCCGAGCGCGAGCTCGGCATAAGCGAGGACCACACCGGCATCTGGATACTCCCGCCGGAGACTCCCCTGGGAAAGGCACTGCCGGAGGGGCTGGGAGACGCGGATTGCATACTCGAGACCGAGCCGACCCCCAACCGGGGCGACCTCCTCTCCGTGATCGGCGTGGCCCGCGAGGTCGCGGCCATAACCGGCGGGAAGGTAAGCCTGCCCGAGCCGGAGCTCTCCGAGAACGGGCCGGATATCCAGGAGCAGGCCGCGGTCGAGATCGAGGA
This sequence comes from bacterium, assembly GCA_046484135.1. GTDB lineage: Bacteria > RBG-13-61-14 > RBG-13-61-14 > RBG-13-61-14 > DATKZS01 > CAYQTK01. The sequence goes on from JAWOBU010000209.1 coordinate 16,073, forward strand.
CTATGACGGCTGCCCCCGCTACGTGGCCCGGCTCATCAGAGGTATTACCATAGGGCCTTCACCGGACTGGATGGTAAAAAGGCTCGAGACCGCGGGAGTAAGGTCCATTAACAACGTGGTGGACGTAACCAATTACGTGATGCTCGAGACCGGTCAGCCGCTCCACGCCTTTGACTTTCAGAAGCTCAGAAAAGCGAAGATAGTGGTCAGGACCGCACAGGCCGGAGACAGATTCACCACCCTGGACGGCCAGGAAAGGGAGCTCCGGGACGATACCCTGATGATATGTGACGGGGAAGGCCAGGTCGCCATTGCCGGGGTCATGGGAGGGCTCGACTCCGAGGTCTCCGAACAAACCACTGACGTTCTTATCGAAAGCGCATGCTTTAAGCCGACCTCGGTGAGAAGGACGGCAAGGCTGCTCGGCATTCCCACCGAAGCCAGCAAAAGGTTTGATAAGGGTGTGGACCCGCTCGGGACCGTGTATGCGGCTGACCGCGCCGCGTCGCTCATGCACAAGCTCGCCGGAGGAGAGCTGGCCGCGGGTTCAATTGACGCCAGGCAGGAGCTCTTCGAGAAAAAAAGGATACCGCTCCGGCCCGACCGGGCCAACCTCATCATGGGAGCTTCTCTGTCCGCACAAGAGCAAAAGAACATCCTCGCTCGTCTCGACGGCGCAGACGTGGAAGAAGAACAGAGAAACATAGTTTTCACCGCTCCTTCCTATAGGCCGGACCTATGCCTGGAAGAAGACCTGGTCGAAGAGATAGCAAGGCTTTACGGTTACGACTCCATACCCGTGGATATGCCCGACTTCCGCATGGCTCCCATGCCGGCAAACCCCGCAGTCGAGTTCGCAAGGACCCTTAGAGAAAGAATGGTCCCGCTCGGGTTTAACGAGACAGTGCTGACCAGCTTCGAGGACCCCAAAAGGCTCGAGCTTTACAAGCTACCGGAAGACGACCCGCGCGCAAGGACCGTAAAGCTCGAAAACCCCCTGTCCGAAAACGAGTCCATTCTCCGCACCATGCTCGCGCCCAAGCTCATCGCGACCCTTGTCATGAACCGGAGCAGGGGAGTGGTCAAGGCTGTAAGGATGTACGAGATCAATGCAGTCTTTAACAAGGCGGAGGATCACTCCGAAGAACAGCGGACCATGATCGCGGGCGTGCTCTCCCGTCCCCTGGAAAAGGAGCTCTGGAACGTAGCGTGCCCGGAGGACGGCTTCTTTGATATAAAGATGGTGGTCGAGCACCTCCTGGCCGCCACCCGCTTTCCGGGCGCCAGGATCGAACCGGACTCCGACCCCGAGCCTTTCCTGCATCCCGGTAAAGCCGCCCGGGTCTACATGGGCAAAGCCGACGCCGGCCGGCTCGGACAGCTCCATCCCGCTATCGCGGAGAATCTCGATCTCAAGAATGAAGCCTTTATGTTCGAGCTGGACTTCGGGGTCCTTTCCCAGTACGCCGGGCATATACCCAAGGCGGGGCCGGTGTCCAGGTTCCCGCCCACTCTCAGAGACATGGCGCTGGTGGTGGACGAGAGCGTGAACATGCAGGACGTGATACGGGTGGCACGGAAAACGAAAAGTCCCTTCCTGGAAAGCATGGAGCTGTTTGACATCTTCCGGGGCGGACAGGTTGCCGCGGGCAAGAAGAGCATGGCTTTTCACGTTATTTATCAGTCTTTGGAGAGGACCCTGACCGACGAGGACGTTAAAAAGGAGCACGAGAAGATAGCAGCCAAGCTCCATAAAGAACTGGGAGCCGTGCTCCGATAAAAACCGGGTTTTGAAGCCGTTTGAGGGGTAGTGGCCCATCTTTCTGAAATTATTTAAAAACCGGGCTTGACAAACCCGGTGGAAGGTGTGGTAGTCTTAAGAACATACTTAAGGTCACAAGGAAAGGCCGAGGGGGAAGGAATAACTGAGGAGGGGTGTTGAGTCAGGGTTAAGGACAGCTTGTCTTTCCGTGATCCTGGTACTAACCACAACAAGGAGGTAGAGAATGACCAAAGCCGAGCTGGTGGAAAAAATCTATGAAAGGGTGGGGTTTTCCAAGCGAGAGTCAGCGGATATCGTGGACGCGGTGTTCGATATCATGAAGGAGAGCCTGGAAGAGGGAGAAAAGATCAAGATCTCCGGCTTCGGCAATTTCCAGACCCGGGATAAAAGAGAAAGAATCGGCAGGAACCCACATACCAGGGAAGCCATTACCATATCGGCCCGGCGGGTGGTGACCTTCAAGGCCAGCCAGATTCTCAAAAAAGCCGTAAACCTCGGAAAAGTGGAAAAGCTGCCGCAAGAGGGCCGGGAGTAGGGTTAACAGCCTTATATAAACGGCGGATACCATGCCACGCTCCGCAGCAAAGGATAAAAACCACAAAAGATACTACCGCATCGGAGAAGTATGCGAGATTACCGGCATGAAAGCGCACGTACTCCGATACTGGGAAAACGAGTTCAAACAGATCAAGCCGCAGAAGACCAAGTCCAACCAGAGGCTCTACCGCAAAAAGGACGTGGAAACAATACTCCACATAAAACACCTGCTCTACGACCAGAAGTTCACCATACCCGGAGCAAGAGCCAAGCTCGACAAAAAAGGCGGCAAAGACTACCAGCCTCCCAAGCAAATGAAAATAGATTTCGATCCCGCCGAGAAAAACGAAATCATTAAAAAAGTGATAGATGAGCTCAAAGACTTAAAGCGGATTCTTGACAACACCGGAAAGTGAAACTAAACTAAAATCCTGCCTGATGCATACCACCGGGGCGTAGCGCAGTCTGGTAGCGCGCTTGCATGGGGTGCAAGAGGTCGCTGGTTCAAATCCAGTCGCCCCGACCATCAAAAAGGAAACTTTCGGTTTCTTGGGGGGCTGAAAGTTTTTTCATTTCCAGGTAGTTTGAAGACAGCTTAATTTCGGCCTTTTGCTCTTTTTCCTAGTTCGGGGGACACCATACATAACTCCCTTTTTCCCCAGGGTTATCGCACCGGGCTATAATCCGCCGTACGTTTGGGAGTTGAGATGCCGGGCTTGATCGCGGCTCGAAGCCGCTCGCGCTAAAGTCGTATTGCACAAGAAACCGTTGCGGCGTTGTGTTGTTGCGTTTAAAGCCATCCTTTGCCAAGGGCGCCCGGATAGGCTATGCGGGGGACACTGAGAGGCTTTTCAATTAAGATCGCGACTGAAGTCGCTTTCACGGGACGAGGTATTTTATTGGTATTTTAAACCTGGCTATTTTTTTATTATGGTGAGCCACTTTTTGTAGCTTTTCACCTTGCCGGTCAGGACCTTTTCGAAGATGTTTGTCAGAAGCCGGCTGAACTCGCCGGGCGCCTGGAGCTTCCGGTCCTCCACCCTGCTGATGGGCCAGACCTTTACCACCGACGAGGTAAAGAAGGCCTCGTCCGCTTGCAGGAGCTCGACCGGCCGTACCTTTTTTTCCACCACCTCGAGTTCGGCGTCGCGGGCCAGCTCCAGCACCGATCTGCGGGTGATGCCCGACAGGATGGTGTCCAGCTTGGGGGTTTTCAATACCCCGTTTTTGACCAGGAACAAGGACTCGGTCGCTCCTTCGGCGATGTGCCCTTTGAGGTCCAGGAGCACGGGGGCGCTGAACCCCTTGTTGATGGCGTCCTGCTTGGCCACCATTCCGCCCAGGTAGTTGGCCGCGCACTTGCACTCCACCGGCACGGTGCGCGGGTCTATCTTTCTCCAGTCGGAAAAGCAGACCTCGGCGGGCCGGCGCTCCGACTTCTTGAACCGCTCCGCGGACAGGTCCTTTTGCAGGTCCACCACAAAGACGCCCACCGACACCTCGTCGTTCCTGGGAACCACCTCGAATTCGACACCGCCGTAGTAACAGATCAGCTTTAACATGCCCTGCCGCACGCTGTTGGCGGCCACCGTGTCCTTGACCGCCTTCTTCAGGCCGGTCGCCGAAAGAGGGAGCTTCATGTTGATCATGTCCGCGGAACTGAAAAGCCTCTTGATATGGTCGTCGAGCCGGAACACCGCAGGCCCCTTGTCCGTGTCGTGCAGGCTCATGACCTCGAACACCGCGGAGCCGCGGGTGAACGAATGACTCATGAGCGGCACCTGCGCCTTGTTAAACGACAGCAACTGTCCGTCTATCCACACCTTGCGGCGCGAGAGCATTTGGGCTTGTCCTCCCTTAATCAGCTTAGAACCGGAGCGTGCCGGCAACCGTCTCCTTTTGATGCACCTTTTGGCCCTTGATGTCATAGGTCGCGTCATATTGAAGATTATAGCCGGCGGACCCGCCTTGCAAGACATCGCGTATCCAGTCGGCGGCGCCGGTAAGGTCAAGGTCTACGGGTATCTGGATCTCTCCGGCCGTCTTCTTTGCCACGCTCTGGTTTTGCATGGTGCCGGCCGCGAAGTTCTTTTCCTTCACGTCCAGATCGTAGTTGAGCCGGGGGATATCGAGATCAAACACGTTCGGGTTTTCGAGCTCCATCCGGAGAAGGACAGATGCCTTTTGAAAGGTAAGCGACTTAAGCTCCCCTTTGACCTTGCGGACGCGGGGAGGCCGCACCACCGGCAGCCTGCCCTTGGCCTTGTAAGGAACGGGTATGTCTCCCCACGGAGACTTGACCCGAACCTCGCCCTCCACCCGGTAGGGAAGGTAGTCTTTTCCCTCGGAAGAGTCGTAGATTCCCTTCAGGTTCTCATAGGTAACCTCGACCGGCACGTCAAAGCTTGCCTTGTCATAAGGCTTCACGTCCAGCCCCTTGCCGGTCTCACCGCGCGCAAGCCTTTTGCCGGAAAGCTGGAAGTCGTAGTCCACCCCCGCAAGCTCCGCCCGTAAAGGAGTGGTGTTGTCTATCTCAAGCACGGTCACGAATGCAGCGTCCCGGCTCGAGATGCGCTGCAATAGCACGTCCTTGACCTCGATCTCCGGCTTCTTGATCAGCTTCTCGAAAAAGCCCCCCGCCAAAAGCACGGCCGGAGCCAGAACCAGAGCCAACCCCGAAAACAATAACGCCATATTTTTGGAAAATTTCCTTTGCATGGCCCCCTCTCCTTTTCTCTACATAATACCAGAGACCGAGCCCCGCTTCCAAAAAACGCCCCTTCTTGACGGAGCTATAAAGGATATAATAAAAGTGGCGCTTCTAAAGAATCCGCGGGCGGGTTGTAGTCCTTGGTAAAGATTTTCCTTCTTTCCCGGATCAAACCGCGGCCAAAGGTTCTCTTGGACCATACTGCGACCGGTTATCCTCGTCTGCGCCGTGCCCGGGTAAAGAGAGTGTTTCCGGCTTTATATTTCTTTCACCTCGAACTCCTTTTCCAACTCCTTAAAAAGATCAAAAGGGAGGCCTCCGGTAAGGCAGTGGGGCGGGTTCCCGCCCCAGGATATCCCGCCGGTACAAAAATGGGACACGTTCAATCTGCCGGTAAGGTAAGGAATAACAGAGGAGTTCCGGCACATGGACATGTTGGCCATGGAGCGGTCAAGCACGTAGTTCAGGGCCCTGCTGGTCCACTCTCGGCGGAAGGTCCACACGGTAAACCGGTGCCAGGTGGAGTTGCGGCCCAGCCGCTCCAGGAGCCGGTTGGAGGCGCGGATGAGACTGGACCGAAAAGAACGCTTCCCGAGAAGCAGGGGCACTGCGGTCCGGTCAGCTCCATGACCGCGGCCGAACACGCGATCGGGGGGGACCATTTGTATAAGCCGGGCGAAGTCCTCCCGACCGGTGCGGATTATGACCACGTCCGGGTCGCGATCGGGCAGGGGCCACTCGGAGAGCCTGGAGACAAGCACCGCGCTTATTTCATCCTCCAGCCGGGGTTCAAGCCCTTTCTCGAAGTCCGTCTCCGGTTTTTTCAGCCCCAGCACCGGGGGGGACCACCGGCAGGTACTGATGGAACCCGGCCGCAAAAGCAAAGGCCCCCCGACTGAGCGACGGACCGCGTCACAAAAGGATATGCCCTCATACTCGGCCACATCGGGCACAGGATCGTCCTTGCCCAAGAAAGCAATGCCCACGGGCGGGCGGCTAAGCTTTATCAAACCAGCCCTCCTTCCAGGCCAACACCTGCGTGAAGATTATCCGAAACTTTTCCCGCAAGCAAAACCGGAAGAGCCTCTTGTTCCAAAATATAAGACGAAGGCTGATAATTGTATCACGCAGAGGCGCAGAGGCACAGAGAAGGAGGAATCTCGGGCCTGCGACATGAGAGAGGGGGGGGTGGCAAGAATGTCCCCGCCCCCTTTTATCTGCGGTCGAGACGGCCGCGTTCCCAGCTCTAAAGCAGGTGTAGTTCCCTAAAACCCCCTTACATGTCGCAAGCCCGTGTAATTGACAATTGTTTCGGTTAATATTAGCATTAAGTTTGCTATGCCGGTGGACAAGAAATCTCTTCCGTCGGGGGTCAACGTTTCCCTGACGCCCTTAGAGGAGACTGGTGATACGTTACGGTATCCGGTTTCCGAGGTCCCTGCTTATATCGGGTCGGGGGGCCATGCTGATGTAATGGTTCCCGGCGAAGGGGTGGCAGAGGCCCACGCGCGTCTTACCTGGACAGATGATTCACTCTACCTCGAGGACCTGGGTCAGGGGACCACACGAATCAATGACCGC
>JAWOBU010000214.1:0-39066 GCA_046484135.1 bacterium
CCTGTACGGCGACATGTCCAGCCGGGTCATGCAGACCCTTGCGACCTTCACACCGGCCATTGAAATCTATTCGATTGATGAAGCGTTTCTGGATCTGGACCGTTTTGGGCGATAAGCGAGACGTGTAAGAGGTCCTCCTTGATCTGGGCCAGGATGCGTTCGAAGAGCACGGCCACACCCATGGCGTCAGGGTCAACGTCCTGGAGATCACCCACCACCGCCTTCAGGTTCTGCTCTTCCCAGATCACCACCGACGGGTAAGCGTAAATAAGGAAGTTGCCGCGGTCTCCCTGGAAGCGGTCTATAAGCTCCGGATGGTTCGCAGAAAGACTCTCCACCGTGACCTCGTGGGCGGAAACCATCTCTTCCACCCGGTCCCAGTTTTCGATCAGTTCCTGCCGGAGCTCGTAGTCAAGCCGGCCCAGCCGCTTTTTCACCTTGTCCCGGTCAGTCTCCTCCAGGGTTGCGATAAGCTCTTTGAGCTTTTTATGGAGCTTGCGGGCGCCGTCCTCCGCCTCGCCCATGCCGGCGATGTAAAAAATGCCGACGAGGCCCCGGCCCGGCGCGCCCACTATATCGCGCAGGCTTTTCAGGGCCTCCATGAACTCCCGGTACTCCTCTTCATTCATCTCGGGTGCGTCTTCCGGTTTTTCCGGCAGCGTCTTCTCCGGCGGAGAGACCCCTTGCAGTGCCTGCTCTATCCGGTTTATCTGTTCGAGCTTTTCCGGCTGATTTTGGGGAATAAAGTCGGAGATGGCGTCCACCCGGCTTACGGTGTCTTTTTTGCGGAGCTCGGCTGCGAGCTTCCGGTCTTCCTTGATCGAGTGGGAGATGATCATGCCGTAGTTGGTGTCAATCCCGAACCATTCGGGAATCTTGTGCACGAGCTGGATGCTCTCCACGTTCTGGGGTTCGAGGTTCAGATAGTTGTACTCGAACTTGTAATCGGGCACGCGCAGGGCCAGCAAGATAATGATGATGGTAAGTCCGGCCACCAGGTAGAGGGCGCCCCGGTGGATCACCTTGGCGAACCCGCGCATGATGCGCGGATCAAACCTCTTCTGGGTGGGTCCGATGCTCTCCTTGGCCCGGTCCCACGCAACCAGGAGCGATCCCAGCCCGAAGGTCATCATGATAACGAAAAGGATGATGCCGGTGCCGGCCACGATGCCCATCTCCTGTCCCGCCCGGAAGGTGGCGTAGATCAGGGAGAAGAAAGCGAGCGCGGTGGCGATGGCCCCGGTCAGTATGCCCACACCCGTCTGGGTCAGGGTGAGGTCCAGGCTCTCCTTGATCGAGTGCCCCGCGTGCCGCTCCTCGGTGTAGCGCGACAGGATCAGTATGGCGTAGTCTATGCCCAGCCCCAGAAGGACGGCCCCGAAGATGGCGGTTACCGGAGTCAGGTACCCCACGGTCCAGAAAGCGGCCCCCACCGACCAGAGAATCCCCAATCCCAACGGTACGCCCACCATAAGGATCGAGCTCAGGTTCCGGAAGGCGAACGCGAAAAGGATCATGATCCCGAAAAAGGCAAGACCGGTGGTGAACTTCATGTCCCTTCTGATCACCCGGTTGTCGTCCCGCATAATGGCCGCGTTGCCCGTCATCTTGGGGTCGGGAACGTTCGGGAACTCGGACTTCAAGGAGTCCACCGCCCCTTCCACGTACTGCATGTACTCGGCGCACCACTCGAAGTTCTCCGCGGGCTCGGTGGACGAGACCAGCATGAGAAGCCGCTTGCCGTTGTCGGACACGAAGTAGGGCTCGGACAGGTCCACCGGAAGCTCTTTGTCCTCGCCCTTCAAGAGCTTTTCCAGGAAGGCGTCCTTGAGCTTCTCGGTCTGCCCGCCCGGACCGGACACCACGTAGTCCTCGCCGGTGTCCACCACCCGGCAGAGCAGGTCGAACACCAGCCCGTAGTCGGCGCCGCTTTCGGAGAGCTCCGGCACTTCTCCGCTTTGTATGTAGGAGGAGAGCATGGAGTTCACGCCCTCGAGCGAGGCGGTAAGTCCGGGGTCGGAAACCAGCTTGTTTATGGGCTCCCGGTTTCTTTGCGTCATGTCGGCCAGGAGCTTGATCTGTTCGGGCTCGAGGTAGAGGAGCGCGTACTCCATGTAATCCTCGGCCTCGATCTTGTGGAAGACGCGGGGAACGTAGTCCGGGTTCTTCACCAGCTCTTTGGCAAGCGCGTCCGCGTACTCCTTGCTTCGATCCAGGTCGTCCGACTCGATGACCACGAAAAGATAGGAAAGCGCGCCGAAGCGCTCCACCGCGTCCTTGTAATGGACCACTGCCGAGTCGTCCTCCGCCAGCATGTCCACGAAGTTGAGCTTCAGCTTAAGATGGGTCGCGGAAAAGTAGGCGAACACGGACAAAAGGACCATGCAGATAAGCACGATCCAGTAGTAACGGTACACGATATTAGAGACGCGCTGCATAAGCCGCGCGCGCCAGCCTTCATACAACCGCTTCATTTACAGCCTCTCTCTAAAAAACTTCTGACTGGTTTTCTTGTACCACGGGCAGGGTGCGGAGTAAAGCAAACTCAACCGGTGTTTAATCTTTGATAGATGTTCTTATAGGCGGCATCAAACCGCTTTAGCCATAAGCTCCGCCACTAAAGGCTTTTCCCGGGATAGGCGGCTGACATTCATCACTGAAAAACCCAGCAGACGACCTTCTTCGTCCACCCGCTCCATTACCGCATCGTGCTCCGTTTCTCGCATGAAGCCCGGTTTGTCCGAGAAAAGAACTTCCAGAAAATCGCCTTCCGCGTCAAACCATATCTTCACCTGTTCGGCCATTGTCTTTATCCTTTCTTCGGCTTGTCTGTAAGATATGCGGTTAAAACAAACGCATCATCCGGCGTGTACTTCACCGCCACCCACAACCATTTTACACCAACCCGCGTCTCATTAAGTAGATTATAATACAACCAGACGCTTTTATCAGACCGGGATTCCACAATCAGCTCCGGCCGCTGGATAGTCCCTTCCAGCAGAGACTCCAGTCCTTCCATTTCCGGATGAGAGAGTATATGAAGAAGCCGCTCCTTGGTAAGCCGCACTTCACGACCCTGTTGATCAGTTAAGACCTGCATTTTAGTATCAGTATACTTAAATAAGTTCAATTTAGCTAAACAGACTTTCCTATCGCCTCCCGCAAAGGCCCCATGCCGATCTTCTCGATGATCCGGCCCAGCCGGCCGCGCTCTTCGGTTTCTTTGTAAAATCCGATCACCCGTTCCACCACCTTAAGCGCCTGTTCATCCGTCTCCAGGTCGCGGGCCAGCTCCTGCGCCAGCCGGGGTCTCGAGCCTATGTTTCCGCCCACTACCACCGTCCACTTCTTGGACTGGGCGAAAAGGCCGATGTCCCGGACCCATCCTTCCGCGCAGTTGATGGGACAGCCGGACACGGCTATCTTGAGCTTGTTGGGAAGCTCCATGCCCGTGTACATATCATGCAGCTTTCGGCCCAGACCCATGCTGTCGCGCTGGCCCAAGCGGCAGTAGGTGTTGCCCACGCAGCAGCGCACGCTCCGAACGCACATGCCCACCAGCGGGCCGGCCTCCAGGCCCAGCTCGCTCCACACCCGGTCCAGGTCCTCCTCCTTTAACCCCAGCAAAGCTATCCGGTTGGCGCTGGTGATCTTTATGGACTGCGCGCCGTACTTTTCGGATACGTCCGCGAGCTTGCGAAGAAGCTCCGGCGTGAGCTCGCCGCAGGCAAAGGAAGGCGCGATCCCGTACGTCTCCCGGTCCGCTTGAAGCACCGCGCCCTTTTCTCCGTCCTTTAACATTTGCACTCCCTTACTCTAAGGTTAAACGGCCCAAGGCCAGTTACTTCTTCCCGAAGACCAGCCTGCCGCCCAGGTTGCCGGCGATGACCGCAGGAACAAGCACAGCAATGTTCACCAGAAAGTACAGCCAGGATACAGGGCCGCCCGCGGTTACCGCTATGGGAAAGAAAATTCTCCAGGCCAGCAGGAAAATACCCAGCGCCAGTACGATAAACCCGCAGATGATCTTGGTCCGGATCACCTTGGTCATGATCCCCCGGAAGCGCTTTTTCCAGTGCAGGAAGCCGGAGAACAGGACCACCGGCATGGACAGGACCACTAAAACCAGGTTCAGAAACGCCACCTCATGGAGCACCCACAGCTCTACGCTCAGTACCGTGCGGTGGGCCAGTCCCGCAAGCTCGAACACCAGCGCCAGAAAAAGAAAAAGAACCGCGGCCGGAAGGATGCCGTTCGGGAAATGCACTGAGATGGGATGAAGATGCTTTCTGACCAACAGGTCCAGAAGCCGGGAGACCGGGCCGGCCGGAGCTTCGTCCTCTTCGGGGCCCTTTCCGGCGCCGGCCTGCTTTTCTGCCGAGGATTTCGAAGAGGGTCCTTTATCTTCTTTCATGCTCCGCTCCTCCTTTCATTCTCCAAGATACAACACCGCGCGTCCCAAAGCCATGAGGATGTGAGAAACAAGGGACAGTCATTCCTGTTTTTAAGGGCAACCCGGGAGGTTAAATTTAATCTAAAATCAGGCCCCTTCCCTGCACGCGATCTGAAATAGTCATAAGTTCCGTAAATTAACATCCGCTTTTAATACTCAATCCATTCGGAGTGATTTCTCTTGACTTTATTGTAACCATAGTTATGTTTGTTGCATCGGGATAAGTAAGAAAAATAACAAACAGCGAAAGGAGGCGAGGAAAAATGAGTAATGGTGAAATTAACACTCCGGGAAAAAGACAGAGTTTCGTGCATGTCAAGGACAAGGCCGGCAACGAGTTTGTATGTCCGGTGGATGCCTTGAAGGACCCGAAGGACGTGAGCGAGGAGGAGCTCAAAGCCTGTTTCGATGACGCCCGCATAGCGGTGGAACCAGGAGGCTGATGATAAAAAGCTCCAGCAAAAGCGGGAGGCGGAAGTCTCCCGCTTTTTGGTTTGCCCAGCGAAGCGGGCAAACCCGGCCTGCTGAAAGATGCGGGCGTTGCCCCGACCAGGGGGAAGACAATCCGAATCGCAAGGGCGTCATGGTGACATGGGTCTGAAGGAAGCGACAGGAAGTGAGCGGCACACAGCGCAAGCGAACCTGATTCGGCGGCGCAGGCGGGTAAGCGTGCTAAATAGCGCAACGCCCGATTCATGGCGATGAGACAAGGATAAACAGGAGCCGTATACGAGGCCCGTACGTACGGTTCTGTGAGAGGGCTTGGGCGGGACTAATTACCCCGCCTCACCCTGCTCGATTGCCCGCTCTGCCATCTTCAAATCTCCAGGTTCCGGATACTGCCCGATTCGTCAATCTCTTCCACGATGATGCCGCCGAAGGTGTCTCCGCCTTCTTTCTTCTCGTCCATGGCCATCACCCGGGGGACCAGCTCTATAAGGTGGTTCGGGTTGATGCAGGCCTCCGGAGGCAGCACCCCCCTGCCATCAACCTTGTCCTCCAGAAGCAGGATGGCGCCAATGGCCGCGGGAATACCGGTGCCTTCACCCAGGGCCTGGCTCCGGGAGGCCATGTGAAAGCGGTACTCCCGGAACTTACCTTCTTTTTGGCCCCTGGCCACTACTGACACGCAACCCCGCTGCTCCCCGAAGCCGGTCTCGCGGAGGATGCGGTCCCGCTCCCGGATAATAAAGGCGGTAGCGAACTCCTGCGGTACAACCTCGACTCCCCGGACCTGCACCGGCTCCAGGCCCGCCAGACCCAGCCGGCACATGTCCCGGATCAGGTTGTAATACTCCTCCGGAAGCACCGACCCCTTATTGGTTACTTGCTTACAGGAGATGTAGCGGGGCAAAGTAACCTGCTCCGGGTGAGGATACGGATACAAAAGGACCCGGCCCAGGATCGGAAAATCAAAGTACTCCCGTAAAGCAATGCCGTCCTCTTCAAAAAACTTTACGTACTGGAGCCGGCCGTCCAGAAACATGGGCACGTCTATGGTCATGCAGTGGAACCGGTGGGCTATAACACCTTCCCCTTCGAAAGGCTCGCCCCCGTGCGCGTGAAAGATGTCTATGGCGTGGACCTCGTCCAAGAGGTTCTCCGCGGCGAACCGGGCCAGCAGGTTGGTCGCGCCGGGAGAGCTGCCCATCCCGATGACCGCGGTAGCTCCCGCCTTTTCCGCCCGCTCGCTCATGTCCAGGGCCTCGAGGGTCACGTCCACGTCGTCGCAGATGTCCACGTACTTGACGCCCGTGTTGATGGCGGCCTCCAGTACGGGCCTCTCGAACTTGTAAAAAGGCCCCACGCAGTTCAGCACCACGTCCGAATCAAGAAAAGCGCTCTCCAATGCTTCCCGGTCCAGAACGTCGAGCTTCTCCACGCTTACCTTGTCCGGGTCCGAGTCCGCGGCAACCTCCGCGGCCTTCTCCACGTTAAGGTCGCAGATACGTATGTCCGTAAAATAGTCCAGGCGGGCCAGCGTCTTGACCGCCACGCTTCCCACCGCCCCGCTTCCGCCCAGAACCGTGAGTCTGGTCATGTTTTGCTCCTTCCGTTTTATTCCTCTGATGACGGCACGCCCTGCGGCTCCGTCTTCTCTTCGCTCTCCTTAGCTTCCTGCCTGAGTTTGGTCAGCGAGTAGCCCTCCCGCCAGGCAGCAAGCGCTCCCGCGGCTATAAGCGGGAAGTAGTAACAGGCGTGGAGGACCACTGCAAAAGCGAGCGCCTTTTCCGAGCTCACCGTAACACCGTATGCCGCGATCATGATGTAGACGAGTCCCAGTTGGTTGAAAGAGTGAAAAACCCCGATGAAGCCCGGCGCCGCAGGTATGGACGCGGCCGCGGCCCCCACCACCAGAAGGAACAGGCATCCCACCACCCCGATGTCAAGCCCGAAAGCCAGGCCCGTGAACCAGATGGGAAGCATGTTCACCGACCAGATAAAAACGCCGGCAAGAAGCACCACCAGAAGCGCGCCCGGTCTGCCCATAATCACCAGCCCCGCGGCAAAGCGCCTTACCGCTGCCAGTATCTTCTCCTTGATGGCGTCCGGCAGAAAGGACAGGGCCCACTCCAGTATGGACATGACGGTTTCCGTGCGGAGATAGAGGACGAGCAGGAACACGAGTATGAGCGCGGCTCCGGCCAGGGTGCCGCTTCCGAAGTTGTGGACCAGCCCCTCCAGCCTTGCGTATTCCTCGGGAAAGGAGATGTACATGAGGACCACGGCGAGAAAAATGAGCATGACCAGGAAGTCGAACAGCCGCTCGACCACCACCGTGGCCATGGACTCGCTGTAGGATACCGAGTCCTCTTTTTTGCCTACCAGGAAAATCCGCATGAACTCGCCCGCCCGCAAGGGAAACACGTTGTTGCCCATGTAACAGATGAGCATGGCCGCGGTGGCGTTCTTTACGCTCACCCTGCCGGTCTGGTTCAGGATGTAGCGCCAGCGCAGGGCCCGCAGGAATATGACCAGGAAGTAAGAAGCGATGACCGGGAACAGGTACCAGTGATAAGCCCGGGAGAAGGCCTCGCCGAACTTGGACCAGTCCCGTATCTGGGACAGGGCCAGTCCGATAAAGGCAAGGCTTATAAGAACGCCGAACCAGAAGTGCCAGCGCTTCATGAGGAGCCGTTCTTTTCCCGGAAGGGTCCGGGAACGCCGTCGAACAGGTCTTCGCCCGCTTCTTCGATAAGAATTTGGCGGGCCTTTTGAACGTCTTTTTTGATCTGCTCGGCAAGGGCCTCGGCAGACTCGAACTTTATTTCTCCCCGGAGCCGCTGATACAGGGCCAGTCGGATGTTCCGGTCATAGAGGTCGCCGGAAAATCCCATGATGTGGGCTTCAATGGAAATGGCCCGGTCGTTGAAGGTAGGGTTGGCCCCGATGTTCACCACCGCTGGACAGCGTTGGCCGTCCCAGCAGGCCACCGCAGCGTAGACCCCCTCCGGCGGGATAAGCCGATTTTTCCAGCTTAAGTTGGCGGTGGCAAACCCCACGTCCTTGCCCCGGCCGTGGCCGTGAATGACCTTTCCGTGAATGTTGAAGGGCTCGCCCAGAAGAAGATGAGCGCGGCCCATCTCGCCCGCCTGGACAAGACCGCGGATGCGGGTCGAGCTGACCGGCTTGCCCAGGACCTCCACCGCGGGAACCGACACCACCGAGAAGCCGAACCTGCGTCCGGCCCGGCCCAGAAGCTCGGCGTCCCCTTTCCTGCCCTTGCCGAACCGGAAGTCATGTCCCACCACCACCAGCCGGGGGGAAAGCATGGCCACCACTTCCTCGACGAACCAGTCCGCCTCCCGGGAGGCGAACTCGGGAGTAAAGTCAACCTTGACCAGGTAGTCCACGCCAAGCTCCCGGATAAGCCGGGCCCGTTCGGAAAAGGTTAGTATGGCCGGGACCTCCTGTCCCTTGTAGATGACCTCGCGGGGGTGCGGATCAAAGGTGATGACCACCGAGGAAACCCGGTGCTCGGAGGAAAACTCGAGAACCTGCTTGATAATGGCGCGGTGGCCTATGTGCACCCCGTCGAAGTTGCCGATGGTTACGGCGGAGGCGGGAAGAAAACCCTGCGGCACCTGGTTGAAGTTTAATATCTCCATTTGCTCCCGGGGGCTAAACAACCACGTTCACCAGCTTGTTGGGCACCACGATAACTTTTTTGACCTCGTGGCCCTCGATATAGGACTTGATCCTGTCGTTCGAAAGAGCCAGCTTTTCCAGCTCGTCCTTGCCGGCGTCCGCGGGAGCTTCCAGCCGGGCCCGCACCTTGCCGTTCACCTGTAGCACCAGCTCGAAGGTGTCCCTTGTGAGCGCGGCCGCGTCAAAGGAAGGCCAGGGAAGCCGGAAGCTGCTGGTCTCGTAACCGAGCTCGTGCCAGAGCTCCTCTGCAAGATGAGGACAGAAAGAGTTCAGCATGAGCACGAACCTCTCGAACGACCAGCACAACAGGCCAATCCTGCGGGGCCGGTCTTCGCCCTCGCCCGGCTCGAACTCGGACATCCGGTTGAAAAGCTCCATCATGGCCGCGATCGCGGTGTTGAACGTCCACCGGTCTATCCGCTCGGTTACGTCCTTTACCGTCTGGTTGACCTTCCGATAAAGGTCGGCCTCGTCATGGGCCAGGCAGGAGGTGTCTCCCGCAGGAATGTCGCGCGGAGACGCCTGTTTGAACTCGTCCATGTACTTCGCGCCCAGCGTCCACACCCGGTTTATGAACCTGAACATGCCCTGGATGCGGTCCTCGCTCCAGACTATGTCCTTGTCCGGAGGAGACTCGAAAAGAAGGTACAGCCGGACCGTGTCCGCGCCGAACCTGCGGATCATGTTCTCCGGGTCCACGATGTTCTTCTTGCTCTTCGACATCTTCTCCGACCGACCCACTTCTACTTCTCTGCCGCAATGAGGACACTTTAAATCCTCGACCTCGGCCGGGTACAGGTAGCCGTGCTCCGGGCAGTTGTACGACTCTTTTCTGACCATGCCCTGGGTCAGAAGCCGGGTGAAAGGCTCGGAAAAGTTAATATAGCCCAGGTCCCTCAGCACCTTGGTGTAAAACCTCGAGTAAAGAAGGTGCATGACAGCGTGCTCGACTCCCCCGATGTACTGGTCCACCGGGAGCCAGTAGCCGACCTCGTCCCGGCTAAAGGGGCCGCTGTCGCACCACGGAGAGGCGTAGCGCATGTAGTACCAGGAAGACTCGACAAAGGTGTCCATGGTGTCGGTCTCCCGCCGCGCCGGTCCGCCGCAGGAGGGGCACTCCACGTTTATCCACCAGTCGAGCCGCGGCAGGGGACTCCCGCCGGTAACGTCAAACTCGACCTCTGCCGGGAGCTCGACCGGAAGGCGGTCCTCAGGCACCGGCACCATGCCGCACTTGTCGCAGTAAACGATCGGAATGGGAGCGCCCCAGAACCGCTGGCGCGAGATCAGCCAGTCCCGGATGCGATAGTTGACCGACGGACCGCCCAGGTACTCCTCAGCCAGCCGCTCTGTTATGACCCGCTTGAACTCTTCGTTGTCCATGCCGTTGTACTCGCCCGAGTTCTTCATGGAGCCGGGGCCTTCGTAAGCCTCGGTCATGGTGTCCGATTCTAAAGGCCCTCCCTCCTGCGGCTCGACCACCGGCAGTATCTCCAGATCATAAGCCTTTGCAAACTCGAAGTCGCGCTGGTCGTGGGCGGGAACCGCCATGACCGCGCCGGTGCCGTACTCCATGAGCACGAAGTTGGCCACGTAAACCGGCATCCGCTTGCCGGTCATGGGATTCAGGCAGTATGCACCCGTAAAAACGCCTTCCTTTACATAGTCCTCGGAAGAGCGCTTGATCTTGTCCTCGGAACGGACCCGGGTGCAGAACTCCTTTACCGTCTCCTCTTCGGCCGTGCCCGCGGCCAGTATCTCGCATAAGGGGTGCTCCGCGGCCAGGCTCATAAAGGTGGCCCCGTAAAGCGTGTCCGGACGGGTGGTGTAGACCACCAGCCGGTCTATCTGTTCGCCGGTCTCGGGGTCCGGGTAAGGCCGCTCCAGCTTGAAATGGATCATGGCGCCAATGGACTTGCCGATCCAGTTCTTCTGCATGGTAAGCACGTGCTCGGGCCAGCCCGGCAGCTCGTCCGTGGCCTCGAGAAGCTCTTCCGCGTAGTCAGTGATCTTGAAGTACCACTGGTCGAGCTCGACCTGCCTGACCCGGGTGTCCGAATGTCTCCAGCAAAAGCCGTCCTCGACCTGTTCGTTCGCGAGCACCGTCCGGCACCGGTCGCACCAGTTCACCCACGCCTTGCGCTTTTCCACCAGCCCCTTCTCGAACATCTCGACGAATATCTTCTGTTCCCACTTGTAGTAGGAGGGGTCGGAGGTTGCGAACTCGCGCCGCCAGTCGTAAGAATAGCCCATCCTTTTGAGCTGGTCCCGCATGTTGTCTATGTTCTGCCGGGTCCAGGTGTTGGGATGCACGTTGTTCTCGATGGCCGCGTTCTCCGCGGGCAGGCCGAACGAGTCCCATCCCATGGGATGAAGCACGTTATAGCCGCGCATGACCTTGTAGCGGGCCACCACGTCTCCGATGGAGTAGTTTCGCACGTGTCCCATGTGGAGCTTGCCGGAGGGGTAGGGAAACATCTCGAGCAGGTAGTACTTGGGCCTTTTCGGGTCCATGTCGGTCTCGAACACCCGCTCTTTTTCCCAGTACTCCTGCCACTTGGGCTCGACCACATCCGGTTTGTATTTTGAGTCCAAGACCCGCTCCTCCATTCATGGAAAATAGGCAAGGAGGAATTCCTCCTTGCCCGCACAAGTATTTATAACACCGCCTTGTCGGAGAATCAAGGAATCGGAAGCGCCCGGCCCCTTGGTTCCGCAGGCCGGGCTTTTTCCCGTCTTGGTCTTTTCAGCTCGTGAAGTTGAAAAGCCAGGTGCTTAAGTACCGCTCGCCCGTGTCCGGGAGGATGGTTATGATCCTTTTGCTTGCGTTTTCTTTTCGGCGGGAGAGCTCGAGCGCGGCCCATACCGCTGCCCCCGAGCTGATGCCGGCCAGGATGCCTTCTTCCGCGGCAAGCCGGCGGGCCATCTCTCCGGCCGCCTCGTCGCTTACCGGCAGGACCTCGTCCAGGAGCTTCCGGTCCAGGACCTCGGGCACAAAGCCGGCGCCGATCCCCTGGATTTTGTGGGGAGACACAGAACCGCCGGAGAGTATGGCCGAGTTCCGGGGCTCTACCGCCACCGCTTTTATCTTCGGCTTTTTCTTTTTCAGAAGCCGGGCCACACCGGTGATGGTCCCGCCGGTCCCGACTCCCGCGACCACGATGTCGAGCTCTCCGCCGGTGTCTTCCCATATCTCCGCGGCAGTGGTCCGCTCGTGCACCTCGGGGTTGGCCGGGTTCTTAAACTGGCTCGGCATGAAGGCGCCCCTGTCTTCGGCTATCTTCTCCGCCTTCTTGATGGCGCCGGGCATTCCTTCCTTGCCGGGGGTCAGCACCACCTCTGCGCCCAGGGCCACCAGGAGCTTCCGCCGCTCCACGCTCATGGTGTCCGGCATGGTGATGACAAGCTCGTACCCCTTGGCTGCGGCGGTCATGGCCAGGCCCACGCCCGTATTGCCGCTGGTGGGCTCGACTATGACTCCGCCTTTCCGGAGCTTGCCGGAAGACTCCGCGTCCTCTATCATGGCCACCGCGATCCGGTCCTTTATCGAACCTGCCGGGTTCCGACCCTCCTGCTTGACCACGATCTCGGCGGAGACCTCGCGGCTGATGTTGTTGAGGCGGATAAGAGGCGTCCGCCCCATGGTTTTCGTTATATCTTCGTAGATGTTCAAAACGTCCTCCCCGACCTGGTCGAGAACATGTAAAGCGAACTATATGGCGTAGTCCGGCGCTACGCCGGCCTGGTCCATCTCTTGCTGTCTTTGCAGGAGGTCGGACAGGGTGGTGTTTTTCAGGACCTCCCGCATGGCTTCGGTAGCTCCCCACCATGTCTCCAGCATGGAGCAGGTATCGCTTTTCACGCAGTCGCTTTTGCACTTGGACGGAAGCTGGTGAAGCTCGCCTTCCAGCGCCTCCACGATCTCCAGGACGGTTATCTCGTCCGGCGGGCGCGCAAGCCAGTAGCCGCCCTTCGCTCCCCGCACGCTCTCCACCAGACCGGCCTGCCGCAAGCTCCGCAGAAGCTGTTCCACGTACTTCTCCGAGAACCCGTGAATCTCGCAAAGGTCCCGCAAAAGCACGGAGCCCTGTCCATACCTGGACCCCAGGTCCATCATGGCGTGCATTCCGTAATGACCCTTGGTGCTGAGCCTCATATCTCTATCTTACTCCTAGGCTTCCTTTTTTAATCTAGTTTTACTTGACCCCCCTGTCAAGACTTTCCGGCTACTCTGACCGGTCTGCCAAAAGCCGCCACCAGAGCCGCGAATCCGCCTTGCTTTAAAAAGCCTGTCCGGCTACCATAAAGAAATGTTCAACTTAAGGAGCGCAAAAAGGCATGGAAACCCCGGAGCTGTTTAAAGCATACCCGGTGCTTATGACCTCGATACCGTGGACGCCGCTCGGGACAACTCCCACGCCCGTGGAAAGGATGGAGTCGCTCGGACAAAAGCTCGGATGCCCCAGCTTGTGGGTCAAGCGGGACGACCTCTCTTCGGACAAGATGGGCGGCAACAAGGTCAGGATCATGGAGTTCCTGCTGGCCCGGATGAAGGCGGACCGGAAGACGGTGGCCATTTCTCCCGGCCCGCTCGGTTCCAACCAGATCATGGCCTCTGCCATCTACGGCAGCCGGCTCGGGGTAAAGGTGGTGGGAGTATTTCTGAAGCAGTGCGAAACCGACTACATGTGCAAGCACATGCTGATTGATCAGTCCATGGGTGTCGAGTTCAACCACGTCAGGAACCCGGCCTTTGCTCCCTTCTCCATACTGTACCACTATCTTAGAAACGTGGACTGGAGGCGCTTGCGGGCCCCCTTTTACATTCCGTCCTTCGGGTCGTCCGCGACCTGCGCGCTGGGCTATTTGAACGCAACCTTCGAGCTCGCCCGGCAGCTGGAAAACAACGAGGCTCCGGAGCCGGACTATATCTTTGTCACCGCGGGCACTGGCGGGACCATGGCCGGGATCGAGCTGGGGGTCAGGCTGCTGGGCTTGAAGAGCAAGGTGGTGGGAGTGCGCATCACCGACTGGATCGCCTGCAACGAGAGGATCGTGGCCAGCGTTGTAAACCGGACTGCCCGGCTTCTTCAAAGGTCGGGCGCGGACATTCCGAGTGTGCGGGTCCGCGCTTCCGAGATCACCATGCTCCACCGTTACTTCGGAGGAGAGTACGCCCGCATCACGGAAGAAGGGCTGGAGGCCCAAAAAATGTGCAAGGACCTGGAGGGACTGTCCCTGGACACCACCTACACCGCCAAGACCATGGCCGCAATGATGGACTACATCAAAAAACAGGGCATCCAAGACAAGAACGTACTGTTCTGGCATACCTATAACAGCAGAGACCTCTCCCCCTTCCTCGATGAAAAAGCAAAACCGCGACAACTGCCGCCCTCCTTCCGGAAATACTTCGAAAAACAGATGGACTCTTGAAGGGAGCCGCCTCTCAAGTGGGTCAAGGGGGGGCGAATAGTCTCCCGGGCTTGGTTTGTCGCGACAGAAGTCGCTCGTACCGGAGGTGGATTTGATGCAACGAGGCGACGAAGCTACTGGGAAGACAGTTCTGCGGCGATTCTCTCTGACCGCGGCGCGGCTTCCGTTACTTTCCGACCTGCCCTCCAGATATTTCCCTCATCTTTTATGAAACGGGTTTGACAGGCCGCAATCTGTAAAGATATATTCAAAAGACGAGCCGGCCCGCCACAAGCGGATGAGAGGTAGAAAGGACATGCGAGCCAAGGCGTTAATCTTCGTATTACTCTTTACTTTAGTCTACGGCTGCCCCCTACAGATACAGGAGCCGGAGTGCTCGCCGGGCGCGACCGAAACCCGGGAGTGCGGCAACTGCGGCGTTCGGGAGCGCTCCTGCACCGAAGCGGGCTGGGGCGCGTGGAGCGAGTGCCGTAACGAAGGGGGCTGTAGCCCTGGGGACAAGCGGGAGGACCTGGAGGAACCGTGCGGCAAGTGCGGTCACCAGGTGTATACTTGCGGTCCGGACTGCTCTTGGGAAAAGGCTGATTGCGCGGATGAAGGCGCATGCGAGCCGGGCGATATCGAGAAGCGGGAGAACGAAAAGGGTCCTCCCGAGATCCGGGAATGCCGGTCCGATTGCTCCTGGGGAAGATGGATGGAGTTCCACGAGCTGGACGGCTACGGCAAAGCCCGCTTCGGCATGGACCAAAAGCAAGTGCTTGAACTTTACCAGGAGCACGACCCGCGCGAAGTGGAAGACAAGATTGTGGTCCGCGTTCCTTACGAGGACGAAAACACCCCCCATGTGTTCGAGTTCGCAAACGGAGAGCTTTTCGCTGTGAGCGTGGTGTTCTCAGGCGATAAGTGGTCTTCCTCCGACTACATAGACAAGTACAATGATCTGTTGGGGGGACTGCGCGAGAAGTACGGGGACCCGGCCGAGTACGACCACGATCAGGAGTATCCCACCTATTGCCTGTGGAAGGGACGCAAAGGCAACGTTCTGCTCTGGCTGGACAAAAAAAGCGAGAGCGGATACTTCCTCATGGTCCGCCATTACGACCCGGCCGCCCAGGAGACCTTTCTGCAGGAAAAAGCCGGGGACCGGGAGAAAACCGGCCCGGAAGAAGCGCCCCTGCCCAGCGAAGCCGAAGACAGCGGCTAAGAAAATAAACGGCTCACTTGGCCTCGCACGTCTCTTTAAGCTCCGGGAACCGGTTCATAAAAAGGTTTACGAACAACTCCTGTTTTGCTTCCTGCAGGGACGGCAAGCGGCCGGGCAGCTCTTCTTCGAATTTCTCCCTCGCCGGCGCAAGCGTCTTTTTGAGCCTTCCGGTGGTGAGGGGAGGATCGTTGGGTCCGATCTTGACACTGATCTCCTGGTTGAAGCCGGTCTCGCCGGGGAAGTTGTATAACACGAAGTTGCCGTTTACATAAACGTTCCAGCCCGACACCTCGCCATAGGAGAAGCGAAGCCCCAGGCTTTCCTTGTACTTGAAAGAAAGTATCCAATCCATGCCTTCTTGACGGGCCGCGTCCCGGTCCGGCACCGACACGGTCCGCGGATACGCATTGGCCGAAAGCGCCTTGCCGAGCTTGTTGTACCAGGTCCGTTTGCTGCCGTTGTAGTAGTTGATCTTTACGAACTCGCCCATGTCATGGATGTCCCGGATCAGTCGCACCTTCTGAATCTCGACCGCCAACGGGCCTTGTTCCAGCTTGTCAAACGCGAGCCGGTTATCTCTCGCCCATCTCGAGTACCGGTTGTCAGGGTGCTCCTTTATGTAAGCGGAAAGCTCCTCCGGATTTCCCGCCCGCTCCAGGATGCCGCAACCGACAAGCCGGCGGGCGCGCTGCCGGGCTTCCTCTGCGTGAGAGCCCTCCGGGTACTTGTCGAGGTAAGAACGGTAAGAGTCAATGGTGTTCTTGTTCTCGGCCGACTGAAAACGCAAGGTGTCCATGCGGTCCTTTACTTCCTCAGCGTACTTGCTGCCGGGGTGCTTCTCCAAAAACTGCTGGTAAGCCTCGATGGTGTCGGCTTCGCAAGCCTTGTCATACGCAAGCTCGAAAAGCCGGGCCTCGGCCGCTTTATAGAACTTGCTGTCCGGGTACTCGCTAAGGTAGCGCTCGTAGGCCTTGACGGTGTCATCCTGCCGGGCCCTCTGATACTCGAGCTCCCAAAGCCGTCTTCGGGCAGTGTCGGCTTCTTCGCTTTCAGGGTACTTCTCCAGGAACTCCTTGTAAGCGGGGATGGTGTCTTTCTCCCGGGCCGAATCATAGGCCATGGAGGCGCAGCCCGAGATTAAAAACACAAGCATTAAGACGACTAATAACCTTTGGGCTTGCATGGCAGTGCTCCTTGTTGTGTTCGTAACAACCTGGACTTTATGAACCGAGGCCAGTTGTGAAGTCCGGATTTGGTTTAGTTTAACCAGGCTTGGGCACCGGAATCAAGAGCCGGCCCGGAAGAGGTCTTAAAAGGGAGCGCTTCCAAACAGGCTTTTGTGGAAAACAAAAAACAGGGCGAACGCGACCAGGGCGATTATAAGGCCGGTCTTGTTGATCTCATCGCGGGCCAGCCGGTTCTTGCCTATGATGATGCCGGCAAACGGCAGGATAGAGGAGTTGTTCTTGAACTCGATATACTCCTGTCCTTTCTCGCGACTCTTGCGCCGGTCCTGGTGATATGCCCCGATCAGGCCGGTCAGAAACAGGGACCCGAAGAAGAAAAGGTCGGCGGGGACGCCGTTGGCCATAAGATGAGCGAGTCCGAAGAGCGCGACGCCCATGTTCATGGGATGGCGGGTTACCCGGAGGATGCCGGTAACCTCGGCCCGCTCCTGCATCATGCCGGTGGGGCTCGGGTTGAAAAAGGACTGGACCACCAGGATAAAAGCAGCCAGCATAAGGAGGTAAACCACCGGATACCCGTACCAGGAAAGGGACCAGAACTCGGCGCCCTTTTCCGGCCCCTCCAGTACGATCATCATCCACACGGCAGCGCCCAGGGGCACGATCGAGATGAAGGAGTAGACCGCCCGGAAACCCAAAAGGCCCAGCGCGGAAACCAGTCCTTCCCGGATGCGGCCGTGGGAGAGAAGGATGTGGGTCAGAAAGAAAAACGAGCTCGCGATGATTAAAAGCGCCAGTCCCATGGCTTCCTCCTTACTTTGGCTTTTCATTAACATAACCATTCCGGTAAATAAAGCAAACGCAGATGCCGTATTTCTAACTGCGGCTTGCTCCCGGTTTTGACATGCTCGCAGCCGGAAACTACATTGGACAAGATGAAAAAACGAAACCATTCCCGGTCCCGGCCCGTTATGACGCTCGCGGCAGTAGCGGCGCTTACTCTTGCCTTTCTCGTACTGCTCCGCCTGTTCCCGCACGAGCTCGGAAGCACCGCCGAGTATGAATGGCCGGTGTTGTTCCACGGCGAGCTTTCGCGACTTCCGGCGGCCGTTCTTATCACCCTGTTGTGTGCGGGCGTGCTGGCGTTTCCGGCAACGGAGTCTCATGCGTTACTGCGGAAGAAAGCGGGCCGGTTAAGGTTACTTGCCGCGCTTTTTCTTCTGGGAGCCGGGCTTCAGTTGGGGCCTGCTGCCGTGCATGAGCAGGGGCTGCTGGAGTATCCCCTCCGGGTCTACCTTCCCGGCCATACCTCTTACTTTGCGGACGCGGCCCGTGTAGAAGACGCTGAAAAGTGGCTCGACGATTTCCTGCCGCGGTTTGAAAAGCTCTCGGCCATACTTGAAGAGGTCAAGGCCCGGCAAGCGTCCGGCAACGAAGTAAAAGAGCTCTGGCAGAAAGCGGACCGGATACTCCATACCCACAGCCGCACTCATCCGCCCGGCGCGGTCATGGCCTTTTACGCCGCGCAGGAGCTCGCCCGGAGCTCGCCCGGCTTCACCGGGTACTACCTCAACTCGGCGCCCCGCAGCAGGGAAGCGGCGCAAAGGTTCGGGCTAGATGCGGCAGAGGTAGCCGCGGGCGGTGTTTCGGCGTTCGTACTGTTTCTCCTGGCCGCGGGGTGTGTGCCCCTGGCTTTTGCCATCGCCCGCCTGGTGCTTAAAGAAGAGCAGGCTTTACTGGCGGCCGGGCTTTTCGCGACCGCTCCCGCTTTCAGCCATAAAACACCGGTGCTCGACCATGCCCTGGCGTTTTTTATCCTGTTATGCCTATGGCTTTTCATGAGCGGGCTCTTTACCGGGAAATGGTGGAAGCCGGTTATTGCCGGAATCATTGCCGGCCTGGCTTTATGGATCGGCACTTCGGTTGTGGCGCTGTTCCCCTTGTGCGCGCTGTTCGCGGCCGCCTGGTTTGTAAAGAGCGGCAGGCAGGAGAACCATGGAACCGGGATTAGCGGGAAGAAGGCGGGCGTCAATGCGCTGTCGGCTTTCTTTATCCTGTCGGCTGTTGCCGCGGCGGTTTGCCTTGGGCTGGGGATTGTGCTGGACTTGAGCTACATAAAGGTCTACCAGGCGGTAAGCCGGACCGGCTGGAACCTCAACAACCTGGCCTCGAACAGAGAGAACGTGCCGCTCTGGATGGTCTTCAACGTGTACGAGATGCTGGCCTTTGCCGGCGTGCCCATGGCCTTCTTCTTCCTGGCTTCTACAGGAAAAAGCATTACAGATGTTTTCAAAAAACGCGGCAGCGAAACAGCGCCCTGGGTTCTAGCCATTATCGTCTTTCTTTTGGCGCTCGACCTCTCCGGCAAGGTCTGTTATGAAGCGTCCCGACTGGCGTGGTTTGGCTTTCCGCTTATGGCTATAGCAGCGGCGCAACTGATTCCAGCTCAAACAGAAGATACCAACGGCAACAACCGGAGAACCATGACTCTGTTCATAGCAGCTCTCCTCGCACTCCAGGCCGCCTGCGCCATTACCTTCCGGATGATCTATTAAGAAGCGCTACTTTTTATAGGTCTCCTCGACCACGTCGGCCATGCACTCGGCGAACTTCTCCGGCTCTTCCAGGTTGGGCGAGTGGGCGGAGCTCTCGAACCAGACCAGGGACTTGCCCGCGGGAGCCTCCAATTTTCGATAGTACTCCTTTACAAGCTCCCACGGGGTGTTGTAGTCGTGCCTGCCGTGCATGAAGTAGACCGGGACCTCGATCCGGGGCACCTGTTCGATAAGGTTGTAAGTCAAGACCTCGTCCCACATGTAACGGATGGAGTAAAAGGTCCCGAGCTGGTACCTGACAAGATCGAGCGCGGTGTACTCGGGCGCGGAGAGGGAGGCCCGGATGAACCGGTTGTAGTTGTCCGGATCATGGGTGGCGCCGCCGTACTTTCTAAGGTAGGTCCGCTGGACCACGAGCTCGTTCAGGCTGTCGTAGGGAGGCGGCCCGATGGCTTCGAGCTGCATCTTGCCGAGCCGGTCGTTCCTTTCCCGGGCCTCGTTCACGACGTACTCGTAGGATATCTCTTCATTACGTTTCAGGTCCACCGCCTGGCCGATGCCCACGTAAGCATGGTAGAGCTCCGGCCTCCGCGACACCGTCAACGAACCTAAAAGGCTGCCCCAGGAGTGGCCCGCTATATAAATCCTGTCCTCGGAAAAGCGGCGGCGTAAATAATCGGTAAGCTCGATGGCGTCGGAGATGAAATTCTCCACGTTCATGGACTCGCTGGGAACGGACGCGGAAAAGGACTTGCCCGCGCCCCGCTGGTCCCAGTGAACCAGCACAAAGCTCTCTTCCAGCCACCCGCCGAACTCGTGGTTGGTGGGCATTTCCGGCGAGCCGGGCCCGCCGTGCAAAAAAAGGAGCACCGGGTTGTCCGCGTCCGCGCCGCGCAAGAGGACCCACTGCTCCACTCCTCCGAGCTCGACCTCTTCCAGGGAAGCCACGCTTTGCGGAGTATCTATCTTGGGCGTCTTCGCCGCGCAAGAGACGGCGAAGAGAATCGCAAACACTGCCGGCAGAAACCCAACAGTCCTCGCTTTCGTAAGACGAGCTTTTACCATGTGCTCTTCTCTCTTTCCCGGCTTGTTGAATTCGGTCCGCCTCAGTAAGCGCCGAACTCGCGGGCCGCCTTGACCAGGGCGATGTAGTTCTCCGGCTTGACGCCCGGGTGGATCGAGTTGGACGAGCTTATGATGTAGCCGCCGCCGGGCGCCGCGGCTTCAATGGTCTCCTTTACGTTTTGACGGACCTCGTCCGGTCCCTCGAACACCAAAAGATAGCTGCAATCAATGTTGCCGAGAAGACAAACACTGTCGCCGAACTTCTTCTTGGTCTCCGCGATGTCCATGTTCTGCGGCTGGATGGGATGGATGCCGTCCGCGCCCGCTTCGATAAGAGATGGAATCAGGGAAGTAAGGTCCCCGTCGCTGTGCTTTATGACCTTGCCGCCCAGCTCGTGTACGCGCTTCATGATCTCGGCGTGATAGGGCATGATGAACTCCCGGTAATGGGTCGGGCTCATGAGCGGTCCTGCGTTAAAGGCGAGATCGCCGTCCAGGACAAAGAAATCCGCTCCCCTTTTCATGCCCGTCTCGACGGCTTCGAGCACCATGTCCGTTGCCAGCCGGGCAACGTCGTGGGCGAAGCCGGGGTCCAGGATGTAGTCCATGAGCAGCTTCTCCATGCTGCCGCGCAACGACCACGAGTACTTGAACGTGGCCGCCATGTGAAAAGCCACCGCTTTGTCCGGAAAAGCGTTTCTCATCACGTCCAGGATCATGAAGTCCGGCTCCTCCGGCTTTCTCAGCTTGAAGCCCTTGAGGTCGGACTTCTCCCGGATGGGACCGTCCACCGGCATGGGCTCGCCCACCTCGCTGAGATGATAGGTTACGCCCAGCCCGTCTTTCATGTGGTTTTCGTCCAGCCTCTCCCGGGGAGGAAGCCACATAGCGGTAACCCCGTCCAGGTCGAGCTCACGCAGGATGGCAACCAGCGCGCCCACCGTCTTGATCCGCTCCTCGTCCGTCATGTCCATGACCGACTTGTCCGGCGGAAGCCGGTCCTCCTCCATGAAGTGGCGGGCGATGCCCAGTATGGACGGCTCGTTGAACGCAAGCTCCCAGATGGGCACCGTGTCGGGCACTCCCCTCGAAAGCGCGGTCATGAATCTTTCCTTGTTATTCATTCTTTTTTCCTTCCTTTACAAAAGTATCTGGTTTGTAAAACGTACTTTATCATTTTATCCTGGCTTTGATTTTCATGAAAGAAGGACCTCAGAGCAGCCTTTCCGGAGGAAACAAAGACGGCACCTTTACCGCGGGCAGACGCTCGCACATGATCCTTGCGGTCTTGTTTCTTATCTACATGTCGGACTACGCGGACCGGATGGTGGTCGCCGGCATCATTGATTATATAAAGAGGGACTGGCACATCAGCGACGCACAGGCCGGCTGGCTCATGAGCATAGTCCTGATCTTCATCACGGTGTTTTCCGTTCCCGCCTCTGTGTTGGTGGATCGGTGGAGCCGCCGCAAGATGGTGGCGATCATGACTTTTATCTGGAGCCTGGCCACCCTGGCCTGCAAGTTCGCCACCGGCTACTGGCAGCTTCTCGCGGCCCGCGCTTTTATCGGGCTCGGCGAAGCCGGCTACGCCTCGGGAGGCACCGCGCTCCTTTCCGGCGCATATCCTGAAAGCAAGCGGTCCATGGTCCTCGGCATCTTCAACGCGTCCATCCCGGTGGGGATCGGCATCGGCATGGCCTTCGGCGGGATCATCGCCAGAAACTGGGGCTGGCAGAACGCCTTCGGCCTGGTGGCCATACCAGGCATGGCCCTGGCCATCATCGCCTGGTTCCTGCCGGATTACAAAAGCGTGCACCAGGAAAGCGGCAAGTACCGGGAGGTCTCGGTCTCTAATGTTATAGCAGACGTTAAGAACCTCTTACGGGTACCTTCTCTCACTTTAACCTATGTGGCCTTTGCCATGAACGTGTCCTGCACCACCGCCATCGCCACCTGGCTGCCCATGTACTTCGAACGGACCGGCCTGGCCGACTCCGGCGGAGGCGGAGCATTGGCCACCTTGGTGATGGGCATGATCATTGTGGGAGCCCCGTTGGGGGGTTTCCTGGCCGACCGGTGGCAGAAGCGGCGAGACAACGCCCGCATGGTCTTTCCCGCCCTGACCTCCTTTGCCGCGGCGTCCATACTGGTGATCGCCTTCAGCCTGCCGGGCGAGTTTGTCCAGCTTCCGCTGCTTACAGTCTACGGCATCCTGGTGACCTGCTTTATCGCGCCCGCGCTGGCCATAACCCAGGACGTGGTCCATCCGGGCATGCGCGGACTTTCCATGGGCATGTGCGTGCTTCTTCAACACGTGCTCGGAGACATCTGGTCGCCTCCCTTGATCGGCGCACTCTCTGACATCCTGAACCTGCAGATGGCGGTCATGTTCATACCGCTCTACGGCCTGGTTGCCGCAGCCCTGTTTTACGCGGGCGCAAAGTTCTACGTAAGGGACTTCTCCCACGTGGAAAGGGTAGCCCTGGAGGCGGAGAAACCGTCCGCCTGATGTTTATAATGCGCCTTTCTTAAATTTGGGAGGGCTTCTTCATGCCTGGTTGTTTCGGGTCCGGCTATGCTTCGCTCGAGAGGTTCAGGCCCGGTTATTGCAAATTCAAAAACATTTTGTTAAGGTGATGATAAAGATAATAGGAAACAAACCTTCTGAGAGGGCACTCTTTAAGCTTTCCTTTTCTTTAAATTTTTCTGCGAAGCAAGTCAAGTCAGAAATGAATAGCCAATTCGGTTAAGATGTTAATAAGCCTTGACCATCGAGCTGTTAATTATTAGACTAGAAGACATAAACAGAGGAGCTGAGGGGGGGAACTTTTCTTCTCTTTCCCCAGGGGAAGGGAAAAAGGGGAGATATGAATCTCGCTTCCAGAAAAGAACAGATTCTGACCTCGATAATCGAGGAGTACGTCCGGACCGCCCAGCCGGTGGGTTCCAGTTGTGTATCCAGAAAAGGGGTCAAAGCGAGCCCGGCCACCATCCGGCACGAGATGGCAGAGCTGGAGTCGTTGCACTTTCTGGAGCAGCCCTATACCTCGGCGGGCCGGGTTCCTACCGAGCAGGGGTTCCGTTACTACGTGGACCGGATAGTGGACCGGCTTCAGCCGCTCCAGGACGACAGGGACCGTCTGGGAAGCCTTTATTACGAGGACGCGGACCCGGAAGACCTGATATCGCGCACCGCGGAGATACTCTCCGAGCTTTCGAGGCAGATCGGCGTTATCATGGTCATACCCACGGAAAGGAAGACCCTGCGGGGCCTGCGGATCAGCAAGGTCCCGGGCAAGCGCCTCCGGGTGACCTTCGAGTTCGTGAGCGGCTCGGCCCAGGAGAGGTTGATAGAGGACGAGTGGGACCTGGACCCGTCGGCCTTGACCAGGCTCAACAACATGGTCTCGCGGCTGGCACACGGCAAGACGCTCTTGTCGCTCCGGCGGGAGCTGATCCGCCAGATGGAGGACACCAGGGCCAAGGCCGACCGGATCGTGGCGGGCGCCGTGCAGATGAGCGCGCGGCTTCTCGAGCACGAGCGGCCCGAGCTCTACGTGCGGGGACAGGCCAACCTTTTCGATCTTCCCGAGTTCGCCGAGGTCGGCAGGTTGAAGGACATGATAAAAGCACTGGAAGAGAAAGCCATTGTGGTCGAGCTCCTGGAGAAGGCATCCCTGGCCGCGGGCGCCCGGGTCATCATCGGAGAAGAGTCGGACGTCTCTTCTTTGCAGACCTGTTCCATTATCACGAGCTCCTACGGAAGAGGGGAGATGCCCGCCGGGACCCTGGGAGTCATCGGCCCTATAAGGATGAACTATAGAAGGCTGATACCACTGGTAAGGTACACCTCCGAGCTCATATCCGAGAACCTTTCCCGAATGGAGTGAAAGCTTTATATCTGGACAAAAGGGGCTTTATTAAAGATGACGGACCAGCACGATAAACCAAAACCGGAAGACGATTCCGCTCCTCCCGACACCGGAGAGGAAGAGAAGACCACCGGCTCGTCGGAGGAGCAAGAGGAAGAAGTCCGCAAGCTGGAGATGTCGGAAGAGCTCCGGGCGGCCCTGGAGGAAGCGGAGAACAGCCTCCGGCAAGCCGAGCGGCAAAGCCCGGAGCAGGAGTCTCAGGAATCGTCGGAGGGGCAAGAGCCTCCGGAGCGGGAACAGGAGCAGGCGGCCGCGGAAGCTGATAAAGACAAAGAGGCTGAAGCCGGCGGGGATGAGCCGGACATAGAGATCGAACAAGAGGAGTTCGATCCCAACAAGGTGGACGAGTACCAGGAAGAGCCCGCTCCCCCGCCTCCGAGCCAGGCGGAGACGGAGCTTAAGATGCAGGTGCTCGAGCTCCGGCAGAAGCTCCGGGACAAGGAGGCCGAGCTCGAGCAGAAGCTCAAGGAGATGAAGCAGAACGCGGAGCAGGTCCGCCATCTCCAGAAACAGTTCGAGAGCTACAAGGCGCGGACGAACAAGGAAAAGTCGGACTGGTTCAACTACGGGCACGAGCCGATTTTAAAGGAGCTGCTTTCGGTAAAGGACAACCTGGAGCGGGCGGTACACCACGCCGGTGAATCCATGGAGGTGGAATCGCTGCGGCAAGGCGTGGAGCTTACCCTCCGCCAGTTAAGGTCTGTCCTGGAGAAGTTCGGCGTGTCCGACATAGAATCCGAAGGAGAGCCTTTCAACCCGGAGTACCACCAGGCCATGATGCAGGTAGAGGACGACTCGGTGCCGAGCGGCACGGTAGTGGAGGAACACCAGAAGGGCTACCTGTTGAAGGACCGGCTTTTGAGGCCCTCCATGGTGAGCGTGTCCAAGCGGCCGGAAGCTTCAAAAGAGGCGGAAAAGGAAGAGCAACCTTCGTCAGATGCTCCGGCGGTCGGCCAAGAGAGCGACACCGAGGCTCCAGCCGAGGGGCCGGCAGGACAGGAGTCTGCCGCGGGAAGTCCCGCCCCCGACTCCGCGAAAAAGAACGGCGGTCCGTCCGGGGAGGCAGACAGTTCCGGTGAGGAGAAATAGGGGCGGGTACGGCTTTAAGAGTTTGTTATTACCGAGCCCTTGCTGTAGTAAGCCGCGGAGACGGAAGGCCAGATACTTATAAGGAGAACTATTTATGGGGAAGGTTATCGGCATAGACCTTGGCACAACCAACTCCTGCGTGGTGGTGGTGGAAGGGGGGGAGCCGGTGGTGATACCCAACTCGGAAGGCAGCCGCACCACTCCCAGCATGGTTGCTTTTACGGAGAGCGGAGAGAGGCTGGTGGGCCAGATAGCGAAGCGACAGGCGGTCACCAACCCCTCCCAGACCGTGTTCGCGGTAAAACGCTTGATCGGCCGCAAGTACGAGTCCCCGGAAATCCAGGAGGCCATGAAACGGCTTTCTTTCCAAATCAGCGCGGCCAAGAACGGGGACGCCTGGGTGGAGATAGACGGCCACTCGCTTTCTCCGCAGGAGCTCAGCGGCATGATCGTGAAGAGGATGAAGGAGACCGCGGAGGACTACCTGGGCGAAGAGGTTTCGGAAGCCATAATAACCGTGCCCGCTTACTTCAACGACTCCCAGCGGCAGGCCACCAAGGACAGCGGCAAGATAGCGGGCGTCGAGGTTCTCCGTATCATAAACGAGCCCACCGCCGCGGCGCTCGCTTATGGAATGGAGAGGGGAGCGGGCGAGAAGATAGCGGTTTTCGACCTGGGCGGAGGCACTTTTGATATCTCCATACTCGAGCTGGGAGACGGGGTGTTCGAGGTCCTCTCAACCAACGGCGACACCTACCTGGGAGGAGAAGACTTTGACGCCCGGGTGGTCGAGTTCCTGGTTGACCACTTCAAGGAAGAGACGGGGATAGACCTGAACAACGATAAAATGGCGCTCCAGAGGCTCAAGGAAGCGGCGGAGAAAGCCAAGTGCGAGCTGTCTCCCTCCATGGAAACCGACGTGAACCTGCCCTTTATCACCGCGGACCAGTCCGGTCCCAAACACCTGAACGCAAGGATAACCAGGGCCCAGTTGGAAGAGCTGGTGGATGACCTGGTCGAAAAAGTGGAAGGCCCGTGCCACACCGCGCTCGAGGATGCCGCGCTTTCGCCGGCTGACATAAACGAGGTCATACTGGTCGGCGGCATGACCAGGATGCCGAAGATCAGAGAGAAGGTGGAGGAGATTTTCCAGCGGGACTCCCACGCCGGTGTGAACCCGGACGAGGTGGTGGCCATCGGCGCGGCCATCCAGGGCGCAATCATCAAGGGCGAAGTAAAGGACGTGCTCCTTCTCGACGTTACTCCCCTCTCGCTCGGAGTCGAGACCAAGGGCGGGGTCTTCACCAAGATCATTCCTAAAAACACCACCGTGCCCTGCAAAAAAAGCATGATCTTTTCCACCGCGGCGGACAACCAGCCGTCCGTGAACATCCACGTCTTGCAGGGCGAGCGCGAGATGGCCAAGGACAACAAGACCCTGGGAAGGTTCGAGCTGGTGGGAATTCCGCCCGCGCCCCGCGGAGTGCCCCAGATCGAGGTCACCTTCGAGATTGACACCAACGGCATCGTGCACGTGTCCGCCCGCGACCTGGGCACCGGCAAGGAGCACTCCATCCGGATCACCGCGGGTGCGGGTCTTTCGGACGAAGACATCGAGAAGATCATCCGGGAGGCCCAGGAGTACGAAGAGGACGACCGCAGGATAAGGGAGATGGTCGAGCTCAAGAACCAGGGGGAAGGACTGATTTACACCACCGAGCAGTCGCTGGAGGAGTTCGGCGACCACCTGGAAGCAGAGGACCAGAAGCTGATCCAGCAGCGGATTGACGCCCTCCGCGACGTGCTGGACTCCGAGGACAAGGACAAGCTCCAGCAGGCGGTGGACGATCTCAGCAACGCCGCCCACAAGCTGGCCGAGGCCATCTACTCCCAGGCGGCAGCCGAGTACGGCGGAGGCCAGGAATCCGCGGAAGAATAAGGTTAAGGCAAAACTGAAATGACGCCTGTTGTGCGAGCGACTTTAGTCGTGATTGATTATTTTTTGTGTAAAAAGGCGGAGGAGGTAGTTGTAACAGTTGGCAAAAAGGGATTATTACGAGGTGCTGGGAGTATCCAGGAACGCCAGCACGGAGGAGATAAAAAAAGCGTATCGGCAAACGGCGCTTAAGTACCATCCTGACCGGAACCCGGACGATCCGGAAGCCGAGGATCTGTTCAAGGAATGCAGCGAGGCTTACGAGGTCCTTTGCGATCCGGATAAAAGGGCCAAGTACGACCGGTTCGGGCACGAAGCCCCCGGCGGGTTTGGCGTGTCCGACTTTGACATGGGGTCCATCAACCTGGAGGACCTGTTCGGCGGCTTGTTTTCCGACCTGTTCGGCGGAGG
This sequence comes from bacterium, assembly GCA_046484135.1. Taxonomy (GTDB): domain Bacteria; phylum RBG-13-61-14; class RBG-13-61-14; order RBG-13-61-14; family DATKZS01; genus CAYQTK01. Next base: position 27,421 of record JAWOBU010000214.1, read on the forward strand.
AGGCAGGGCCCGCCGCCGCAGGGGTGTGGACCTTCGATATGACCTCAAGGTCACCCTGAACGAAGCCTACCACGGCAGTGAAAAAGAGATATCCGTGCCCCGCAACGTAGCCTGCCGGAACTGTGACGGGACCGGCAGCAAGCCCGGCACCAGCCCGGCCCAGTGTCCGGCCTGCCAGGGACGCGGCCAGGTGCGCTACCAGCAGGGATTCTTCAGCATCGCCCGGACCTGTCACCGGTGCGGGGGAGCGGGCAAAGTCATTGTCGAGCCGTGCCCGGACTGCCGCGGAAGCGGGCTGGTGGAAGAGGAGAAGACCCTGACCGTCCGCATTCCGCCGGGGATTGATACCGGCCAGCGGCTCCGCATCCGGGGCGAAGGCGAGGTCGGAGAAAGCGGGGGAATGCCGGGCGACCTGCACGTGGTCATCTCCCTCGAGGAGCACCCTATCTTTATCAGGAGAGGAGACGACCTTTTAGTGGAGCTGCCCCTGTCCTTTCCCCAGGCGGCCCTGGGCGACGAGATCGAGGTCCCCACCATGGAAGGACCGGCCAAGCTGAAAATACCGCCTTCCACCCAGTCCAACAAGATATTCCGGCTCCGCGGAAAAGGAATGCCCTCCCTGGAAGGAAAAAGCAAAGGGGACCTGAACGTCAAGGTCTTCATCGAGGTCCCCCAGAAGCTTACCGAGGAGCAGGAAGAGCTCTTAAAGCGGTTCTCGGAAACATCAGGCGAAGACATCCATCCCCAGCGCAAATCCTTTTTCCAGAAGGTCCGGGAGGTCTTGAGCTGAGCCCCCCTTTTTACCTTCTTCTTTTCCGGTGCCGGAAGCGGACCCGGACGGGCACGCCCGTAAAATCGAAGGTGTTCCTGACCTGGTTTACCAGGTAGCGCTGGTAGGACTCGGGTATCTTGTCCGGGTGGTTGCAGAAGAACACGAACGCCGGAGGTCCGCTCCATATCTGGGTGCCATAAAATATCTTGATCTGTCGGCCTCCGGGGGAGGGCGGCGGAGTAGTGCGGGTCCACTCCTGCACGGCCCGGTTCAGCTCGCCGGTGGGTATCCGCTTCCAGAAGCGCTCCATGACCTCTTGAATGGAGTCCGCAAGCTTTCCCACTCTCTTGCGCTCCAGGGCCGAGATGGTAAGAACCGGCGCGTACTCCGCGTGCGGAAGCCGAAGCCGGACCTCGGTCTCGAGCGCCTCGCGCTTCGCCTCCTTGTCCTCCACCAGGTCCCACTTGTTAAAGGCCAGGATTATGCCCCGGCCGCGCTCCGCGGCCAGACCCGCCAGCTTGGCGTCCTGGTCCACTATCCCCTCCATAACGTCCATCAACAGCACCGCCAGGTGGCAGCGCTCCAGGTTCTTCAACGACCTCGAAACCGAGTACCTCTCCAGCCGCGTGTCTATCCTGCTTTTACGGCGCATCCCCGCGGTGTCTATAAAGATATAGCTCTTGCCGTTCAGAAGGACCCGCGTGTCAATCGAGTCCCGGGTGGTTCCCGGCTCTTCGTGGACCAGAAGACGCGGCTCGTTTAAAAGGGTGTTGATAAGCGTGGACTTGCCCGAGTTGGGACGGCCGATTACAGCCACCCGGGGCTCGGAGTCCTCCTCCGACACCTCGGCTTCCAAAACGCCCGGGACCTTCTCCGCCACCGCGTCCAACAAATCGTCCACACCGTAGCCGTGTGAAGCGGACACGCTGAAAACACGCTCGGCCCCCAGTTCGTAAAACTCGTATGCCTTGTCCTCGTGAGACGGGCCGTCAATCTTGTTCACCGCGTAAAATACCGGCTTGCCCTGCCGAAGAAGCCGCTCCGAGACCTCCCGGTCGGAAGGAAGAAGGCCTTCTTTTCCGTCCAGTAAAAAGACGATGGCGTCTGCCTCCGAAATGGCCAGCTCCGTCTGCGAGCGCATGGCCCGCAGGATGTCGTCATCCGTCTCCGGCTCGAAACCGCCGGTGTCTATTACCTCCCAGAGCTGTCCAGCCCATTCCATCCGGCCGTAGCTCCGGTCCCGAGTTACTCCGGGAACGTCGTCCACCAGAGACCGCCGCCCGGAAACCAGCCGGTTGAACAAGGTGGACTTGCCCACGTTCGGCCTTCCCACGATCGCAACCAGCGGAACATGTTTACTCTTCTTTGCCATGTCCTGTTATTATAAGTCCATAAACCAGGGCGCGAAACCGGGACTGGAAAAGAAAAGTGTTTCAGTTTAACGTACTCGCTCATAAGGACATGCCATGAAAAAATACCTGCCACTTCTCTTGATACCCGTCCTTGTTCTCGCCGGACTCTACATCTCCGGCAAACAAAACCAAAAAACATCCGTCCAAAAAGAAACCGAGACCAACTCGATTGTCCGCTCCCGCCCCGGCCGGGCCCGGCTCGCGCGTATCACCGCAAGCTCCTTTCGGCTTGCCAGGATAGAAGAGATTCCCCGCGCCAAAGAGTTCAGCGACATCTTCATGGACAAGAAAAACAACTGGCCGCGGCGGAGGCCGCTTTATGCTGCTGACCAGAGCCCGCTCACTTACTGGGCCACTGCCGGCAACCGGGACGAATACATCCAGTACGACTTTAAAAACCGGCTGGCGGACGATGTCCGGATCGCCGCCGTACGCCTCCGGTGGGGCCGGCACCCTGCTTCCGGCTTCGAGCTGCGCGTCTCGAAAAACGGCAAACACTGGAAGGCGCTCGCTATCGAAGACAGCGCTTCTCCCGAGGTCTGGACATTATCGCTCAACGAACCAATTGAAACGCGATATGTTCGACTTGTTTGCAAAAGCAGTGAAACCGGGAAGGGCTTCTCGGTAAGAAGCTTCGAGGTCTACGGCGCCGAGGTCAAGCCGGGGCCGCCGAAAAGATTGAGCGCAAAAAAGGCGGGCAAAAAAAGGGTCCGGCTTAAATGGAGCCCGCCTGCCGGAGAGACGGCCTATCGCTACTGCGTCTTCCGCGGAAAGGATGAAGGTTTCAAGCCGGCCCGCTCGAACCGGATCGCCTGTACCGACCATGAAGAGTACACCGACCTGGCGCCAAAAGGAGGCACTTATAACTACCTGCTCTGTTCGGAAAGCTTCGGCGGAAGCTCGGCCTGCATCCGGTCCGCGCCGGTTTCCTTGTCCGGTCCGCCGGAGTCCCCTTTCCGCTACCGGGGGGTGGTGGAAGGCTTTTACAACGATCCCTGGCCTCATCAAGAGCGGCTCAAAATGATATCTTTCATGGCACGCTGCGGCATGAACTACTACCTGTACGCGCCCAAGCACGACCACTATCACCGGCAGTTATGGAGGAAGCCTTATCCGGAAAAAGAGCTCGACAACTTTCGGGAACTGCTCCATGCCTGCCATGCCCATGCCATATCCTTCAACTTCGGCATCAGCCCCGGACTCGATTATGATTACGCGAACGGCTTTGACTTCGAGAAGTTGAAAGACAAGCTGGACTCGCTCTTCGAGCTCGGTGTGCGGTCTTTTACCCTTTGCATGGACGACATCACCGGCTGGAAAGAGGCGGACGCGAACATGGCCAGGAACCAGGTCAAGCTCGCAAACCGGCTCCATAACCGGCTCCGGAGCAAGGACCCGGACTCGCAACTTTTCTTCGTGCCCACCGTCTACATGCGAACTTACGATCACTGGCAAAAAAACAAGCCCGCTTATGCGGCGTACCTGCGGGCGATCAAGGGTCTTCATCCCGACATCGAGGTCATGTGGACCGGCCCGGGCATGATCTTCTCGGAAAAGATATCTGCAGAGTCCGCCCGGAGCATGGAAAAGGTATGGGAAAGAAAGCCGGTGATCTGGGACAACGTGCCGGTAAACGACGTGACCCTTCGCCGGTACGTCATCATGGCGCCTTACAAAGGCCGCGACCACGATTTGTACAAGTCAGCGAAAGGAGCTCTTTTAAACCCCATGTACCTGCCCAACGCGAGCATGGTGACCCTCTACACCGCGGGCCGGTACTTGCAAGCGCCGCAAAGCTACGATCCCGCCGAGGCGTATGAGGAGGCGCTCCAGGAGATCGCCGGAGAGGACCGCGACTCTTTCCGCGCCCTTTGCGACGCGCTTTCCTGTCATCCGCTCTTTCCCGGACAGGGAGTGGCCGAGCTGCCTCTCACCAAAAAGCTCGACGCTTTCCGGAAGGCCCGAAAAACCGGTCATGGTGCGGTCGAGGCCCAAAAAGAGTTGCGCGAGTTGTTTGCAAGCTATGTCAAGGTGCCAAAAGAGCTGGAAGTCGAGCTCGACAACTTCGAGCTGCAAAAAGAGCTGGAAGGACCCGCCCGAAAGCTCGCCCTCTACGGCAAGGCCGGCTTGCTTGCGCTCGATTACCTTGATTCCGGCGACAAAGAAACGAAAAAGGACCTGGCCCGGAAAATCCGGGAGCTTCGGACAAAAGCGCGAGAGATTCCCTGGAAGGTGGCTGACAACACGCTGGAGGGACTCTACACTCCGCCCGGCAGCAAAGAAGGCAGGCACGAGAACGTAATGGAAGAGTTCCTGGGAAAGACGCTTTCGCGCTGAACCTCGATTTTGCTCGCGGCCGGGTTATACATAGCTTTAAAAGAAGTGGGCTTTTAATCGCGACTGAGGTCGCTCGCACGAAGGACAGCAGGAGTTTTATAAATAATGAGCCTCTTGCAAAATTCTTGTTTCAAATAGCGGGAGCGAGATTCCCGTAGTGGGAGCGAGCTCCCTGTCTGCGTGCGGGCACGCACAGGCAGGCAGCTCGCGAGAATCGAGACCTGGAGGTCTCTCCCACAAAATGTTCGATCTTTTTGCAAGAGGCTCTAATGTCCTTTCTTATCCTTGCTCTTTTTCTTCCGGGGAGGGCTTTACCACCAGTACGCTGCACCGGGCCCTGCGCATGACCCGCTCGGCAACGCTTCCCACTAAAAAGTGGCTGATGCCGGTCCGGCCCTGGCTGCCCATGACGATCATGTCCGCGGCTTCCTCTTCGGCAGCAGCCAGTATCTCGGCGAAAGGAACGCCGTTTTTTATCTTTGCCTCCACCTCGAGGCCCTTGTCCCGGCACCGGGCGGCCAGGTCTTCTATCTTCTTTTCTACAGTGGACTCCAATTGCCTGGTTACGTCCTGCTCCACGCTGGGAGAGATCACCGGCTCCAGCCAGGTGCTGGCCTCGGTGAAATGGGGAACGTGAAGAACGTAGAGTATGGTAAGAGCGGCGTCGAACTTGCGGGCAAGGAACCCGGCGTAGTCGAGCACCTTGTCGGTCATGTCCGAGAAATCCACGGGAACCAGGATACGTTTTATGCCGGGCTCTGTCATGTCGAGGTCCTTTCTTCAAAGAAAAATTGAACTTAATCCGGAAAACCCGATCAATCAAAACTTAACACATCCGCGCCGGCTCCGGCAAGTGTAAAAAACCATATTATTGCCTGCCACCCCATGATCATTCGGTCATCATCAGTTCGCCTTTTCCGGTGAAGTTCCCCCAATTTTAATTGGCGCTTCCGGTTTAATGGTACCTACGATGAAAACAGGCTCTTTGATGCAAAAAACCTTTTGTTCATCAGATGGTTATGGGACGTCGCGAAGATGCGTTTATCGCCTTCGGGCTTCCAGCGGGGAAAGGGAAAAGGCCGGAACAGGTCCGGCCCTCCCCGCTGTATAGCCACCGGCCAGGCGTTCGGGTCGCACGCCTGCGTTGCCCTATCCTCCAGGCTGGCACTAATACCATAGCCGCTGAGCATGAGGGAGTCAAGCTCCCCGCTGGCAGCCAACAAAGCGATAAACGCATGATTTTGTTCAGGTACCAATAAACCGGATGAACCTTTTAATTCCCTGATTCTGGATTTCCTTTTCATATTGCCGGGATATGTTTTCCCCCAAGTGAAAATGGGGGAACTTCACACCAATTTCTTCCAAGAGCTTGCTTTCTTGCAAATAAAAGGCAAAAGAAGATAAACTCACACACAGAGGCGTGTACTCGTCGCCTGCCAAGCCTGTTTCAAGGGAGGTAAAAAATGCACCGGAAAGCAAGGAACGTCTATCTCGCATTACTGGCAATGGTTCTACTCTTTTTTTCAGTACCCGCATTGGCCGGAGAGTTTAGTGCGGGCGCCTCCAAGGCGGACATAACCCCTGACCTTACCAGGTGGGACGTGCCGTCCTCCGGCTACGGACAGCGCGGGCCGGAGCCCATGAAAGGCGTTCACGACCACGTGTTCTGCAAGGCGCTGGTGGCCGCGGACGCAGAGAACAAGGCCGCCATAGTAACCTGCGACGTGATCGGCATCTCGAGCGACCTTCGTAACAAGGTGCTGGAACAGGTGCAGGACCTGGGCATTACCGACCGGGACCTCATGATGACCGCCACCCATACCCACTCCGGGCCGGGCGCCATGCGCAAGAATTTTATCGCGGGCCTTGTCTTCGGCAGGTACAACGAAGAGCTCACCCAGTGGATTGCGGACCGGGTGGCGGCCGCCATAGAAGAAGCGGACCGCGCCCGCGAACCCGCGGTGCTCAAAGCCGGCCGCACCAGGCTGGAAGGCGTAACCCGGAACCGGCGCGATCCCGCGGGATCATACAACTACGACACCCGCCGCTTCAGCAAGGCCTATGATCCGGAAAACCCGGAAAATCTAACCGACCCCGAACTCACGGTCCTTAGAGTGGACTCGAAAAGCGGCAAGACCATGGCGGTGCTTTTTAACTTCGCCACTCATTCCACTGTGCTCGGCTCCGACAACATGCAGATTTCCGCGGACTGGCCCGGCGTGGCCCAGCGGGAAGTAGAAAAAGCCATACCCGGAGCGGCGGCCCTTTTCGTGAACGGGGCCATCGGAGACCAGGCGCCGGCCATGGATAAAAATAGCGAAAAGACCGACCTCGAGTACATGCAATACATAGGAGGAAAGGTAGCAAGCGGCGTGCTCGAGGTCATGGAAGATACCGAGCCGGTGCCGGCCACTCCGGTCCGCGCTGAGATGGTCCGCCGCGAGATTCCGCCCGGCGACTCGCTCATGGGATACCCCGCCCCCAAGTCGCTCATCAAGTATTACTTCCCCGAGATGCCGCTCCAGGCGGTCCGGCTCGGGAACGTGGTGCTCATGGGAGCGCCGGTGGAGATGGAGTCGGAGATGGGCCTCATCATGAAGGACTCGGCCCGCGGGCAGGGAGTTACCTATCCCGTAGTAGCGGGTCTCGCGAATGACACCATGCTCTACTGCATGACCGCGGACGAGTTCGCCGAGGGCGGCTACGAAGTGGGCAACACCATCTTCGGCAAGATCGAGGCCGGTCTTATCCTGGGAGAACAGATGTTGCTGGTGAACAAGGTCATGGGCACGCATTGATTCAGGCCAGGCAAAAGATTAAGGATGCGGTGGCCGAGCTTCTGCCCGAGCTTATAAAACTGCAGAAGACCATCCACGACAACCCGGAGCTTTCGCTCGAGGAGCATAAAGCCGCCGAGTTGCTTGCCGGGTTCCTCGAAAGAGAGGGCTTTCGCGTCCAAAAAGGTCTTGCGGATATTGAGACCTCGTTCCGGGCCGAGCGGGGAGATGCATCCCGAAGACCCAGGATCGCTTTCCTCGCCGAGTACGACGCCCTGCCGGGACTCGGGCACGCCTGCGGCCACAGCATTATAGCGGCTGCATCCGCGGGGGCTGCCGCGGCTTTGGCCCGTTGTTTTCCTGATGCTCCGGTGTCGGTTGTGGGGACGCCTGCGGAGGAGATCGGCTGGGGCAAGATTCCGCTTTTGCAAGCGGGAGCGTTCGACGGCATAGACTTGGGCCTGATGGTGCATCCTTCCAGCCGGCGCCAGGTGATCAAACTCTTTCTAGGTGTGGTCCAGCGGACGGTAACCTTCCACGGCAAGGCCGCGCACGCTGCCGCCTATCCGGAGGAAGGCATCAACGCCCTGGACGGAGTGGTCCTTTTCTATAATGCGGTGGCGTCCCTCCGGCAGCAGCTTCCCGACCAGTGCCGGGTTCACATGATCATCACCGACGGGGGCAAGGCCCCCAACATAATCCCGGCCGAGGCCCGGGCGCTCTGTGTAGTGCGTGCGCTCGATCTTCCGGTATTGGGGGATGCACTTAAAAAGGTGGAGGACTGCGCCAGGGGCGCGGCGCATGCATCCGGCGCAAGCGTGGAGATCGAGCCCGCCCGGCACCTGGTCATGCCCTTGCGGGTCAACCGGACGCTTTCCGGCCTTTATCGTGAGGAGCTCAAAGAGCTGGGTCTTGTCGAGTACGAAGGACCGGAGGACAAGGGGATAGGCTCGTCCGACATAGGCAACCTTTCCCAGGCCATGCCGGTGATCCATCCGCACGTGCCTATCGGCGAGCCGGGTTCGGTAAGCATCCACACCCGGGAGTTCGAGGAGGCCGCAGGAGGACCGGCCGGAGAAAACGCCGTACAGGAGGGAGCGGCCTTGCTGGCCCTGACCGCCTGCCGGGTGCTGAAAGAGCCGGAGTCCTGGAGCAGGATCAAAAAGGAGTTCGAGGACTCCGACACCCCCGTCCCCGAAGACATGACGTAAAACGCCCTCCTCTCTCCAAACCGGGTGTGACCCGGGATATGGGATTTCGCCCCCGGGCGCTTCAATACTGCGTGCGAGCGGCTTCAGTCGCGAGTAAACTCGTTCGCACAAAAAACTGATTTTTGTAACCGACAAAAACAATGGTGAGAAAAAAACAGCTCTCCGCCATCACCGCGACCAATGGCAGGCCCGTCAGTCAAGGCGTCACTGCCCGATGCCGACCACCTGCACCGGGACATTGGAGTCATCGTTGGTCCCGTCCCCCAACTGGCCGCGATAGTTACTTCCCCAGCATTCCACGGAACCGCCGGTAAGAACGGCGCAGGTGTGCCAGCCTCCTCCTGCAGCTTCAACCGTGTCCGATATTCCGACAACAGTCACTGGGAGGCTGGAGTCATCGTTGGTCCCGTCCCCCAACTGGCCCGCGCAGTTATATCCCCAGCATTCCACGGAACCGCCGGCAAAAACGGAACAGGTGTGATAGTATCCTCCTTCTGCGTCAACCGCGTCCGATATCCCGACCACCTGCACCGGGACATTAGAGACATCGTTGGTCCCGTCCCCCAACTGGCCGTAAGAGTTATATCCCCAGCATTCCACGGAACCGCCGGCAAGAAGGGCGCAGGTGTGATACCGTCCTCCTGCTGTGTCAACCGCGTCCGATGTCCCTGCCACCTGCACCGGAACACTGGAGTCATCGTTGGTCCCGTCCCCCAACTGGCCGCGATCGTTACCTCCCCAGCATTCCACGGAACCGCCGGCAAGAACGGCGCAGGTGTGATTGTCTCCTACTGCTATGTCAACCGCCTCCGATATCCCGGCCACCTGCACCGGGATATTAGAATAAACAGTTGTCCCGTCCCCCAACTGGCCGTGATAGTTACTTCCCCAGCATTGGACAGAACCGCCGGCAAGAACGGCGCAAGTGTGAAAGCTTCCTACTGCTGCGTACACCGCGTCCGACAACCCGACCACCTGCACCGGGACATTAGAGTCATCGTTGGTCCCGTCCCCCAACTGGCCGTCCCAGTTACCTCCCCAGCATTCCACGGAACCGCCGGCAAGAACGGCGCAGGTGTGATCCCGTCCTCCTGCTGTGTCCACCGCGTCCGATGTCCAGGACACCGTAACCGGGACACTGGAGCCATCGTTGGTCCCGTCCCCCAACTGTCCAAATTCGTTATCTCCCCAGCATTCCACGGAACCGCTGTTAAGAACGGCGCAGGTGTGACCACCGCCTCCGGCAACTGCAACAGCCCCGCCCGCTCCTTCCACGGACGCCACCACTGTTCCTCCCCAGACGATCTCGTTCGGGAACCTGCCGCCGGCATTGCCCGCCTCTGCGTCGGAGGGAATTCTCACGTTGAGAAATACGGTGGTTCCGGCCGCGCAGCTACCGGCGTCGAGCTTGATGGTCGCCAAGCCATCAGCGGCGTAGTCCCAGGTCTGCTCGTACACGCCGTTCGATCCCCACGAGGTATGCCCGTACAGATTGGCCGCGGTGCACGAGCTCTCTGGCGCGATCTCGAACACCACGCCCCAGCCGGGCCTCCTGGTGGTCATACCGTCATAAGCGGACGGATCGTCAATGGCGTAGGCGCTCACAGACGTGGAGGACGAGTCCGAAACCGTGACGTTTACAGTCCCGGCGGATACCCCGGTGCTTCCGTCCATTACGAAAATCTGCTGCGGCCTCGAGCCCTGGTTGTCCGACCATATCTCGGAGATAAAGCTTTTCAGGATGGTTACGTCCCCCGACGCTATGACAGTGTCCGTGTCCAGGTCCTGAACATCAGCAGACGGAGGGCGGCAGCCGGTGTATGAGCCGCCCGTGCCCGCTATGTAGGCTTTCAAGTTGGTCAAGTCTCCCGAGGTGATAACGCCGTCCACAGTGGTGTTGTCACCCGATTCCCCATAGTAGAAAGACCCCGGTTTGTCGTTCTCGATCGCCGGGCCGGTTGCAGGCGCCAGCCATACGGCCAGGAACGCCGCGCAGGCGAGAAAAACGGTTGTTAACGTAACCAGACCTCTTACCTTCATGCTTGCCTCCTATCACGGCTATGCTCTTTCCATCGGGCCTTCTTGTTCCATGGGCAGCGCAACGGTATATATTGCACTGAATAACGTCATCCTAAATTTTGCACAAAGGCTTGTCAATACTGAAAGAGTAATTTAAGCTTCTTGGAAGCAGATTACAATAAAGATGACCTCGTAAAAAGTCCTATTGAAGCCCCAAGGGGAAAAACTTTGTTTTTTCTGCGCCCGGCAGTTGACGATCAGCAGAGTAGTTGTTAATCTAACGTGATATTCCTCTCCGTGAGAATGTTGATACCATGAACAGTCAAAACGAAACAACGCCGAGAAGCTTCGAAGTCATGGACTGCGCTCTGATTACCCTTGCTACCGGCAAGCGGGCGGTGAACCTTCGCGAGCTTCGGGACCGGGTGTGGGAGATCGAGGAGCAGAGCCTGTACTATCATTTTTATGAGCTGCTTTTAAGGCCCAGCCACGACGACCCCGAGTTTCACAACGACTTCGCTATCTGGGCCAAGCGGTCCCTCCACGACAACCGGCTGGCGGAGAAGCTGGCCATGCTGGACCCGCTTTCCTGCTGCACCCTGCACGAGCTCCGGCAGATGCTGGTGGACGTGATCGAGGACCACCTGGACGAAATGGAGCACGTGCCCTGGGCAAGGCCGGACGACGAGTTTCATTTTTTGACCTCGAAGGTGGTGGTGTTCGACACCGGCCGAAGATTTAAGCGCCCGCCCGAGCTCGGCAAAGCCATTCGGAACTTAAGCACCGGCTCCATATTCTATCACTTTATTGATTCCCGTCGCCGGTCTACCCGGAACCAGGACGACTTCACCTGCTGGCTGGAGGAGTTCGGCGAGGAGACCGCGGACATCCGGGAGGCCCTCGAGCAGTTGGACTATTACTTCTGGACCCTGCCGGAGCTGCGAGAGAGGATCGCGCGGCGGTTCGACAGATTCTTCGAGGAGAAAAAGGGATGAGCGAGCCTTCCCTGCAGGCATACGAGGTTCTCGATGGTTGCTCTGCAGTTTCATCGATTTTTTCCCCTTCCGGTTCGAAGGGTTCCTCAAACGTTGCCCCCAGTTTGAGATAGCAGCCATCAG
>JAWOBU010000076.1:0-3588 GCA_046484135.1 bacterium
GATAGACTAATATAATGAAAATGAAGCAGGCAAAAGGGTCAAACCGGGCATAAAAGAGGGGTTCCACTTTTATTTTCTCGGGTTCTTTCTATCATTAAATCAACATTCCGGGTTTTTTAAATGAATGCAAAAGCTTTAAGACCAATCCGCCGGACCATGCTCATCTTTCCTCCCGTGTTCGACATCAAGCATGTAGACACCAACTTCTGTCCTCCGTTGGGGATCGCCTATCTCGGCGCCTTCGTCCGCGACAAGGTGGACGTGAAACTCCTGGACGCCCTGGTGGAGGCCCCTTCCCGGCGAGTTCCGGTGAACGAGCAAATAGAGCTGGTGGGCATGAGCTACGACCAAGTGATCCAGAGCATCCGCGAGTATCAGCCCGACCTGGTAGGGTTCTCCTGCGTTTTCAGCAACCAGTACGCATCCATAAAGGAGCTTGCCCGACGGGTCAAAAACGAGGTTGATCCCGACATCGTAACCGTGGCAGGCGGGACCCATCCTTCTTTCATGTACGAGCGGACCCTTAAGACCACTGACCTCGATTACGTGGTGCTCGGGGAGGGCGAGCTCACCTTCCGGAGCCTGATCGAGGCCCACAACAAGGGCGGCGGCCTGGAAGACATTGACGGGCTCGCTTACAGAGACGGCGACCGGATCGAGCGCCACCCGCGGGTCAACTACATCGAGAACCTGGACGAAATGCCTCTGCCGGCCCGGGACCTTCTGCCCATGGAGAAGTACTTCGAGGCCAAGGTCCCCATGGCCATCCACTGGACCAGGAAGCGCAACACCCCCATCATCACCAGCAGGGGCTGTCCCTGCCACTGCGCCTTCTGCTCGTCCACCGTCCACTGGGGCAACCGCTATCGGACCCGGTCGCCGGACAACGTGCTCGCCGAGATCGAGCACCTTAAAAACGATTACGGCATCGAGGAGCTCAAGTTCCAGGACGACAACCTCACCCTGCCCAGGAAGCGCGCGGAAGCCATCTTCCAGGGAATGGTAGACCGGGACCTGGTCATGCCCTGGAACACCCCCAACGGAGTGGCCATCTGGACCCTGGACGAGGACCTCATCAAGCTCATGAGAAAGAGCGGCTGCTACCAGGTGACCCTGGCGGTCGAGTCGGGCGACCAGTGGGTCCTCGACAACATCGTGAAAAAGCCCCTCAAGCTGGAGAAGGCCAAGGAGGCCTCTCGACTGGCCCGAAAGCACGGCATGTCCACCGTGGGATACTTCATCATAGGCTTTCCAGGCGAGAACATGCAGCAGATAAAGAACACTCTCCGGTTCGGGCTGGACATGAAGCTCGACTACTTTATTCCTTTTATCTACAATCCCCTGCCGGGCTCGGAGCTGTGGGAGGTCTGCCGCGAGAAGGGCTACATCTCCGAGGACTACCATTACGAGGAAGCCAACAATTACTTCCAGTGCGATCTCAACACCGATGAGTTCGACGCGGCCGAGCTGTCACGCCTTCAGCGGCGGGTCTACCTGAAAAATCTCCTCAAGCTGCCCTTCCGAAACCCCAGGGAGTTCTTCTCTTATTACGGCAGACAGCTCACCAACCGGCCGAGCTTTCTGCGGACCTTTGCCCTCCACCTCTTCAAAAAAGCATAGGGGAAACGGGGTAGATTTGGGCTCCAGCCAAACACCGCGGGCTTTAATAACCAATGTTCAGGGCTTCTCCACTGAAGACGGCCCCGGCATCAGGACCACCGTGTTCTTTAAGGGATGTCCCTTGCGCTGTCCCTGGTGCCATAACCCCGAGGGCCTTATCAAAAAACCGGAGCTCATCTTTTACGAGGACAGGTGCATCGCCTGCGGCGAGTGCGCGAGGGTATGCCCGGTGGGAGCGCCGGTGCCGGGCGGTCCGGGGAGCGACAAGTGCGAGCTTTGTTTCAAGTGCGTAGAGGTCTGCCCTGTTGCGGCCCGGCAGAAGATGGGCGAGTGGTACACGGTGGACGAGCTTACCCGAGAGGTCCTTCGCGACCGGGTGTATTACGAGACCTCGGGAGGAGGAGTGACAGCCTCCGGAGGCGAGGCCATGATATGGCCCCGGTTTCTGGCCGAGTTCTTTCAAAGTCTACGGGAAGAAAAAGTCCATACCGCTCTCGACACCAGCGGTACCGGGAGCGCAGAAGACCTGGACGCGGTCCTGAAATACACTGATCTCGCCCTTTTAGACCTGAAGATAATAGACCCGCAAAGACACAAAGAAGTCATCGGGGTCGAGCTTCCTCCCCTTCTCGAGAACATGCGCAGGGTGGATGACTCCGGCACTCCGGTGATCTTCCGCGTGCCCCTGGTAAAGGGGTTTACCGACGGTGCGGAGAACCTCGAGCGGATGGCCGAGTTCATGAAAAGCTTCCGCATGCTGGAAAAGATCGAGCTCTTGCCCTACCATAGAATGGCCGAGCCCAAGTACCGGCAACTGGGCAGAACCTATACACTCCACGATCTCTCTCCGCCTGCCGAGCAGGAGATGGAGGACGCGGCCTCGGTCTTCCGGGAGCAGGGGATCGAGACATTGATAGCGGGTAAAGAATAGCTTTCAATCATCGAGTTTTACGAAGTTTGAAAAAAAAGGGGGACTTTCTCCCGGCGGATAAGTTGAATCCATTTTTGAGCATTTTACTGTATCAAGAATATCTGTATCATCAGTTATGAGGCGGGTTTGACAGCCGACAGGCAAATCAGTAAAGCATCCGCTTGGGAACTTAAACAAAAAGAGAAAGGAGAAACTCAATGAAGTGGGGCATGATCATTACCCAAACCGACCCGGAAACCGTTTTCAACGCTATGCGCCTCGCCCTCTTCAGCCTGGAGCAGGGCGACGAGGTGCGCATTTTTCTTTCAGGCAAGGGAGTAGAGATAGACAAGATCGAAGACCCGAAATTCAACGTCAAAGAGCAGGCTCAAAATGTCCAGGATGCCGGCGGAGAGTTTTTAGCTTGCGGCGCGTGCTTGAAGATCAGGAATTCGGAAGGCTCGGAAGTCTGCCCGCTCTCTACGTTAAAGGACCAATACGAGATAGTGCGCGATTCCGACAAGGTCGTCACCTTTTAGCGGCGCCTTTATCAAAGGAGTCCGCGTGGCTCAAGCATTCGAGGGGGAAGAGGAAGCTCTTAAACTTAATTCAAAACAGGGAACAGCCACCTGTTTTTAAGAGCAAGCCCTCCAATAGAGTTCAATGAAAAGAAGTGACTCCTCCCCTCTGGCATGAGGGCCGCCCTGATTTTTAAGCGAGGCCATGAATAAGGTGGAAGCAAGGTGATGGAGGACAAGTTTAGCGACCGACCGCGGGTGCTGGTGGTGAACATGGCTTTCATTGGCGACGTGGTCTTGAGCACGCCTCTTTTGAAGGCCCTGCGGGAGAAATACCCGGAAGCCTTTATCGCTTTCATGGGGACGCCCGGTCCAGCCGGTCTGCTGAAAGGTCTGCCTTTTCTTGATGAAATCATCGTGTATGACA
Organism: bacterium; assembly: GCA_046484135.1. Taxonomy (GTDB): domain Bacteria; phylum RBG-13-61-14; class RBG-13-61-14; order RBG-13-61-14; family DATKZS01; genus CAYQTK01. Next base: position 3,476 of record JAWOBU010000076.1, read on the forward strand.
AGAAGGGGTCGGAACGCGGCATCAGAGGCATACGTCAAAAGGCGCGCCAACTAAAGGAAATGGAATTCGACCATTGCAATCCTCTTATGTAATTCTTATCATAATCGCTCATT
>JAWOBU010000165.1:0-5856 GCA_046484135.1 bacterium
CGCCGCCCGGCCGAGACCGATGTCCTCCGAGGCACACCTTTGGGCCGCCTCGTTCAAGAACTCCGCGGTCTCGTGCGTCATGCCGATGCTGCCGTCGTCAAGCGCTTCCGCCACGTCCTCCGAGGTGTTGCCGCAGGCAGCGATCTCGAAATCGTGGACCAGACAGGCCCCGTTCAGCACCAGGCCGGTTACGATCTTCTTCTCCATGAGGTCTATAACCAGAGGGGAAAGACCGACCTTGATGACGTGGGCACCCATGGCCAATAGAAACGGCCGGTCAGAGTGGCGTGCTTCTGCCGTTGCCCGCGCCACCTCGCGCAGGTCCCGGGCGGCAAGGATGCGGGGAAGCGAGCGAGCCCACTCTTTTACGCTCATGCCCGGCCGGCAGGCGGTTGCGAACCTGTCCTTGTCCACCTTGGCCGGCCGGTCCTTTATGGAAGAGGTCTTGATGCCGGAAGGGTCCAATGGTTTGTAACGGTCGTCCAATTCAGCCCTCCGGGAAAAGCTCTTTCTCCACCAGCTCGCATACCACGTGGGCAGCGGCAAGGTGGACCTCCTGGATAAGTGGAGTGGTCTCCGCATCCACCCACATGCAAACGTCGCAAAGATCGGAGATCGGCGAGCCGGGCCGACCGGCCATGGCCGCGCACTTCATGCCTTTTTCGCGCGCCGCTTGCAGGGCAACGTTCACGTTCGGGCTGGTGCCGCTGGTGGACAGGCCCCAGGCAAGGTCGCCCGCCTGGCCCAACGCCTTGACCTGCCTGGCGAATACTTGCTCGAAGGAGTAATCGTTGCCGATGCTGGTCATAACCGAGGTGTCGGTGGTAAGCGCGATCGCGGCAAGCGGCGCCCGGTCAACCAGCATGCGGTTTACAAGCTCGGCCGCTATGTGCTGGGCCTCGGCGGCGCTGCCGCCGTTGCCGAAAACAAGCACCTTGCCGCCCGAACGATAGGTGTCCGCCACCAGCTCGACAAACGCGGAAAGCTCGCCCGCCCGGTCCGTCAAAAACCGGTCCACGCTTTCGCAAGTCTTTAGCAAACGCGCGCGGACCATATCGTCGTAATGGCTCATGAACGCCCTTAATCTATCCCGAACGCTCCTGTTCGTCAAGTGCATTTAAAGAGCTTGTTCCTCAAGTTGATGCCGTCCCTGCCTTGTGTTAAGTTCAAAACTTCAGGTTATGTCCGAAAATTCCAATACAAAAAAACGCGGCTTCCTGCAAGGTGTTATAGACCTCTTCGCCTCGGTTTATCTCACCCTGGTCATGCTGGGGCTTATCGCCTTCTTTTCCCTTCTGGGTGTTACAGGACAAATCCAGGGCGTGTACCATACCAAGTACTTCCGCGTGCTGTTGGGTATCCTCTTTATAAACCTGCTTATCTGCACTTTGCAGCGGCTCCCGCAGGCGTACCGGCGGATGCGGCAGGACGGAAGAGACCGGGCCTTGCCTCCGCCGCGAAAGGCGGACTTCTCGCTCCGGGTTGACTCTGAAAACCCGGAAGTGGTCCTGCTAAAAGCTGAACAGATCGCTTTCGGCAAGGGCGCAAACGTTAAAAGGCGCCGGATGCCCTGGCCTCGAGGAAAAGGCGTCCCGGACGCCGCGGAGAACTCTCTTATATCTTTTCATTCCCGGGGCCGTTGGAGCCTTCTCGGGCCTTATGTGACTCATCTCGGCATTTTGCTTATCCTGGTCGGCGGGATCATCGGAAGCCTTTACTCGCTAAGCGCCGGCGTGCTGTTAAGGCCGGGAGAGGCAACCCGCACTGCTCGTATGGACAACAACGTACAGGTCCGGCTCGGCTTTACAATACAGTGCAACGACTTTCAGATCGAGCGCTATGAAGACCGACAGCCGTCCGATTATATCTCCGAGCTTTCCATCATTGACGAGGGACGGACGGTGAAGGAGAAAAGAATCGAGGTCAACAAACCACTTCACTACGGCGGCTTCGGCATTTACCAGAGCAGCTATGAAAAGGACCACAGCTTCCGGCTCATGGCGCGGCCTGTGCAGGATGGAAACACCCTGGAAAAGAACGTGGACTTAAGGGAGCCGTGGACCCTGTCCGGGACCTCGGTGTCCTTCATGGTAGTGGATTACCAGTCAAGTTCCCGCGGAATGGGCCGGGACATGGGCCCCCGCGCCATAGTCATCAAGTTCGAAGGCCAGGAGGCTGCGAGCCAGCTATCTCTTTTCGAGAAGTATCCTGACTTCGACGCCCAGCGGGAGGGTGATTATATCGTGAGCTTCAAGCGGATGAGCTCGGGCTACCGGACCGGTCTGCGCCTCATGAAAGACCCGGGGACCCCCGTGATCTGGGCGGGAAGCATTATTCTCATACTCGGTGTGCTGCAGAGCTTTATTGTCAAGCACCGGCGGGCCTGGCTCATAAGCCGGAAGGTAGACGGCGAGGTCGAGCTGTCATTGGTTGCCAGGACGCGGAAAGCAAGGTCCATGCTTCTTTCGTGGGAAGAGAATATTATCCTGAAGCTGAGAAACGAACTTAATGCCAGGCCCGTCGAAAACCAGGAAGGTTATTTCCGGTAGCCCGCAAAGCTTTTGCTATGCGGGCGGCGCAGGCCGCAGGATAGTTCGACAGTAAGTAGACCATCCCTCATCCTGTGCCTTACGGCACCCGGACAGACAAGCTGTCCGGGCTACCGTGTCATAACCGCTTGGTCGGCGTTCTTTCGCTCAAGAGAATATCCAAGTACAATGAAGAAAGTGCCATGGCATCATGATCGTAGCAGGCTACAAAGGTGTTGCATAGCCCATAACCAAGGACAACCGTCATGCTCGAGTCCCTTCCCGGAATAGACCGCGTACTTCTCCTGCCGGAGGTTTCCGAGCTGTGCCGGGCCTACAGCCGCGAGCAGGTGGTCGAATGGGCCCGGCAGGCAGTGGCCGAGCTTAAAGAGGAGCTTCTCTCTGGAGAGGAGCTGCCTCTTTCAGATGACGGCAAGCTCGAAGACGAGTTGGTAGCTGCCGGGGTCATTGAACAGATGCAGAAGTCCACCGGTCCGTCTTTGCGGCGGGTGGTGAACGCCACTGGAATAGTGATCCATACCAACCTGGGCCGGTCCCCTTTAAGCACCGATCTCACCCGCTCCATCAGCGACATGATGGGGACCTACTCGAACCTCGAGTACGACCTGGAAGAAGGAAAACGGGGTTCCAGACACGACCACCTGCAAAGGCTCATCCCCCTGGTCACCGGCGCGGAGCAGGGCTTCGTGGTTAACAACAACGCGGCCGCGGTACTGGTGTCGCTTTCCACCCTGGCCGCGGGCAAAGAAGTGATCGTCTCGCGCGGAGAGCTGATCGAGATCGGCGGGTCCTTCCGCATGCCCGAGATCATTGAAAGCGGCGGCGCCAGAATCCGCGAGGTAGGGACCACCAACAAGACGCGGCTTGCGGACTATGAAAAAGCCATAACCTCGGAGACCGCGCTTATACTCAAGGTCCACCCTTCCAACTACAAGCTGGAAGGCTTCACCGAAGAGGCCGAGCTTGCCGACCTGGTCCGGCTGGGCGAAGACGCGGACATACCGGTGATGATGGACCTGGGCTCCGGACTTCTTATAGACCTGGAAAAGTACGGCATCGAGGCGGAAAAGCCGGCCCGGTGGTACATGAAAGCCGGACCGCACATAGTAACCTTCAGCGCGGACAAGCTGTTGGGAGGACCGCAGGCCGGCTTCATCGTAGGCCGGTCCAAGTACATACAAAGAATACAGAAGAACCCCATGGTCAGGGCGTTGCGGGTCGGCAAACTCACCATTTCTGCACTCGAGACCATGCTGACCACATACTTGACTCCGAGGCCTGAGAAAAAGATACCAGCCCTTTCCATGCTCGTACAAAAACCCGACGCCATCCGGAGGCGGGCGCGAAAGATAGCCTCCCGAATCAACGAACTCTGGCCCGCAGCCACCGCCAAAGTAGAGAAAGACCATGCTTATGCCGGCGGCGGGTCCCTGCCCGGTGAACAGATTGCCACCTTTGTCGTTGCCCTCGAGGTTCCCGGAATGGACGCGGCCGAGCTTGCCGCAAGGTTCCGGCAGGCCGAGGTGCCGGTCATCGGCAGGATAAAAAGCGGCAGGTTCTGCCTGGACTTCCGGTCCCTTCGTGCCGAAGATGATCGGCTTATCACCGACGCCATCCGGGAAATCAAGAGATCGGAGTAGCCATGTCCGGCATACCCAGCCTGGTCATGGGCACCGCCGGCCACGTGGACCACGGCAAGACCACCCTGGTCAAGTCCTTGACCGGCGTGGACCTGGACACCCTGGCAGAAGAAAAATCGCGCGGCCTCACCATCAACCTCGGATTCACTTCTTTTACTTCAAAAAGCGGACACCAGATAGGAGTGGTGGACGTGCCCGGACACAAGCGGTTTATAAAGACCATGCTCTCCGGCGCCCACGGAATAGACTTCGTGCTGTTCCTGGTGGCCTCGGACGACTCGGTCATGCCCCAGACCAGGGAACACCTCCAGATTCTCCAGCTCCTCGGGATCGAGAAAGGGATCATCGGAATAACCAAGATAGACCTTATCGAGGACGACCTCCGAGAGATAGTGGTCGAAGAGGTGAAAGAGCTGGTGAGCGGGACCTTCCTGGAAAACGCTCCTGTGCACCAGCTCTCAGCGGTCACCGGCGAAGGGCTGGAGGGGCTGAAACAAGCCATAGACGAAATGGCCGCTGAGGTCAAGCACCGCGAGCGGGGAGCTTTCTTTCGCATGTACGTGGACCGGGCCTTTACAGTGGCGGGCGCCGGCGTGGTGGCCACAGGCACGACCCTGGCGGGAGCGGTGTCTCCCGGCGACGAGCTGGAAGTCCTGCCCGACGGAGGCAAGGCCCGGGTACGAAAGATCGAGGTCCACGGCAAGAACGCAGACAAGACGAGACCGGGCCAGCGCACTGCCGTAAACCTTCGCGCCGTGGACAAGACCGAGATAAAAAGGGGCGACCTTCTGGCGGCGCCGGGCATGGTGAGAACCACCTTTATGATAGACGCGAGAATAGAGGTCCTGCCCGAGTTCCCGAGACCGGTGAGGCACTGGACCAGAATCAGGTTCTACATTGGCACTCACGAGAGCTTCGGCAGGATCGTGCTCCTGGACACCGACCAGGTAAACCCGGGAGAGTGGGCATACGCCCAAGTCAGGATGGAAGCGCCCTGCCCCGCGGTAAACGGTGATCTCTTTATCATACGCGACTTCTCCGCCTCCTGGACCATGGGCGGCGGCAAGGTGCTGGACGCACATCCCACCAAGCACAAGCGCAAGCGGGCCCTGGTAGTATCAGACCTCGAACGCAGGGAAAGCGGCTACCTGCAAGAAGTGGTCGAGCTGGAAGCCAGAAAAACGGGATACTTCATGAACAGAAACGAAACGGCAAACCAGATAGACGCGCCCCGCGACCGGGTCGGACAGGCCGCGCAGGAGCTCGCGGGAAAAGGAAAAGTAGTAGTCCTGCCGCCCAAAAAAGACCCCTGGATCATACACGCAGAGGGGTGGGAAAGATTGAAGACCCGCATCATAAACATCCTGAAGAAGCACCACCAGGCGCTCCCCCAGCTCGAGACCGGACTATCCGAGCAGGAGCTCCGCGACAAGCTCTCCCGCGAGACAGGGGCCCACTTTCCGGAGGACGCCTTTCACAACGCGCTTTCCCGCCTGGCGGAGGACCAGGTGCTTAAGATGGTGGAGTCCACTTACGCGCTTTCCGAACATTCCGCCAGCCTGGCCGAGTCAGACCAGGCGGCACTGGCCCGCATCAGGGCCATGTACGCGGACAACCCGCTTTCTCCGCCCTTGACCGAAGACGTGTACAAGCAATCTGGGCTGCCC
>JAWOBU010000269.1:0-66685 GCA_046484135.1 bacterium
TATCCGCAGTCTAACGGCAAGATCGAACGCTGGCACCAGTCGTTGAAGAAGGAGTGCATCCGGCCCCGGACGCCGCTTGACCTTGATGATGCGCGCCGGATAGTGGGCGAGTATATCGAGCATTACAACCACGTGCGGCTCCACAGCGCCATCGGCTATGTGGCGCCCCATGACAAGCTCATGGGCCGTGAGACAGAGATTTTCAAAGAGCGGGACCGCAAGCTGGAAGCGGCGCGTGATGAACGCAAACACAGGCGACGAGCGGCGCGGGCCTGCAACAGCGGAGTTGACAAGGGCGCCGCAGCCTGTGTAAGTTGAATCTGCCGGGTGAAACGGAGGCGGGCCCTGGTGGACCTGCCTGCCGCGACGCCTCGCGGCGCAGGCAGGGACCAACCCGCCAAGGGATAACCCGGCGGGGCTCATCAGACGATGAGAGGGGCGTAGGGATTTCCCCTGCGCCCACCCGATAAATCTCTCATCGGATGATAGACCCCTTATGCCTCAAAAAACTCCCGCCCGAAGGGCGGAAACAAAGGCAGTGAGTACCACCATCGTACTCACAAATCAAAAACGGAGGCTCTCCAATTCACGCTGAACCAGGACAAAAAGTGGAGAGCCCACTTCCATATTGAAGCTTACGGTGCAGTCGGCCGAACAACCGTCTCCCACAGTAAGGTTTCCATCGTCGCATTGCTCTCCCGCGTCAACACTGCCGTCTCCGCAAACGTCTTTTTCAAAAACAAAGTAGGAGATCAAAAAAAGACCGACAAGCAGAAAAAAGCAGATGAATATAAAGAATTTTGATTTGTCATTCATTCTTCTCTCTCCAAAAATAAAGTGAAGCAAGTTTATCAAAACATCTTATTCTTCTACATTGGTGTTGTTATTCTCGCCCCCTCTGGTCGGAGTAGGGTTTGCCGGGAGTGTACTTGAACAACATGCTGTTGGATTCCGGAAGACGGTAGACAAGCTGGAACCGTTCCCGAAAGTTGTTTATGGCCGGCTGAAAGTGTTCCTTCATGGCCGGATAGACTTCGTCCACCAGCATGTAGCTCACCCGCTTTTGTTCCATCTGGCGGATGAACTCGGCAGGCTCAGGCGCGAACGGAGGGCCCACCGTGGTTCTCTCGGAGGCGAACGCCACCAGGCGGGGCTTCCGGGCTATAATGACCGTATCGGGTGAAGTGTTTTCCCTTGCGTAAATGGCGACTCCCAGCATATGGGCCATTCCCCGGTTGAAGCTGATAATATGGAAGTTCTCGTTTATCTCGACCCCTCGAGCTCTTTTCATCCTGGAGGCCCGGCTCAAGAAATCGAGGTTCTCGGGAACGTAAGAGCCGAGCAAAAGGACGCTTACTATCAGGATGGCCGCATATTTAAAGGCAGGATGTCCCACTCTCTTGTCCGCCCTGGAGAGCAGAACCGGCACGGTTTCCACCCCTTTTAGAAAGTAATATATAAGCACGGGGTAAAGCGGGATAAGAAAGCGGTTTTCCACGAAAGTCCATATTACGATGAGCGCCGAGTAAAAGAGCGCGTAGAGCTCGGAAGCTCCGCGCCTGTTCAGCAGGCTGCGCACAAGCCCGACCGTGGCCACCGCAAAAATAATGGCTCCCGGAACAATAAGCTCGCTTTCTTGCGCCTTGTCCAGGTAAGGCCATAAGGTTTTGGCGAGCTCCTTCAAGTAAAAGACAAAGTGCTCACCGACCCTGGAGATGAATCCCCCCACCCCTATAAGCGGAGAGTCCAGGTTGGAAGGGTCCTTTAACAGAAGCTCTTGCCAGTAAGCCGTGCCCTCGCCTCCAGTAACCGAGCGATTCCTCAAAGACCAGCCCAAAAAGCCGATTATAAAAGGACCGGTCATGACAGCGGCCAGGACCGCGTTCTTCTTGAGCCTTGGCCTTATCGGGCTTCTAAGGAGTGCCGCTCCCACAACCACCGGCGCCAGCACGATGCCCGCCGATCGGGTGAAGTAGGCTATCACCAGAAATATGGCGGCGAGATAGGTATAGGGACTTTTGAGAGAGTCTCTATCGAGGGCGAGCTCAGTGAAAAGGAGTGTCAAAACCACAAACGCGGTAAAAGGTATCTCTGACAAAAGACGGATGGAATAGGACAGTGTAAAAGGCACGGACATCAGGAGAAGCGCGGCAAGAAAAGCTATCAGGTTATGGTCCCTTTGCTTGTAGAGCAGGGCCGTGCCTGCAGTAGCGACAGCGGCAGACAGCGCTATCAGTGATTTCATTAACACCATGTTCTTTCCGAACAAAAGAATAATGCTCGCCAGCATGAGCGGGAAGAAAGGAGGATACTTGGTGTGGGGCTCGGGTGGAGAGCTGTTGATGCTCATGTACTCGCCGTCGAGCAGGGAGCGGGCCAGGTTCAAGTACTCGGCGTTGTCTCCGCCCTGGAAGAAAAAAAGCTTGTTGACTCCCCCCCAATACTGGAGCAGGCAGAGGAGTGCGACCAGTATCACCCAGTAGCTCAGCAGCACCCGCACCTCGGGTCTCTGGAGAAGTTGCTGGTAAGGGGACGGCTCCGGGGGTTTAGGGGCTTTTGGGGAGGAAGGTTTCTTGGCCCCCTTCTTGGCTGGTCTTTCTTTTTCGGGTTGGTCGGGTTTATCTTTGGACTTTTTTGTTCTGGATTTCTTTTTCTTGGTCAAGGTATTTTACCCTTTGGTCCGGACGCCGGTTTCAGGCTCCGGGGAGGACTGTTTTTTGAAAGAGAGATGAATTTAACAACGGCAGAAATATACCGGAGGCCGGAGTTGCTGTCAAATGCACCTTGAAGACAATTTGACTTGGCAGTTGTTTCGGAGAGAAAATAATATAATCTAGAAGCCATGCTTAGTGTATGGATTTCCCTTTAAGTTAGAGGAAGGAAGGTAGATGGAAGTATTAGCTGATGCCTTGAAGAAGAAGTCCCATAGTCTCTCCGAGTATGATTCCAAGCGGGTCTTGCAGGAGTACGGCATACCGGTTACCAGAGAGCGCCTGGTGCGGGGTCAGAAGGACGCGGTGGCGGCCGCGGAGGAGATAGGCTACCCGGTGGTGATAAAGGCGACCGGTCCCGAGCTCACCCACAAGACGGAGATGGACGCCATCCGCTTGAACCTCGCAGACGCCAAGTCTGTCCGGCAGGCCGTACGCGAGCTCAAGGAGGCAACCAAGGGCGAAAAGATTCAGGGGCTGGTGGTCCAGGAGATGGTAAAGGGCCGGCGCGAGCTGGTGTTGGGTCTCATCCGGGACCCGCAGTTCGGTCCCTGCGTGATGTTCGGCCTGGGAGGCATCTACACGGAGATTCTCCGCGACGTGTCTTTCCGGGTGGCGCCCCTCTCCGAGCGGGACGCCCTCGAGATGATGGACGAGATCAGGGGCAAGAAAATCCTGGACGCGGTCCGGGGGATGGCCGCGGCCGATCGCCAAGCCCTGGCCGAGTCCCTGGTGGCCCTGGGCAGGATCGGCATGGACCAGGACGAGGTCAAAGAAATAGACGTAAACCCGATGATCCTGACCGGGGAAGGCCGGCCGGTGGCAGTGGACGCCCTGGTGGTATTAAAAAGCCAGTAGCCCACACAGAGGTCTGTTAATAAGCGGCGGTAGCCCACTTCCGTTGCAGGGCTCTTTGGAGTTTGACAAGCCATTTTATATCCGGAGCGAACAAGACGCCATCTACGGACAGTAAAATATCAAGGGCATCGAAGAGCTTGATTAAAAAGGCCGGCGGCCGCCCGCTGAAGCTGCTGTATCAACAGGCCCTCCTCAGGTACTCCTCCGAGGTCCGGAACCTGTCGCCATACGCGCCGAACCCGCGGATCGTCCTGCTCGAACTCTCCAGCCTGTGCAACCTCCATTGCCCCAAGTGCGCGCTCAAGGCGACCAGGCGCGAAAAAGGGCTCATGCCCGCGGAAAAGGCCATGGAGCTGATAGACCGGTGCAGCGAAATCAGTCCCGACATCATTAACCTGTCCATGCTGGGAGAGCCGCTCCTGCACCCGGAGGCAGAAAGGATCGTTTCTTATGCATCGGGCAAAGGGTTTCCGGCCGGGCTTACCACCAACGCCATTCTCCTTGCCCCGGAAAGGTCGAAAAAGCTCCTGCAAGCCGGGATCAAGTTAATCGTGGTTTCCATAGACGGATGGGACCGCGAGTCGAACGCAAAGCGCCAGCACGGCGCCGACCTGGACAAGATGCTTTTCAACCTGAATAAACTCCGCGAGATGCGAGGAAAGAGCGCAAAACCCCGCATCGTGGCCAACACCATCTGGGACAGGGAATGCCTCGAGCATCTTTCCGAAATAAAAGCGCTGCTCGCTCCCTACGTGGACGACATCCGCCCCATTCCCCTCATAGACTTCGGGGTCCCCGGCCATGAAATAGACCCCGCTCTTGTGCCCGGAACCAGATCGTGGAAAAGAGTGCCCTGCCGCTACCTGTGGAACATATTGAGCATCGGGTGGGACGGAGCGGTCACAGCCTGCTGCAGCGACTACGCCTACATGCTGAAATACCACCACGTAGACTTAGCCCCCCTTTCCGAAATATGGAACAGCGAAAAGATAAGAAAATGGCGCGAGCTTCATATCGAGGGCAGGTTCAACGAAATGCCCATGTGCGGCAGGTGTACAAAAGACTATCTCGATTCCTTTGCCTTCTACCGGCTGAAAGACCGCTTCCATGGAATCGAGGTAAGCTAAGGCATATAAAAAGGCCGCTCTTTAAGGCGGCCGGAATCTTATGGCGGGGCCGACGGGACTTGAACCCGCGACCTCTGGCTTGACAGGCCAGCGTTCTATCCGGACTGAACTACGACCCCTTATGTTTTACGGATACGCGGAACTCTCTTTCATCAAGACTGAAGCGTGCCGCTACTTCTTAAATAGGCGGGACAGGGATTGAACCTGCGACTTTCGGCTTGTAAGGCCGACGCTCTCCCAACTGAGCTACCCGCCTTTATGACATCAGATTATTATAATAGCAGTTTCTCCAAAGTCAATCACCCCCGCATCAGAAAACCCGGAAAATCTGCATGAAACCGCTGTCGGCATGAGCTCCGATCAAATGCCCGGCTTCTTACCATGCTCAACCAGGGGGATTAGCCGGTATGAGCCCTGCGCCGGGAACGTGAACACGATATTTTTGCGGCGCGAGCATTTCAAAGGACACGGACACACTGAGAAAGCTTTTTATGACCTCGGCGTGGGTCCGAGTGTGCTCGGTGACTTCAGAGGTCAAGAAACTTCCGCCTTGCCCCAGCGCCAGCGGCAGAAGCAACTGGTCTGCCAGCCGGGGATCAACCGGCACCCGGGTCCGGACAAAGTTTTTCGCCTCCCGCGCCGCTTCCCTCGCGACCCGCTCCGCTTTCTTGCCCGGCTGGCCAAAGCCGGTTATAAGGACAGTCCGGTCTCCCGACTCATACCTTATGAGAAGGGCATTGCCGGGCCCCACTTCGCCGGGAAGCACTCGCGTGTGGACAGAGGCGGGGTCCAGCCCCAGCCGCTCCGAAAGCTCCATCTGCTCTCGGTCCGCAACGTGCTCCGGCAGGTTGCTTATCAGGACCTCGCAATCGGGCCCCCGCCAGTCCGTCTCCTCTTCCAGCCGGAGAGGCGAAGAAAAACGCCAGGGACGCACAACCGCACGGAGCGCGCCGCCTCCCCTCGGATAAAAGCCGTGCCTGATAAGCTCGACCTCTGCGTCCATGCCCAGCTTGCGGACCTCGGGAAGGAAGCACTCCGAAAGGTACTCCACCGGCGGCGCGCCCGGGTTATGGGTCCCGCCGTGAATGGTTATCACGCTCTCGTCCTTTCCGAAAGAGAGTACCGGCAAAAGGGTCTGGAAAACCAGCGCAGTGCTTCCCGCGGTGCCTATCTCGAAGCTGTACCTGCCCGGCCGAACTTCGCCCGGCTCGAACTCGAGATCGCCGGAGAAGCGCTTGGCCCCTGTTGCCGTGCCCTTAACCACCTTGTTTATTGACCGGACCGCGGAGAGGTGCTGGGGCTGCAAACCGGGCTTGGAACGGCGCGAGCGGATGTTCTCCATCTTAAGACTGCGGCCCGAAACCGCGGCCAGGGAAAGCGCGCTCCGGAGTATCTGCCCTCCGCCCTCGCCGAAACTGCCGTCAATAAATATCATAACCGCTCCCGCGCCGGAGGTCTCGACTCGCGAAGAATGAACATATCCTCCTCCGGCTTTTCAAGCCCCTATGATAATAGCGCCTTTGCTTAAAAAAAAGTCCTTCCGGGCCGGGAATGCATAAGATAAGCTCTTTTCGGTGATTGACACTGCCGGTGAAGCGTTTATAATAAATAGTTCAGTTTTTCCTCACGGCAGAAAGGAGAGTCGGCGGTGATTGAAGGAATAATAGGCAAGAAGCTCGGAATGACCAGTATATTTGACGAAGCGGGCCGGATGATACCGGTTACGGTCATCGAGGCGGGGCCGATAACGGTGATGCAGATCAAGACCCCGGAGCGGGACGGCTACGCCGCCTTGCAGGTGGGGTTCGAGGACAAAAAGCTTCAGCGGGCCACAAAGCCCGAGATAGGCCGGGCCCGGAAGTCCGAGACCAGTCCCAAGAAGGTGATAAAAGAGGTCCGCATCGAACCGGAGGAAGTTGCGAACTATAAGCTCGGCCAGGCGTTAAGCCTTTCCGAGATGCCGTTTGCCAAGGGAGACTTGGTAGACATAATCGGCAAGAGCATCGGCAAAGGCTTCAGCGGGGTAATGAAGCGTCACAACTTCTCCGGCGCCCGCGCGACGCACGGGACCCACGAGTACAAACGGCATGGCGGCGCCATCGGCCACTCCGCGGACCCCTCCCGCGTGTTCAAGGGAAAAAAGATGGCAGGCCAGCAGGGCAATAAAAGAATCACGACCCAGAACCTGGAGATCGTCGAGGTCCGGCCGGAAGAGAACCTGATCATGATTAAAGGAGCGGTGCCCGGCCACCGGAACGGCATTTTGAAGATAAGAAGCGCCAAGAAAAAGAAAGCCGGCCGGGCCGCTTGATTCAATCACTCCGCCTTCGTAAAACAGCCGCTCGACATGGATGAATCTTTTAAAAAGGCCATAGACCATCCTCTCATAACCGAGGTCCTGTTCTTTCCCCGCCGGATCAGCGAGCACGACCTGCCCAAAGACCCGAACGGCCGGGTGGAACGCATTCCTGCAGGGAACGACACCCTGGGCGCTTACTGGTACCGTCCTTTTCCGGAGTCGCCCACCGTTTTGTTCTTCCACGGCAACGGCGAGGTCATAAGCGATTATCTTATGGACTTCCACGGCTTCCTGGAAAAGCTCTCGCTGAACTTCCTGCCCGTGGATTATCGCGGTTACGGCCTTTCCACCGGCTCTCCCTGCCTGTCCGCGATGCTGGAAGACGCCCGGGCGGCATGGGACTACGCCGTGTCCGAGCTGGGGTTGTCCTCCCGGGACATCATCATCATGGGAAGGTCGCTGGGTTCCCTGGCCGCGCTCGAGATCGCAGGCGGGCCAGGCAAGGACGCCCGGGCTCTCGTGATCGAAAGCGGCATCGCCAGGTTTGACAACTGGATCAAACGGATGGAGTACCTCCTGCAACAGATGGGAGTTGACGTCGAGCTTTTAAGGAAAGCACTTAATCAAGCCTTTGACCACCAGACCAAAATACGCTCATATAAGGGGCCCCTCCTTGTCATGCACGCGCCCAACGACGAGATAGTGCCGGTCGAACAAGGCAAACAGCTCGCCTCATGGGCCGACCCCGAAAAAACCACCCTCCACGTCTTTCCCCGCGGCGGACACAACGACATCCAGATTTTCAACCGCGAGGAGTACTTCCGGGTGCTGGCCGACTTTATCAATAATTTCTGTTGACCCGCGTTTCCGGAAAAACATGAGCTTCTTTGCAAGTGCTCCATTGGAAGCGATATGCTTTTAATGAGAGACAATTAAAGTGAAAAGATTGCCTTCTCTCGCGTGTGCACTTCTTTCGGTCCGCAAAAGCGGAAGAAGAGAGAAGGGGAAAAAAAAAGCGGGCCGAAGCTGAAAAGCCCTTCCTACATGTCTTCAGAGAGTCCGAGGTAGAACGGGTCCTGGACCCAGCCGCGGCCGAGTCCCAGGCTTTCCATGGTCTCGACTGCCTGCCGGTACTCGGCGCGGCTCGGTCTTCTTGCAAGGCCCGGAAAGTCGAAGGCCTGGTAAGCGGGGAAGTACTGGCTCATGAGGCTGATGGCGGTATTGGGCGATATCTTGCGGGCGATAAAATCGAGCACTCCTTCCGATCCGGCGTGTCCAGCGGGAAGCACCAGGTGGCGGATAAGCAGGCCCCGCATGGCAATGCCGTCTTCGTCCAGGACCAGGTCTCCCGCCTGCCGGTGCATCTCTTTAACAGCGGCGCGGTTCCGCCGGGGGTAGTCGGGAGCTTCGGATATGAGGCGGGCCGAGTCGCTGCTGCCGTACTTCATGTCCGGCATGTAAATGTCCACGACTCCATCCAGCAGCTTGAGCGCTTCCACTGATTCGTACCCTCCGCAGTTGTAAACCAGGGGCAGCCGGAGCCCCAGCCGGACGGCGACGGGCAGTGCCTCCACTATAAAAGGCATCATGTGGGTGGGGGTTACGAAATTGATGTTGTGGCAGCCCCGGTGCTGGAGGCGCATCATCATGTCCGCGAGCTCGTCTGCATCCGTCTCGTCGCCGTTTTCCAGGTGGCTTATGGGATAGTTCTGGCAGAACACGCACCTTAAGTTGCAGTGGCTGAAGAAGATGGTTCCCGATCCATGCCGGCCGGAGACAGGCGGCTCTTCACCGTGATGGGCGTTAAAGGACGCCACCCTGGCCTTGCCGCCGGCCCCGCAAAATCCCTTCTCGCCGGAAAGCCGGTCCACGCCGCAGCCGCGGGGACACAGCCGGCAGGAGGCAAGCAAGCTCCTCGCCTTTTCTGTCCTTTCGGCCCACTCCCCTTGGGCTATCCCCAGGTAAGCGGGCCACGGCTCATTAACCCGCATAGACCTTGTCCTTGACCGGGCGGGGCGCCCGTTCGTACTTCGTGTTCAATAAGATAAGAGAAAGAAGCAGCTCATCCGGGTCGCCGCCGTTTTTTCTTAACTCCTTGAGCTTCTTCTTGATGTGTTTTTTGGCGGAATAAGGATGGACGCACAGCGCGTCAGTGGCATACCAGTCCTCGCCCAGCGGGAAGATGCGCAGGTCAGCCATGTCACCTTTACCAAGGGTAACCGGCGCCCGCTTTACTTCTTTATAAACTTTGTTCGAAAGCATGTCCTTGAGGTTGACCTTGCCGGGCGCGCGCTTTTTTACCAGGAAGATGCTGTGGACCGCCTGCTGGAGGCCCTGCAGGGCTTCCTTGACCGGCGCGTCAAGCTCGGGGTGGCGCTGAAGGCACTCGGCAGCGGGTGTACGGCCGGAGGACAGCAAAGGCCGGTCGAACGCGAACCACTCGACGAAGCTGCCCAGCCTGATCTCCTCCAGCGGCTCGCCCGGCAAAGGAGCGCCTACTTTACGGAAGTAATCCTCCTTGGCTTTCTGCAGCTCCTCCCGGAACTCTTCATTGCCGATCATTTCGTGGACCAGCCGCAGAGCTTCATAAACCGCTTCCGCCATCAGCGTTCCTCCAAAAGCTCGATGAACTCGTCGAACAAACCAGCCGCGTCGTGCGGTCCCGGCGAAGCCTCGGGGTGGTACTGCACGCTCATGACGGGCCTCTCAAGATGCTGCATCCCTTCGCACGTCTTGTCGTTCAAGTTAAGGTGGGTCATTACCAGGTCAGTGCCTTCTCGCTCGACCCAGTCGGTGGGCACGGCAAAGTTATGGTTCTGGCTGGTGATGGCGACCTCCCTGGTGCGCAGGTCCATGACCGGATGGTTGGCCCCGTGATGACCGAACTTGAGCTTCAAAGTCTTGCAGCCCATGGCCAGGCCCAGAAGCTGGTGCCCGAGACAGATGCCGAAGAGGGGAAGCTCGGGTTTCCGGTTCATGATCTCCCGCACCGCCTGGAAAGCGTACGGCACGCCTTCCGGGTCGCCCGGGCCGTTGGACAGGAATAGCCCGTCCGGCTGGTGCGAAAGGATGGTTTCCGCGTCAGTGGACGCTGGCACAACAACCACCCGGCAGCCCCGGTCGGAGAGCATGCGCAGGATGTTGGTCTTGATGCCGAAGTCCATGGCCACTACCGTAAAGCGCGGTTCTTGCTCCGGCCTGCAATGCCCGGTCTCGAGCTTCCAGGTGCCTTCGTAAAACTCGTAGGGTTCGGCGCAGGTGACCTCTTGGACCAGGTCGCGGCCCACGATCTCGGGCGCTTCCCTCACCGTCGTCAGAAGCTCGTCCGGGTCGCGCTCGCCGGTGGCGATGATACCCGGCATGCTGCCTTTGTCGCGAATAAGCCGGGTGAGGTACCGGGTGTCAACTCCCTCGATGCCGATAATACTGTTTTCGACCAGGTAGTCTCTCAATGTCATGGCAGAACGGAAGTTGCTCGGATAGTCAATGCACTCCTTTACAATGAAGCCGTTTAAGTTCACCGCGGATGACTCCGTATCTTCCGGGTTGACACCGGTGTTTCCGATCTCGGTGTAGGTCATGGTGACGATCTGGCCGTAATAGGAAGGATCGGTCAGAATCTCCTGGTAGCCGGTCATGCCCGTGTGGAAGACGACCTCTCCGATGGTCTCGCCATCCGCGCCAATGGACCGGCCCGACAACACGGTACCGTCCGCCAAAACCAGCGTGGCCTTTTGTCTACTCTTCAAGCTTCACCTCTCTCCCCTGAGCTCACAGATTCAGTTTAATAGAGATTATCCGCAAAGTAAGGTGCGAAGTAAAAAATTTTTTCGTGCACGAAGTCGGCAAGTCAAAGGCCGGTCTCTGGGGGACAGGAGTGTTCACTCGGCAGGGTCCGCGCATTGAGGAGTACTCGAAACGAGGTGCCTCAATTTCGGTTACGCGAGACGTGTCTGTTGGTCATTAGTCGCTTTGTAATTTGCCGGCACGCGAGTCGCCGCCTTCTTCCGGCGGCAGAATCTTGTATGCGTTGATCCCCAAAGAGTGCAGAAACACCGGCCGCGGGTAGAACGGGTAATGAAACCTATCCATGAGACCCAGCCGGTAGAGGCGGCCATAGTCCTTCTTTACGCCGGTGATCCTTTCGGAGTCGTGTCTTACCATGGCGAAGTAATGGGTGGCATTCTTTTCCATCAGATATGGGCCGGTGCGGTCCTTCTCCAGCCAGGGGATTACCGCCGGGTCTATAAGCCCGCCCAGGTCTATAACGTATCTTTCCGAGTAAAAGCCCAGTATGCCCACGTCCAGGCAGGCGATGCGGGCGTCCTTCTCCAGGAACACATTAGCCCATTCTGCCGCGGCTTTATGCTCCTTCTGGAGCTGGTCCGTGTTCCTCGCATAGTAGGTTCTCCACCTTTGGATTCCCATACCTTCGATTATTACAGGCGCGAGAAGAAATAAAATCGCTAGAACGAAAACCGCGCGGCTTCGGCCGGCGCGAGCAAAAGCGGCTGCACAGTAGAAGAGCGAAATCGCGGAAAGACTGAAGACGGCGGGGAACAGCATGGGATGATACCTGAGGTTGTGATAGGGGGTGATGATCTCCGCGGAACGGAATAACAGCATGTGGGCGCCAAAATGAAGGACAAACCACAGGCCGAGCACGGACGCGGGTGAGAGGGAGGCTATGCGTTCTGCAAGGCGTTTTCCGTCTCGGGTTTGGGTATCCTTGTTTTTCTTTTTTGTAGCAAGGTAAAGAACGAGCGACAGGATTGCCGCGGCCAGGCAGATAAGGGCCATGATCACGATGCCGCGCTCGTAGAGCCACAGGTGGGCCAGGTGCCGCCAGGCATAGAGTGCCGCGCCTTTGGCTGAAGGTCCGGCGTTGAAGAGGTTGGAGGCCAGCTTTCCCGCCCGGGTGGGCGGGATCAGGTGGCCGGTGGCAATAAAGGAGTAGAGGTGCCATGCCGCCGGCAAAAGAACTGCCACGGCAAGTCCCGCCCACGCCCGCAGGCTGCGCTTTCGGCTGAAGACGGTTATAAGGGCGATTATTATGATAAGCGCGAGCGCGCTGGTGCGGGCCAGCCCTGCCAGACCGAGCAGTGCTCCCGCGCAAAGCGGTTTCGGCTTTTCGGTTTGTACAAGAAGTATGGCGCCGAGTCCGAGCGCCAGGAACAAGAACGGCTCCATACCCGCTCCTGCGAGCCAGAGCATGTTTCCGGAGAGAAACACGCCGGCGCTCGCGAGCATGGCCATGGCCAGATGCCGCCACTGGTCAGCCTGATCTTTTGGCAGGGACCTCCTGGTTATCTCGAAGACGAGTGCGCAGGATATTGCGAAGGCGATCTGGGAGAAGACTTTTGCGGCCTGGACCAGTGCCGCGCCTGCGAGCTTCGCTCCGGCGAGGAGAGCTATCCAGAGGGGGCTGGAGAACCCGAGGCTGAACTCTCCGGGATTGAAGCACAGGCCTTTGCCCTGGGCCAGGTTGCGGGCGAAGGTGAGATGGATATAAGCATCGTCCAGGGGCAGGCCGGTCAAACCTCGGCTAAAGGCCGCGGCTGCCGCCAAAGAGGCCGCTCCTACGGCGGCCATGATGATCTTGTAACGCATGGGAGTCCATTATTAAGGGAAGTGCGGGGGGATGCAACCGCGGAGGAGTTTCAGAGTCGTGCGACTGCCCTTGCTATCACGCGCAGCCAGTTGGAGACGTCGTCGAAGATGGAGTAGATCATGGGAATGATAAAGGGCGTCAGGAAGGTTGACACGAGCAGTCCTCCCAGGACGGCGATGGCTAGGGGGGAGTACATCATTCTTCCGGTGTCGTTCAGGCCCAGCGCCATGGGCAAGAGCCCGACAATGGTGGTGAGGGCTGTCATCATGATGGGCCGGAGCCGGTCGCGGGATGCGTTTATGAGGCTGTCGTGATGGGAGTAGCCGCGCTTTCTCAGGTTATGAATGTGGTCCACCAGCACGATGGCGTTGTTGACCACGATGCCCACCAGCAAGAGGCATCCGGCTCCGGAGAGGATATTGAAGGTTGCGCGCGATATGAGTAGTGCCAGGACGACCCCTATCATGGCGAAGGGGAGGGTGAACATGATGACAAAGGGCAGGAAGAAGGACTCGAACTGTGCGGTCATGACCAGGAACACCAGTACCATGGCGAGAAGGATGGCGACGCCCAGAACCATGAGGTCCCGCTTTACTTCCTGGAACTCCTCTCCCAGTACCCAGGAGTATCCGCTGGGAAGCCGGTAGTTGGCGAGCCGTTCATGGATACGTTTCGAAACGGTGCCCAGGTCTTTGCCCTTGGGAATGACGGGTATGCGTACCGTAATCAAGCGGTTGTCCCTGCGCACCATGTCGGGTATGGGGACCTGTCGGAAGGAGGCGATGTTTTTCAAGGGGATGTACTCTCCCCTCATATTTTGGACCATCATGGACTGGAGCTCCGGCAGGCTCTTTTCGTCCGCCCCCTTGATCTGGATGTAGATGTCCAGGGGGGTCTCGGCTGACAAAAGCTGGCCTACCGGGACGCCCCGGATGGAGTAGGATATGGCCATGGCCACTTGAGAGGGATCAAAGCCGAACTGCTTGGCTTGCAGCCTGTCCACTATTACGTGGACCTCTTCCTCTCCGGAGCGCTCCAGCGGTTTTATCTCTTTGAGGCCGTCAATGGTCAAGAGCTTTTTGCGGATGTCCTCGGCAAACTTGTAGACCTGGTGCGGGTCCGGACCCCGGACCTTGATGGAAGTGCTCATTCCGCCCATGCCGGGCGGACCGCCTCCCATGCCCTCGCCTCCCACGTCCAGCTTGATGCCGGGCCAGTTAACGTTTTTCTTGACATACTCGCGGGCTTTGTCCTGGACCTCTGCCGCGGTGTACTTGGGGGTCTCGTCGAAAGGGAGCACGAGAAGGATGCGGTTTACCCGCTGGCTCACTATGGCGGCCACGGTGTCAATCCCCCAGTCTTCTCTTTTGTCCATGAACATTCTTTCCAAGAGGGCCATCTTCCGGTCCACTTCTTTCAGGGTCGGTTTTTTCTCGAAGTCGACTTTGATGCGGACGATGCGCAAAAGCGCCTTGGGGATGGCTTCCTTTTCTATGAGCGGATAAAACTTGTAGTCCTTGAACTTTTCGTTCTTGTCCCAGGGACTGGGCCAGATGAAGATGAGTACGGATACGATAAAGATGGCCCCGACCGTGCTCATGGCCAGGAGGCGGTGTCGTAATGCCTTTTCCAGCAGACGGATGAACCGGTCGGAGAGGGCGGCGTACCAGCGTGGTATTCCTCCGGCGGTGGGCTTCATGATGCGTGAAGCCAGAAGAGGTATGAGGGTCAGGCTTACCACCAGGCTGGACCCGATGGACAGCACCAGCACTATCCCCATCTGGCGCATCAGCACCGTCTCCATGCTCTTCTCCACGAAGATGAGCGGCAAAAACACGATCAGGGTGGTAGTGGTGGCCACGCTGATGGCCAGTCCCACTTCCCTGGCGCCGAATATGGCCGCCCGGATGGGAGACATTCCCTGCCGGTGCCGGAGGTCTATGGCCTCCAGGATGACCACGGAGTTGTCCACCAGCATGCCCACGGCAACGATGAGACCGGAGAGGGTGATCATGTTGAAGGTAAGGCCCATAAAGTACATGCAGGCTATGGTGGCGAGGATGGACATGGGAACCGCGGCGGACACGATCAGGGTGGACCGGAAGTCCCTGAGAAAAAGCCACAGCACGAAGAAGGCGAGCAAAGCTCCCGCCACTCCGCTTTTGACCAGGATGTCCAGCGAGGTCGTGATCTCCTGGGACTGGTCGAACCATATCTTCAGCCTGGCCCCCTCGAGCCGTTCACTGGCAAGAAGCTCGTCCAGCCTTTCCCTGACGTTCCGGCAGACCTCGACCGTGTTGGCTCCGGACTCCTTGAGCACCGTGAGGAAGTAAGCACGGCGGCGGTTGAACCTGCCCACGAAATAAGGCTCCACGTAATCCACGTGCACGTTGGCCACGTCCCTTATGTCCACCTTCGAGTTCAGCGGCAGGTCGCGGATGTCCTCCAGGTCCTGGAACTCGCCCACGATCCGGACGTTGTGGGTCTTGTCCGCATAGTCCACCGACCCCGCGGACATGGTCATGTTGCCCGAGGTCAGGCTTTCGAAGACCTGGATCACGGAAACGCCGTAGTTGGTGAGCCGGTCCTCGTTCATCTCCACCAGGACGCGCCTCTCCTCCAGCCCCTCGATCCGGATGTCGGCCACACCGTCCAGGGTCTTCAGCGGCCTTACAATGTAGCGTTCTATGAGACGGTTGTTCTCCGCCCGGTCCTCGGTAAAGGTAAGGGCGCCCATGATTACGGGGAACTGCTCGGTGTCGAACTTCATGATCATGATGTTGCGCACGTCGTCGGGTAGCTCGTTCCGGACTGCGTCTATCCTTTCCTGCACGTCCATGACCATGTAGTCCATGTTGGCGGAGGAGGCGAGCTCGAGGCCTATGTAGCCATAGCCGGGGGAGCAGCGGGAGCGTATCTTGTCTATTCCGGGAAGGGTGGCCACCGACTCCTCGATGGGCTCGGCGATCTTGTCGCAGATTTCGACCGGGCTCGCTCCTTCATAGGGCACGTGGATTTCCACGAAAGGCACGTCCAGCTTGGGCATGAACTCGAGCGGTATCTTGGGAATGGCCACCGACCCCAACAGCACCAGCAGCACGTAGCACATGGCAGTGGTGATTCCCCGCCGGATGGCCTTTTCCGATATCTTCAAGCGCGGCCCTCCCTTATCAGCATGAGCTCAAGAAGAGGAGTCGCCGGAGGAACCGGGAGTGAGGTGCTCCTCCCTGCTCTCTTCCTCCGCGGTTTCATACTCTTTCACCATCTTCCGCCGGTGCTGGTAGGACCGGGGAATTATTTTGTCCAGGACCAGGTAGAGGCAGGGGATGGCGAAGATGGTAAAGATGGTGGACGAGGTCAGCCCGCCTATAACGCTGAGGGCCATGGGCGTCCGGAGCTCCGCGCCCGGTCCCAAAGCCAGCGCCAGCGGCACCATGCCGAGCGCGGTGGTGAGAGTGGTGATGGCGATGGGCCGCAACCGCGATTTGCCCGCTTCCACGATGGCGTCGGAGCGCTCCATGCCCTCGTCCCGCCGGTTGTTGATGGTGGTGACTAACACGATGGCGTCGTTCACCGCGATCCCTATCATCATCAGCATCCCGATCAGGGAGAAGATGTTGATGGTCTGGCCCGTCAAAAAGAGGATCACGGCGAGCCCCACCAGCGAGAAGGGCACGCAGAACATGATGACGAAAGGATGGAGAAGGCTCTCGAACTGGGCGGCCAGCACGATGTAAACCAGGGCGATGGCCAGGGTGAGGGCCAGGTAAAGGCTGGACTTGGACCTTTCCATCTCCTCGTTCTGGCCGGTGATGTCCCACCGGATGTCCGGCGGGAGCGAGCGGACCGTCTCCTCTTCGGAAAGCGCTCTCTTGATGTCCGCCACCACGTCTCCCAGAGGACGGCCGTGGATATTGGCCCGGATCAATGCCACCCGGCTGTTCTCAGAGCGGGTGATATTGGCCGGTCCCTGCGCGCGCCGGATGGACGCCACCTGGCCGAGACGGATGTTCCCGGAAGCCGAAGGAATAGTGATACGCCGCAGCCGCTCCGGGGAGTTCCGGTCCCTCTCCTGCAGGGCCACCACGATATCAATCTGTTCTTCCGGAAGCTCGAAAGTGGTGGAAGCTTCTCCCTTGACCTTGCGGCGGACCACCTCGGTGATCTCGGAAACCGACAGGCCCAGCGCCGCCGCCCTGTCCCGGTCAATGGTAATGTTGACCTCCGGGTTCTTCTCCGCCATGCTCGACTCGATCTCCAAAAGACCCGGGATGCGCCGGATGCGGCCCATGACCGTTTCCGCGGCGCTGGAGAGACCCGCCAGGTCGTTGCCTTCCAGCTCGATCTCCACCGGCGTCTTGTAGCTCAGAATCCGGGGCTTGCTCGAACGGGCGTCCACCTCCACCGACCTCTCCACCCCGTGCATGGCCTGGGTGATAATGACCTCGTCCACCACGTCCCGCATGTCCCGGTCCACCAGGTTCACGTGTATCTCGCCGATGTTCTCCGCCTTCTCCTCCGCGCCTTCTCCTTCGGCCGAGCCCGTGCCCACGGTGGCGAAAAGCGAAGTGATCTTGTCCGCGTGGGAGATGGTTTTGATCTTGTCCTCCAGGTCGGCGATCCGCCGGTTGGTCTCCTGGATGGGGGTCCCGGTGGGAAGCTCGACCCGGATGCGGAACTCTCCCTGGTCCACCGAAGGCAGAAGCTCCCATCCCAGCCGATAGAGCCCGTAGGCCGCGGAACCTGCCAGGGACACGGCCACCAGGATGACAATAAAAGGATGGGCCAGGAGCTTGCGCAGGGCGCCCGGGTACCACGCCTTCAAGCGGTTGAAACCGGCGTCGAACAGAGCGAGCGGGTACCTGGCTATGGCACCCGCGCCGGTTGAGGCGCCCCGGCCGAGCTTTTTTGCCACAAAGGCCACGGGCACGATCATGATGATAAAGAACAGGTAAGATACGATAGTCATTACGAGATGAAGACAGCCGGGCTTTTCTCCTTTTTTCCGCAGGGCGTTTTCCCGGAGCTCCCTGAAGTTCCTGAACCTGACGGAGGAGCCGGCAGTGGTTTTTTTGTCTTCCGGTGCCGGTCCTGTTTGCCCGGCATTATTCTCCTCCCCGCGGGTGGGGGAGCCTCCGGTGGCCCCGCTTTCCCGGAGCATCTCGGGGGGCAGTCGGACCCGGTTTCCCATGACCACCGAGAGCATGGGCACCACGGACAGGGCCACGGCCTCGGAGCACACCAGGCTGAAGGCCACGGTATAAGCCAGGTCCCCGAAAATCTGTCGGAACATTCCTTCCAGATAAAGGATGGGGAAGAAGACCATGATGTTGGTCAGGGTGGAAGCGGTAATGGCGGATGCGACCTCGGAGGTCCCGCTATGGGCGCTTTGACCGAGGTCGGGCTCGAAGGTTCTTCGTCGCAGGATGTTCTCGAGGACCACGATGGAGTTGTCCACCATCAGGCCCACTCCCAGGGCCAGTCCTCCCAGGCTCATGACGTTAAAGGAGATGTCGCCGAAGTACATGAGGTTGAAGGTCGCGATAATGGAGACCGGAATGGCTATGCCCACGATAAAGGTCGAGCTTATGTTGCGGAGGAACACGTAAATGATAAAAACGGCCAGGAGCGCTCCCCAGATCGCGGTCTGGGCCACCGAGAAGACGGACTGGACAATGAACACCGACTGGTCGGAGATGACTTCCAGGTTAATGCCGTGTTTGAGCTGGACCGGTTCTTTCTCGATCTTGAAAGGACGGTAGTTTAAAAGAACGTGGGAGACGCCGTTTGCGAACTTCTTCAGATGGCGCCGCGGGTCTTTCAGTTTTTTCTGCCACTCGATGGAGCGCGGCTCCGCCCGGTGCCCCAGCCGTATGCCTTGCAGGGCTTTCTCCACCTCGTCGGCCACGGTGACAATGTTGGCGTCGCCTTCTTTGTATACCGAGACCTTGATGCACTCGTTGCCGTTGAGCCTGGCTATCTCGGTCCTTTCTTTATGTCGCTTGCGTACGCGGGCCACGTCCTTGACCCGGATCAAGGACTTATAGTCCTCCTCTGCGGCGGGAGCGGCGGCAGCCGGTGTTTCCATGTCTCCCAGCAGGCCGGACAGGCCGGCGGGAAAGCCGCCGCCCATTCCCATGCCGCTCATTCCCATGCCTCCCATGGAGATGGAAGGAAGGGAAGGACCGCCGCTTACAGCCTCCTTTTCGCCCTTCTCCGCCACCACCACGTTCCTTATGTCCTCGAGGCTTTGAAAGCGGTTGATGGTCCGGACCGCCAGCTTGGCCCCCCCGTGCTCCAGGGACCCGCTCGCCACGTTAAGGTTGGCCCGGGAGAGACGATCGGAGACGGTGGAGATGCTCAAACCGTAGCGGCTCAGCTTCTCTTCGTCTATTTCCACTCTGACTTCGTCCTGGTAGCCGCCTTCGATCTTGACCGCGGCGATCCCGTCCAGGCGCTCGAGCTCGAGCTCCACGTTCATCTCCACCCACCGGCGAAGCTCGGAGAGGTCCTCCATCTCCCCGCTTACCGCCAGCGTCATGATCGGGTCCTGGTTCGGGTCGTAACGGAGCAGGATGGGCTTTTCCACCTCCTCCGGAAGAAGGTTGTTCAAAAGCTGGAGCTTCTCCCGGATGTCCATGGCGATCACGTCCACGTCCGAGCCCCAGATGAACTCGACGTAAACGTCGGACCAGCCGGGCCGGGAGACCGAGCTCACCTTGACCACGTTGTTGATGATGCCCACGTAGCTCTCGATGGGCTTGGTTACCCTCTCCTCGATCTCGCGGGGTGCCGCGTGAGGGTACTCGGTCCGGATGGTTATCTTGGGGTAGGTGATGTCAGGCAGAAGGTTTAAGGGTATCTTTTGCAGGCTCACGAACCCGAGAAGCAGTATCCCCATTACCACCATGGAGACCGCCACCGGGCGGCGTATGGAAATACCGGACAGGTTCAATTGTCGGGCTCTCCCGTGGTGCTTCCGGAACTTCCTGCAGGCTTTCGGGAGGGAAGCTCTTTAACTACGACCTTGCTCTTCGAGGTCAGCGCCGACTGGCCATCCACGATGACCTTATCATCCGGGGACAGGCCGGAAACCACCTCGATGCCGTGCTCGTCAATAAGCCCCCTCTTGATTCGGACCATGTGCGCGCCGTCCCCTTTTACTACCCATACCCGATTGCCGTCCTCGGTCGCGGGCGCACGGCGGGGAATGACCATGGCCTCCGGATGGAGCTCGGTTACGATCTTCAAGCGGGCGAACATGCCCACCCGCAGACGCGGGTCCTGGTTGGGAAGGGTGACCTCGACCTGCACCGTGCCCGTCTGGGGGTCCACCCTCGGGGATATCCGGGAGACCTCGCCTTCAAAAGGAAAAGAGGAGGGATCGTCAGTAAGCGCGTCCACCCGGACCCGGACCTCCTGACCCCGCTCGAGCTCGGACACCTCCGACTCGGTTACGGTAATGGGGACCTTGAACTCGGAAAGATCGGCCACCGTGAAAAGCTGCTCCATGGCTCCCGCCCGGTCATGAAGCTCGATCTTGCGGTTTACTACTATGCCCTTTATAGGGCTCTTGATCCGGGTCTCGGACAAGCGGAGCTCGGCCATCTCCAGGTTAGAGCGGGCGTCGTCATAGCTCCTTTTCATCTTTTCCATCTCCGACCGCGACTTCATCCCCTGCTCGTAGAGCTCCTTGGTGGAAAGATAGTCCGACCGGGCCACCCGATAGGCGCTCCGGGCCTGCTCCAGGCTGAGCCTCGCTTCATTGTCCTCAAGCCGCGCCAGTACCTGGCCCGCGCTTACCTTGTCCCCCTCTTCCGTCAGAAGCTCAACCACTTCGCCGGAAGTCTTGGCGGTGACCTCTACCTTGTCAACAGCCTCCAGGTTGCCGTGGACCTCGATGACCTCCTCCATGGGACGGAGCTCCGGCTTGACCGCGTGAACGTAGATCGGGGCCTCTTCTATCTTCTCTTCCGACTCCGAGGGGTCCTTGCGCTGGCAGGAAAAAAGAACCAGAAAGACAGCAATAACGAAAACAACAAAGGTTAAGTACGAAAAACAAGAAAATCTTTTTATCATTTTGCCGACCCTTGTCCGTAAGTGGTTCTAAAGCATTGGAACTATCCATTCCATCATCCGCCCGAGCTGACTTTTGAAAAAGTTTCCAGGATAAAGAATGTGTATGTTCGACTAGTGTAGTGTCACACTCTGTTTGATCCTTATTAATTCAGTGTAAAGGTTACGGGAGCACCTATGCGATGACAGCTTTCCCTCGCCCTTTCAATATAGACCTATGTCCGACCGCTCTCTTGTTTCCGCCCTTTGGGCGGCCTGCCTGCCGCGCTACGGCGCAGGCAGGGGGTTTTTTGAGGCATGAGGGGTCTATCATCCGATGAGATTTATCGGGTGGGCGCAGGATGTGTTTCCTACGCCCTTCTCATCGTCTGATGAGCCCCACCGGGCTATCCCTTGGCGGGTTGCTCCCCAGCAGAGCCCGCCTCCGTTTGACCCGGCAAAAACATATTAGCATCCTAACAATATCAAGGCAATCACTCGGCTCCTCCCAGTTCGTCATCAATGGCAAGGTACTCGCGCACCAACGACAGGCCCATGTTAAGCGTGTAAGCGGTCTCCTCCACGCCAAGGCCTTGAAGTCGGCAGTGGCGTACGCGGTCGTATTGACCCAGGTAGCGGTCTACCGACTCAAGGCTGTGATAGGTTTCCTCCGCGATCTGGTGCGGCTCCTTGCCTTGGGCGTAACGCTTCAGGCAAATTATCCGCTTGTGGGTCAGGCCGCTGCCCATGTCGTGAAGAGTGGAGCGGCGAGGAACGATCTTGCCCGTCTTCCGTTCGTGCTCGCAAAGCAAAGAAGCTATTCCGCTGTCAGTGATATTCATCATCATGGCAAGGTCGCAATTGGACAATAACGCCCCCTGCTCGTAGGCCTGGCGGCACAAACGCAGGGCCTTTTGCAGATGCCTTTCTCGATATCCGGTCCTTTCCAAAATCAAATCGAGGTCTTCGGGTGTCACCAGATCAAGGACCACGGGAACAAGATCGCTGTCCCGGGTGAGTCGGTATTGCTTCGGCGGATCGTTGATGGAATAGCCGAGCCAGAGAACCTGGCCGTGGCTCAAGTTCTCGCGGGAACGCACGTGATCGTCGATCACTTCAAGGACCATGTCGGCGCAAAGATCGAGGATGCGAGCGCCACCGAGCCGAGGGAACTCCTTGCCGATCTTGTGGGCAAGCGCGGCCCGCAAGTCCTTGTCCTTGAGCGGGAGGCACTTCTTGGACACGTAATCAACCTTGCCGCCCATGGCCGACGCTCCTTGTTCTTTTTTTCCCCCGGGTCCGGCCGAGTCGCAAAAGCTCGTCAAGGTGGTAACTCATGTTCTTGTCGCCCTCGCATTCGTTCAAAAGATCGAGGTAATGCTTGATGAGGCCGGGCCCGCGCTTGAGAAGGAAGGCGATCTGACCGACCTGCATCTCCTGCCGGGCCAAGTGAGCGCACCTTGCGAACGTGGACAAATAGTTGGCCACCGCCTCCGGAGAATGGCGCATGATGCTGCAAATCTGGGTCGTGGTCTTTCCTTGAAGAGCAAGGCGGATGATCTGCACTCGATGGGTCAACACCGGCCCGATGTCATGCACCGTGCTCCGCAGAGGAAGCGGGACCCCGGGATCGGCCTGCCTGAGCCAAGAGAGGTCCCGGGTGATGGTGCGAGTAGAGACGAAAAAGATGCGATAGGCAAGGTCCTCGCGGGTCAGCAAAGCTCCCTGGCTCATCGCCTCTTGGCACAGCTTGGGAATTTTAGTTCTTCTAAACGAGGACGCTCCTTGCCGGCAAAGAAGCTCGTCGTCTTGTACACCATTATGAACGGTAAGGTGGACCGTCCGCTTCTCGCAATCCACCACCGGCTTGCCCGCCGGCTCGTCAGCGCTGACCGCCACGAGCGTGATTTTGCCCGGATGACCGGTGGGAGCCTCACGGTCAATGAACGGTAAATACACTGACAACATTAACAACCGCCTCCGCCTCGAAAGGCGAGCAGTTAAGCCCGTGCTGTACTTCGTTTTTGAACCTGGCATCAAGCGTCTTGCACTCCAGCCTGAGCAACTCCTCCCTGCTTTGGTTGCGTATACCCATCGCAACACCTCCTTTCCATATGCCAATATAATGTATAAATTACCGGTGGGACATATGTCTAGAAGGGTAGGGCGGAAACAAGAGAGCGGTCGGACATATGTCTATATTGAAAGGGCGAGGGAAAGCTTAAAAGGAATTCATAAGTGCCAAACAAAGTGATACACTAGCTCCCGTCCGCCTCCCACCATCCAAAACCTTTATTGCCGCCTCGATAATCAGACTTTTGCAAGGGGCTCCTACAAAATGGATTTTTTCACTCAAAGGCGCGAAAGCCGCAAAGAAAAAACATGACAAGATGGCGCCGCTTCGTTATTCTATTGTAAGAATCTACAAGGGACTTAAGCCGGAAAGAAAGGGAGGTGTGGAGGTCCCATGAGCAAAAAGATACCTGAGTTTAAAAACGAAGAGGAAGAGCGGGAGTTCTGGTCAAAGCATGACTCCACCGAGTACGTGGATTGGGAAAAGGCTGAACGCGCAGTGCCTTCTAAGTTGAAACCCGCGTTGAAGACCATTTCGATCCGGCTGCCCCTGTCCATGATCGAGGAACTCAAGCTCCTCGCCAATAAAAAAGACGTGCCCTACCAGTCACTTTTGAAAATCTTTCTCGCGGAAAGAATCCGAGAGGAGAGGCAGTCTTCCAAGTAACGCCTCGCCGGTTTTTGCCAAGGGTTCGTCTGCTACATGCTCTCTTCCGCCTCGGAGAGCTCCAGTAGCTTCAGGGTCACACTTCCGAAAAACACGTCCGCTTCCGCCTTGATAATGTGACGCGGCTTGTCCTTGGCCATCCAGACGTGGACTTCTTCGATCATGTGCATCTTCTCTTCGTCTTTCTTCTTGATCTTCTCCCACCAGTGCTTGGACTCGCGGGTGTGGTCGCTGGGCCCTTCAAAAATGCTGGTCTGAAAACGAACGCAATCATAGGTCCCGGTTTTCACTTTCACGCTTTCCTCTTTGTCCGCCTTGATGACCAAAAGGTAGCGGTCATTGCCGTCAATGACCTCGAAGCGCCGCTTCTGGCCCACCTCCCAGGGAAGGCTCCGGATCAAGAGGTAGGTGCTTACCGGGCAGTAGGCGTTGGTATAGGTGAAGTCCTTGGTGCTCTCGCCATCCTTGTCCACCTTCCGCCGGAAGGCGGTCTCTTGTTCGTGGTTGAAGTCCACCACCATGTTGTACTTGACCAGGGTCTCGTTGATGCTGACCGAGTAAGAGTCCGGCTTGAAACTCTCGGCGTTCATGCAGGAGTGGACCGAGTCGCGCGCTTTATAAAGGGCGGCTACGTGGCCGAAGATGCTGCCCTTGGCGCCCGCGCAAATCCAGCCTTCCCGCTCCGGGTGCTTCGTAACCTCCAGCTTGGCCGTAACCGCGGGAATGCCGTTCCAATACGCCCGGTAAACCGCGACCTCGCCCGGACAAACTATGTCAAAGTGCGGCTCGTAATCGGGATAAGCAACCTTGCCCTCCGGATAAGGAGCAGGACCCAGAGCAGGCAAGGTCCCCCCTGCAACGATCACCAGAAAACAGGAAACAACACAAATCGAAGCTACTGATAATAATTTTCTCATAGAACCCTCCGGGAAAAGATTATTACATGAACCGGACCACAGCTAACATCTTGTTACTTGTGATCTAGTTAGTGCCTGCGAAACTCCGTTTTAGAGTGCGAAAGCCTGCTTTCGCTTTCATAAGTCCCGGCTTGCCGGGACTAAAAAAAGGCGCTCCGTAAACTATGAGCCCTTTGTGGAGCTGATTTCCGGGAAGCAAGCTTCCCGGCAGACAAAGCGGCAGCAAGCTGCCGCAGTCCAAAGTGGCGCACCAGAGCCAGCAAAACCTCCCTTTCGCATCAGGCACTAGTTAATACCCCCAACAGGGCCGATGGGAAAGACACCTCTCGGAGTGATTAGCCGGGGGACTTCAAGTTAAAGGCTTTCCCTGTGCGTCCACCGATATCGTGCAGATCTCTACTATCACCCAGATGAATACCCCTACCAACGGCAGAACCAGCCAACCGGCAAAGATAGTTATCAAAAGTTGAGCCAAGCCTCTACCCGTGTATCCGGCGTAGAAGTTGTGGACACCAAGTGCTCCCAGGAAAAGGCCGAGCAAGATATACCCCACCCTGCTTTTCGAGGGACTCGCCGGCTGGTACACGTTAGTCTGCATGGCGAGGTTGGGAAATCTGTTGGTGGAGGCACCGCAGTGCGGGCACATAACTGCGTTATCAGCTAACTGTTGTCCGCAATTCTGACAAAACATGATCGGATTCTCCCTCCCTTACACTGGATAATCACTTTTAATTTCAATGTGAGCTCTTCATAAGATCATTATCCCACAGGTCTTCGATCATGGCCAGCCGGTTGATCTGGTTGGTCCCTTCATAAATCTGGGTAAGCCGGGCGTCGCGCAAGGTTTTCTCCACGTTGTTTACCTGAAGATATGCGTGGTCCCCCATGAGCTCCATGACCCGCTCGCAGACCTCGACCGCGGTGTCGGAGCAGTAAGACTTGCACGCCGCGGAGGTCATCTGCATGGGCGGCATGAACCGGCAGACGGTATACCAGGCCATTGACCGGGAGGCTATCAGCTTGGCCAGCATGGAGGCCAGCTCGAGCTGGACCTCCTGGTACTCGATCAGTCTCTTGTTGCCCTGCTTTGTATTTCTGCAGAAATCCACGCAGCTCTCGAAAGCACCACGCGCGATCCCCAGCGCAATCGCGCCCACCGCCGGACGCGAGGTGTTCAGCACGTTCCGGTTTATGGCCCACCCCGCGCGCTCCGGGCCCACACGGTTCCTCTCCGGAACGAATACGTCCTCCAGGATAAGCTCGGTGGCGTCTCCTCCCTTCTGGCCCATCTTCTTCTCCTGCCGGCCCAGTGAAAACCCCTTCATCCCTTTCTCGATCACAAAGCACGTCCAGCTCTCCGCCCCTTCGTCCTCCAGGCAGGAGAACAAGGTAACGTAATCAGCGATGCCCCCGTCCGAGATAAACACCTTGCGGCCGTTTATGACATAACCCCCGGAGACGCGCCTCGCCCGGGTCACCAGCCGCGCTCTTACCGCGCCCTCGGTGTCCTCTACGTCCGAGCCTGCGCCCGGCTCGGTTATGGCAAAGGCCACCACGCACTTCTCGCCGCGGTTCAATCGCCGGTAGATGGGCACCAGCCAGCGGAAGAAGGCCTTCGTGTCCGCACCCACCAGGAGAGGCGCCACCCCCAGGTCGTGGGCCAAAAGCATGAGCCCGATCCCTCCGCAGGCCGCGCAAAGCTCTTCCACCTTTAACACCAGGCTGAAGCCCCAGTTTCGAATGCAGGCCATCTTCATCCTGCCCACCGGCGGCGGCAGCATCTCCGAGGCCCATCCCCGCCGGGCGTACTCCCGGAAGAGCCATTCTCGGTCCAAGGACGCCGGGTCCTGGTCAACCGCGAGCGCCCGCGGCCGGATGTACTGGTCGGCAAACTCCTTGTACTGCCTGCGCAGCCGTCGCAGGGTCCACGGCAGGGTCCGGGTCTCGTCCTCCCAGAAGTCGCCGTAATGCTTGCGCACCAGTAGCTTGCCCAGAAACCCGAGGTGCTCTTTGGCCACGTCCATGTGGGTGGGTGGCTTCATCACCACCCCTCCCGGAAGCCGACTATGACCGCCTTCATGTCGCGGGGGCCGCCCCCCATGCACTTTAGCGTGTTTACGTCCCGGTAGCGCTTCTCCATGCCGTAGTCCTCCATGTACCCGTAGCCGCCAAAGGCCTGGAGGCAGTCGGTAACCGCGCGGGCGGCATGGTCGAGACCCGCGAGCCTGGCCCCGGCCGCCTCGGCCACGTTCCGGAAAGACTCGCCGCTGCCTGCGGAAGCCCGGTCCAGGAGCGACTGGCACGCCGCAATGCCGGCCTCCGCCTTGCCGAGAAGAAGAGAGTTTACCCCCGGATGGTTTATGATCTCGGTGCAGCACTGGTAACGCTCGCGCGCGTAAGCAAGCGCCGCATCCAGCGCTCCCCTGGCAACGCCGGTGGCTATCGCTAAATTTCCCAGCCAGTAAAACCGCAGATACTCGAGGACCGCTTCGTAGCCCGGATGGCCGAACTGAAGCTCACGCTCCTTTCCCACCCGCACATCTTCCAGAACCAAATGCACGACCGGAGCGGACCGCAGACCCATGCGCCTGCCCGCGCTTTCGGCTTTAAGGCCGTGCGCGTCCGTATCAGCCAGGAAAGCACGCCATTCGTCACCGGTCCTCGCAAAAACAATATAAGCGCGCGTACCTTCGGCCTGGCAGACAAAGTCCTTCCTGCCATCGAGCGCGACCTCGTCGCCCCGGTCCTCCGCAACCGTCTCCACCGCGGCAGGGAACTGCCGGGAAGGATACCGGAGCACCTCTGGAGTAAAGGCAAACCCGCCTTCCAAAAGCGCCACCGCAGTGTTTTCCGGGACCTCAGGGCACTCCAGCGCAGAACCGGCCACCAGCGCGGAAAGCCCCAGAACATGGGCGTTGAGTGCCACTCCGCCGCAGGCCGCGGCCAGCTCCTCCAGAAGAAGAAGCGACACCCGGGGACCCATGTCCTTCGCGAACCTGCCCCAGATGCCCGTCTCGTGCCCAGGAGCCTCGGGGTTGGACGAAGCTATGAGGCCGTTCTCCCGCGCTTTTTCCATAAGAGCGGGCACGCGGGCCAGGTCCCCGTCAGGCGTGTCATGGCCGAGCACAGGCCGGATGCTCTTTTCTGCAAACGACTCGGCCATGTTCTGGAAGGCCCTTATGTCTTCCTGGCTGAAGATCATGTCTTACCTCCGATGCCGGATGCGGGATTGAAGAAGCTGAAGAAAATCATGGGAGGGGAGCGACGAAAGTCGCGACTAAAGTCGCTCGCACGATATTCGTCATTTTGAACTTGACAAGGGCAGTAGCAATGTTCTGCTTCTTTTTTCGCGCAAACGATGATTATCATTCTCTCATGTTTTTCAGCTTAAATAGCCTTGACCCGCTCCAGGATAATAATGTTCATGGCCGCTTCCTCGACCCCGATGTTGCCGCCGCCGTTCTCGCACATGCCGATCCTGGCGTTCTCAACCTGTCTTTTGTCCGCTTCTCCTCTGAGCTGCCAGACCAGCTCGCACACCTGGCCAACACCGGTGGCCCCTACCGGATGGCCCTTGCTCTCCAGTCCTCCCGAAGTGTTCACCGGAATTTTTCCATCCAGAGCGGTGGCCCCGGACTCGGAGAACGGGCCGCCTTGGCCGAGGGGACAGAACCCCAGTCCTTCCAGCGCCCGGAGTTCGCCAAACGCGGTGGCGTCGTGCACCTCGAGAACGTCCACGTCCTCCGGCCCCAGGTCGGCCATCTCGTAGGCCCGGGAAGACAGCCTCTCTCCCAGGTCGGGGGCGTTCATGTCCCGGTCCATGCCGGAGCCCAGCACCGCGGCCCTGACCTTGACCGGCTTGGTGGATATGCCCATCTTCTTGAGACCCGCCTGGGTGCAGAGGATGACCGCGGCCGCGCCGTCCCCCACCGGCGAGCACATGGGCCGCGTCAACGGATACGATATCTCGGGCGCCGCCAGCACCTCCTCGACCGTCATGGGCTCCCGGTACTGGGCATAAGGGTTATACTGGCTGTTGGTGTGGTTCTTGGCGCTGATGATTGCGAACTGGCGCTGGGTGGTCCCGTACTTGTCCATGTGCATGCGCGCGGCCATGGCGTAAAGGTCCATGAAAGCGCTCCGCTTGCCCTTGCTCTGCTTGGCCTCGCCGCCTTCGCTCTCGCGCTTCTTCCGGGACTCCTCCTCGTTCCGGCCGGCCATCTTCATGATCATCTGCACCACGTCCTGGTCCATGGCGGCGGAGAACAGGGAAAGCCGCTTCTCCCGGTCCTCCAGGTACATCTTCTCGAACCCGAGAGCCAGGGCCACGTCCTGGATACCGAGCGCCAGGTTCATCCAGGCCACCTGGAAGGCGGTGGCCGAGCTGGCGCAGGCGTTCTCGAGGTTGAAAACCGGAATGTCGCCGATGCCCATGGCCCTGAGCACCACCTGGCCCCGGATGGACTCCTGCCCGGTGGCTATCCCCTGGAAAGCGTTTCCCACCGCGGCCATCTCGATCTTCGACTTGTCTATGTCCGCGTGCTCGCATGCCTTGTCCACTGCAGTCTTGGAAAGCGACTTTATGGACTCCTCCTGCCACTTGCCGAACCTGGTCATACCGGCGCCGATTACGTATACCTTTTCCATGGTTCATCCTCCGACTGTACTCTTGCTTTTACCACGAGGTTAACCCTTTCGCAACGGCCTTTCCCGCCTTGTCTATAAAGCCTTCACCGTCATTCCTCCGTCTATCACCAGCACCGCTCCGGTTATAAAAGAGGCCTCCGGTCCGGCCAGGAAAGCCACGGCGCCGGCCACGTCCTCGGGCTCGCCCAGCCTGCGGAGCGGTATGCCCTTTTTGCACTTTTGCCGGAACCTCTCGTCAGCCAGAAGAGGCGCCAGCATGTCGGTGTTGATGGGCCCGGGACAAAGCGCGTTCACGGTGACCCCGTAGCGGGCGAGTTCTACGGCGTTGGACCTCGTGAGCCCTATCAAACCGGCCTTGGAAGAGCTGTACACCGGCACCAGGCCGGAGCCCCTTATGCCTTCCACCGATGATATGTTCACGATCCTTCCGCGGCCGCTCTCCTTAAGATATGAAGCAAAAGCACGGGTCATGCGAATAGCTCCCGTGAGGTTCACCTTGAACACCTTGTCCACGTCCTCGTCGCTCACCGACTCGATGAAACCCGCCGCGGAAATGCCGGCGTTGTTCACCAACACGTCCAGGCCGCCCAGGAGCTTTTCGCACTCTTTGGCCAGAGCATCCACCCGTCCCTGGTCTGACACGTCCGAGGGAACCGTATACGCGTCCCCTCCCCTCTTTCGGACTTCCTCCGCGGTCTGCTCCGACCGCTCGGGGAGAACGTCACTCACCAGGACCCGCGATCCCGCCCCCGCCAGCCGCAATGCTACGGCCCGGCCGATGCCGGAACCAGCTCCCGTAACCAGAGACCTCACCCCTTCAAGGTCCAACTTTTCCTCCTCCTTTTCATTCACGCTCTCCACTCGAGCCGCTTTTTCCTCTCTACCTCTCCTGAAGTTAAAAGTATATGCGGCAAACCACAAAGGCGGCATAACCAATCTACCCGCGTCATCTTTACCCTATCAAAAGTACGGCCCGCAGACCAGGGTCCGACAAGTATGCTTGCGAATCCAAGGAGAAGGATTAAGATTATAAAACAAGGAACCTTTCAGAATGATCTACTATCTTGTGTTCGGCGTGAGCGTGGTGGCAGTGCTCCTGGCGGTGGGAATTCCCGCGGTTACGAAGCTGGTCCGAATCCCGGCCCGCGTCCGGCTGCGGCCGGTAAACGACAGCGAGCTTTCCGACCAGGCCCGCTCTTATTTCGAAAGCGTTGATGACGAGGCCCTTGCTGTCGGGTTTCAGCATGAGCTTGACTTCGTTCTTTCCGGACACATGACCGCGAACGAGAACCGGCTTTATTACCGGCCGTCGGAGGGGACCATGCTGGTGGTCTCTCTGCAAAGCTCGGGGAGCCGCTCGGTACGGCTTTTCGAGCTCATCACCACCCTCTCCGACGGCACCGAGATCACCACCACCAATGCGCCCGTGTCGCTGGTTTTTGAAGAGCCTCCCTGGCAGGACATAAAGAGGCTCCCGAACGTCTCCCGGCTGGAGAGTCTTTATAACTCGC
Source organism: bacterium (assembly GCA_046484135.1). Lineage (GTDB taxonomy): Bacteria > RBG-13-61-14 > RBG-13-61-14 > RBG-13-61-14 > DATKZS01 > CAYQTK01. The sequence continues at coordinate 30,477 of JAWOBU010000269.1, forward strand.
ACAAAAGCCGCGTTGCAAAGAGCAGTGCCGGTATCCGCTACCCAGAGGAGGATCGGCTCCTGGAAGAGATTGCCGATTCCCAGGCGCGGCTTCTCAAGCACCAGGTGGAAGCCGGACTTTTCCGGGAGGACGAAGAGAGCGGCATGTATGTGGCGACCTATAAGGTGGCCCTCCGGAGCGTGGCCAACATCCTGAACCCTTTTACGGAGGAGTTCACCTGGGGCCGGTTTGCCGTGGGGGTCGGAGGTTCTCTGGGACTGTACCTCGGTGGGTTGGTTATCGCCCGGGAAGCGGGGCTATCCGGCTTTCTCCGCGATTTTCTTTCGGGGGCAACCGAAGGCCAGGTGGTGTTTGTGGTGTTCGCGCCCTGCTTTGTGCTGGCGGGCCTGGTGGCGGGCTTTGCCTTCACGAGAAAGGGGTTCCTGTGGGGGTTTCTGGTAAGCTTGCCCGCCATCCTGGTGGCGGTAGGCTTTCAGCCGGACCTGTCCCACCCCATCTTTTACTCGCTCATCTCCGCCCAATCAGGGAGGACGGCAAACGTACTGGGGGCCGCCCGCAGGGAGAGCTCGAGGCAGGCCGCCAGCACCACTTTGCTGGTTCTGTTTTTCCTTCTGGTGGTGGGCTACTATTATTTGACCTGAGTTTTCTATCCAGTCCACATCTCGACTTGCAACTTTCTGGAATAATTAGACATTATACGGCCGTTCGTGTATGGTTAAAAGTCTTTCCTTCTCTCCCAGATCAAAGAGCTGCCAAAGTTTCTCTTGGAGGTGAGGTGCGGGGTCAGTTCTTTACAATTAAGTTTATGTAGGTCTTGAGACGCCATACTTTAGAACAGCAGCAGTTATCTTTGGGAGTGCGGTGGCTTGCCGCCGCTTTGTGTCAGGGAGCTTGCTCCCGGTTGCCTTTCTTCCAGCTCCAACGGAGCGCCGTATATTAGCCAGGGGTTTTAACCCCTGGAAAAATGGGTATGGTTATGGCGCGTCCTGAAGGGACGCTGGAGTCCGTGGGATCGCGGGCGTCCCTGTCTGCGTGCGGACACGCACAGGCAGGCCGCCCGCTCTTGTTCTGCGGCCGAGACGGCCGCGTTCCCGGCCATTCTCCGCCGTCCCTTTGGGACTTGAGATGCTGGTCTTGATCGTGTCTGGAAGTCGCTCGCACAGGGGAGATGGGAGGAAACGCAACGGCGCTATGACGCAAGGGAAGAAGGAATATATTTTCAGCTAACGGAACAAAGACATATCGCGACTGAAGTCGCTCGCACTAAAGTCATGTTGAAAAAAAGAACCGTTGCGGCGTTGTGTCGTTGCGTTTAGAGCCAGGCTGGTGCTTGGCGGTCCCGGGGGAATTTTGCCAGGCTTCCGCCTGGCGGTCCCGGGGGGAGTTGCGTTTGGAGCCAGGCTGTGCTTATGGTGGGAGAGACCTCCAGGTCTCGATTATCGTGAGCAGGAGCTCACTCCCACCCGGATAGGCTATGCAGGCGGCGAGAAGCCGCAGGATGAAACCATCCTGTGCCAATGGCACCCGGATAGACGAGCTATCCGGGCTACCGATCCATCCTGCGCTTTTTTCAACCGCCAGGCTGGAGCCTGGCGCTCCCAGGTTTTTTTGCCGGGCTCCCGCCCGGCGGTCCGGGGGGCAGGGCTCAGGCCCTTTCAACCAACTTCATCCTCACAACATCTTCCCTGAATATCCCTCCTGAAGCCTGCGCATGATGATAAGGCGGCTTAAAAGATCGCGTCTTTTCATGCTCGTAACATGACTTCAAAGTACTCGGAGCCGGTCGCGGAGAGCGCGTCCTGTTTATTCATTTCCAATGCCTCTTATAAAGGGACTTTGACACCTTCACCGCCTCCACCTAAAATGTCCTCGCAAGGAGGCTCCATGAGCTTTTACGCTGATCTTCATATCCATTCCAAGTACTCGCGGGCCACGAGCCTGGAGTGCGACCTCGAGCACCTGGCGTTGTGGGCGGCCAGGAAAGGCATCGCGTTGGTGGGCACCGGCGACTTCACCCACCCGGCCTGGTTTGCCGAGATCAAGGACAAGCTGGTGGCCGCGGAGCCGGGTCTGTTCCGTCTTCGCGACGACATTAATCGCGAGGTCTTCAAAACGGCTGACACGGTGCCCTCCGTGCCGGTGCGGTTCATGCTCACGGTGGAGATATCCACCATCTACAAGCGCGGCGACTACACCCGCAAGGTCCATCACGTGATCGTGTGCCCGGACCTCGAGTCCGCGGGCCGCTTCCGGGAAAGCCTCGACCGGATCGGCAACATCAGCTCGGACGGCCGGCCCATCCTGGGCCTGGACTCGCGGGACCTCTTGGAGATCACCCTCGAGACGGGCGGCGACAACTACTTGATCCCTGCCCATATCTGGACGCCGTGGTTCTCCGTGCTCGGCTCCAAGTCGGGCTTCAACTCCATCGAGGAGTGTTACGGCGACCTGTCTTCCCATATCTTCGCCCTGGAGACCGGGCTATCATCGGACCCGCCCATGAACTGGCGGCTCTCCGGCCTCGACCGCTACACCCTGGTGTCCAACTCCGATGCCCACTCGCCGGCCAAGCTGGGCCGGGAGGCCTGCGTGTTCGAGTGCGACCCGGACTACTACTCGATTCGCAAGGCCATGGAGACGGGCCACGGCTACCAGGGCACCGTCGAGTTCTTCCCCGAAGAAGGCAAGTATCACATGGACGGGCACCGCAAATGCCGCGCCTGCCTGGAGCCGGGCGAGACCCGGTCGCGGGACGGGGTGTGCCCGGTGTGCGGCAAGCCGGTTACCGTGGGGGTCATGCACCGGGTGGAGGCGCTGGCTGACCGGGCCGACGGTGCCAGGCCGGAGAACCCAGACCCCTTCCGCAGCTTTATCCCCCTTGACGAGATCATCTCCGAGACCTTGCAGGTAGGTCCCAAGAGCAAGAAGGTCATGAGAGCCTACGAGTCCATAGTGGCGCGGCTGGGGCCGGAGCTTGATATCCTCGAACAGGTGCCGATAGAAGACATAAAAACCGGTGGCTCGACCCTGATCGCGGAGGCTGTCTCAAGAATGCGAGAGGGCCGGGTCATAAAGCAGGCGGGCTACGACGGCGAGTATGGAGTGATAAGGCTTTTCCAGCCCGAAGAGCTCGAATGTCAAAGCAAGGGCGGGCTCCTGTTCGAGCTCCCGGAGGCGCAGAAAGAGCCCCGCAAAAAGCAGAAGGAGAAGAAAGCCGCAAAACCGGCAAGCAAAGGAGAAGCTGAAAAGCGAAAGACAGAAAAGGCGCAGCCCGAAACCGGGGTTGCTAGCGGAACAGCCTCGGAGCCCGGCACAGGCGTTCTTGCGGGACTGGACCCCGACCAGGCAGAGGCCGCCCGAATCATGGAAGGACCTCTGCTTATCCTGGCCGGACCCGGCACCGGCAAGACGCGTACGCTTACTCATCGCATCGCTGCACTGGTCTCGGATAAAGGAGCGGACCCCGACTCCTGCCTGGCGCTCACCTTCTCGAGACGGGCGGCCTTCGAGATGAAGGAAAGGCTGGAGGTGCTTCTGCCTGAGACCTGTTCACAAGTGCCGGTCATGACCTTCCACGCCCTGGGTCTGTCCATCCTGCGCGAGCACGCGGACAAGCTGGACATTCCCCGCAGGTTCGCTGTCATGGGCGAACAGGAAAGGGTGGAGCTTTTGGCCGCGGCCGGCGGGTGGAGCGAGTCCAAGGCCCGGAAGCTGGTCTCGCGCATCGCCCGGCAAAAGCGCACCGGCGAGGCGCCTGCGCCGGACAGCGAGTTCAGCTCTGCTTACGAGCTTTATGAAAAGGAGCGGAGCTCGCGCGGTCTGGTTGATTTCGAGGACCTGGTGGGACTCGCGGCGTGGCTTTTGGAGTCCGATCCCGGTGTTTGCGCCGACTACCGGGAGCGATTTCAGTGGGTGTCGGTGGACGAGTACCAGGACGTGGACGAGCTCCAGTACCGGCTGGTGCGCGCGCTTTGTCCTTCGGACGGCAACATCTGCGCGATCGGCGACCCGGACCAGGCGGTGTACGGTTTCCGGGGCTCGGACGTGCGTTTCTTTCTGCGCTTTCAGGAGGACTTCCCCGGCGCCCGCGTGGTCCGGCTCAGCCGGAACTACCGTTCGAGCCGGAACATCCTGGACGCGGGTCTGCAGGTGATCTCGGAGTCGGAGCTTTGCCTGGAGCGGTCGCTGGAGCCTCTGCTGGAGGACCCGTCTCGAGTGGCCATCCATGAAGGGGCCACCGAGCGCGCCGAGGCCGAGTTCGTGGTCCAGTCCCTGGAGCGGATGCTGGGCGGGCACAGCTTCTTTTCCATTGACAGCGGCCGGGCGGAGGAGGACGAAGGCAAGGATTATACCTTCTCCGACTTCGCTGTACTCTATCGCACTGATGCGCAGGCGGCTCCTTTGGTGGAGGCACTAGACCGGTCGGGCATCCCCTTCCAGAAGCGCTCGCATGAAAGGCTCATGGACAGGCCGGGCGTGCAAAAGCTCACCGAGCTTCTTCGGCAGGAGGAGCGCGGCAGACCGGTTTCCGAGCTGATCGGGGAGGCCGCGGAAAAAGCGAAAGAGCTAACAGAGAGCTTTTCTTCTGGAGAGCCGGAGGCGAAAGAAGAAGATTTTTCAGCGGAGCTGAACAAGGCGGTGGAGCTTTTGTCGCTCCTGGCGGACAAGTGGGACCGGGACCTGGCCGGGTTTTTGGCCGAGATATCGTTGGGCGCCGAGGTTGATACGTGGGACCCGCGTGCGGAGCGGGTCTCGCTTTTGACGCTTCACGCGGCCAAGGGCCTCGAGTTCCGGGTGGTCTTTATCACGGGCTGCGAGGACGGGCTTCTGCCGCTCCGGTGGAAAAAGGAGGACGACTCGAACATCGAGGAGGAGCGTCGGCTCTTTTACGTGGGAATGACCCGGTCGAAGGAAAGGCTTTTTTTAAGCCGGGCCGTGAAAAGAAAGATCGGCTCCGCTTACCGCAAGCTCGGTCCTTCCCCGTTTTTGAAACAGATCGAAGAGCGGCTTCTGGAGAGGATCGAGTCAAAGCCGCTGCCGAAGAAGGAGAAGCCCGCCGCGGAGCAGTTGGACCTGTTTTGAAACATTCCGCTATATAAAAAGCCGGGAGCGGAAGCGCACGGCCTCCGCTCCGGGGAAGGTATACAAAGTAGAGCTCGAAAGCTCAGCGTTCCGGTCGGGCGCGGTGGTGCCGCATGCGGGAGCCGGGCCAGGCTTTAAGATACGAGTGCTGGCCTGTGATGTCCTCAATGGTGTAGTCCACCACCTGGTCCCAGTTCTCCTCCCGGTCCTTCAGTATCCGCTTCATCTCTTTCAGCTTCTCCTCCAGCCGCTCGATCCTCTCCTTGTTGTTTTCATGCTGGATCTTGAGCTCTTTTTCCACCAGGGGCCGGAGCTCTTTCTCGATCTCCTTTTCCCGGCTCTCGCTGTCAGTAGTGCGGTACTCCTCGGCCAGCTCGCGGATTCTGGTAAGCCGCTCATAACGCTCGGGGTCGGTCTGTTTGATCCGCTCCAGGTGCCTGCCGCGGCCCATACCGGTTCCGGCCGCTCCCATGGAACGACCCGTGCGTGGGCGCTCTCCGGCAGCACGTCCTTTCCCGTCCCGGTCGCCGCGGCGCGCCATCCAATCATGGTGCCCGTCACCGCGCATCCGGCCATGGCCTTCCGGGTGAGCCATCCTTCCATGACCGCTGCCCACTCCAGCATCCATCAGACCGCTCCCGTCGCGACGATGGCTACGCACTCCCTTTCCAGAACCATTGCCTTCACGAGGGGAGTCCATGCCGGCAAAGAGCGGCAAGTCGGAGCTGAACTCCTCCTGAAAAGATTGGCCTTTCACGCCGGCCTTTGCTTTATCGAGCCTGTCCGCGCTTGTCTTGCCCAGATAGGCGAAGCCGCCTATCGTCAACGTCAGCACCGCCATGCCCACTATCATCCATGCCAGTTTTTTCATTGTTTTGCTCCTTTCATATTAAGTCGGTTTCATGTTTAAAAAAGCCCGCTTCAGTAGTCCTCCGGATATGACTCGGCAAGGCCCATCTCATACTCGAGCTCGTTTACGGCCACCTCTATATCGTCAACCGCGGAGGCCTCCACAAACACGTAGTCCAGAACTTCATCCTGCGCATCCGCGGTTTCATTCTCCGACGCGGGGGTTTCCTGCTTTTCGGGCTGGGCTTCGGTGTAATGTTCCGCGGTGTCTCCGCCTAAAAGCAGGGCCTCTTCCCGGTACATCATCTGTTCAAGATCATCTATCTCCGTCTCCATTGCGACCAGGTAGGAAGGTACCTCGGATTTTTTCCGCGCTTGTCGGACATCAGAAGCGCGGTCCGTGAAGAAACTCTGATTTATAATGAGTGCAAGGGCCAGCACCAGCACGGCCGCCGCGGGGACCAGCACCCGCGGATTCGAGAAGACCCCGCCAAAAATGGATTTAATGGCCCTTCTTTGTTTACGTTTTGCCTTTTTCCGGACCGCGGCCACGGAAGTTTCCGAGGGGATGTCCCACGCCTCGCCGGTGGCGGCCCTTACTTCGCCTATCATGGAAAGGTAGGCCCCGCAGGCCGGGCAGTCCCGCACGTGCGCGGCGATGGCCGCGTCCGGGGACTCTCCATAAGCGAAAAGCAGAAGGTCGCCGGTGGAAACCTTGTCACAGCCGTGCTCGTAAAACGGTTTCATTTTTTCTCCTCCGCAAGCGGGCTCAGCTCTTGCCGGAGCTTCTTCATGGCCAGGTGCATCCTGGAGAGGACGGTGTTCAAGTTGGTCTCCTTCATGCTTGCTATCTCTTTAAAAGAAAGTCCTCCATACTCGCGCAAAAGGAAGACCTCTTTCTGCTCGGGGGAAAGACTTTCCAAGGCCCCCTCCAGGGCTTTTTTCATCTCGTTTTTCATGGTCCGGGTCTCGGGGTCCTCTCCTCCCGCGTACTCAGGAGGATCGGCCTCCATGCTCACCGGGTCGCGCTTCCTCCGCCGGAGCCGGTCTTTTGCCAGGTTCGTAGCTATGGAAAAGACCCATGTCGAAAAGCTCCGGTCCGAATCAAAGCTGTCCCGGTGTTTGACCACCCTGATGAAGGTGTCCTGAAAGATGTCCTCGGCTTCCTGTCGGTCTCTAACCATTCTCATGACCACCGTGAAAAGCGGCTTCCGGTAACGCTCCAAAAGCTCCTCGAACGATCCCCTGTCACCTGCGCGATATCTGTCAAACAGCTCCTCGTCGGAATTCTTCATTATGCTCTCCGATTTCCCGCTTCCATTAGATACTACGAACGGAAGACGGATTTATTTGAACAACGCCGGGTGTTCCCGTTTGGGTTAAAATAAAAAAGCAGGGCTTCTTCGCCCCGGTGCGGAAAGGATAAAGTTTCCTGGACAAAAGTCGGGGGGGTAAAAAATATGCATAAAAAAGGGCGGCAAAGCCGCCCTTTTTTACTTTTTAAAACCTGTTTTGCTGAGGTTTCCTTTTCTGCTGCTCCCTGGCATAGTTCACCTTGAGGTTTCTTCCCTCAAAGGCATAGCCGTCGAGCGCGTCTATGGACTGCTGGGCTTCGTCTTCCGTTCCCATTTCCACAAACCCGAAACCCCTGGACCTCCCCGTCTCGCGATCGGTTATGATCCTGCATTCCACTACCTGTCTCCCGTCGCCCTCGAAGAGCTCGCGCAGAGCCTCCTCCGAGGTACGGAAGGGCAGGTTGCCCACGTACAAACGATTACTCATCTCTCTTTTCTCCTTTTCGAAACTTGACCGCTTACGGTCTTCCATCCTCGCTTCCGGGCCGCGATCCAGAAGCCTCCTTACCAAGCCCTGCTGACGAAGCCGTGCATCCTTTGCGATCAAGCGAACGAAAGGAGCCGATCGAGCACGAGCCGTCCGGGTAGATTACTTCGCGGCGAACTGCCCGGCTATTTAATTGTAGATTACTCCAGTATTTTCAATCTGTCAATATGGAAATTGAAAAAAAACGAAATAAACTCTCCGCGCCGGCGAGGAAAAAGCCGGGCCTGTAGAACACTCTTTTTATGGACCGTTACCGAAAAACCTTCCCCCTCTTAAAACCATACCGGCCCTGATGCGTTTTACCCTGACAGGTTTTGGAAACAGCCGGTCGCTATATTTGGCCGGACCCGGTTGCCGGAGATAAAATTCTTCCGGTACCAAGAAAGATGAGGATTCAAACAAAGGAGAGAGTAAAGATGAAATCTTACGCTGCCATCGCAACCCTGTTTCTGGCCATGTTCCTGACCCTGTTCAGCACGGGAGAAACCAGGGAGAACCCGGTACTGGACGTCTACGTTTTCTCGCCGGCGGAGCTCGATCCCGGCTCCCGCGCCTCCTTCCGGGTGGTGGTCAAGGAAGCGAAGAGCCTGACCGACTCCCGGCCGGTGGAAGGCGCCCGGGTGTGGGTAGGCTTAAAGGGCGAAGAAGACCATTCCCTTTTGGTGGCCCGGACCAATGAGTCGGGCAGTATAACCCGGTCGGCGCGAATACCCGATGTGCCCGCGGGAGATGATTACGAGCTCGAGGTCCGGGTATCATCCCGGCTCGGAACAAAGAAGCTCAGCAAAGAAGTAAAGATAGCGCCGCGCTACCGGGTGCTCCTAACTACTGACAAGCCGCTCTACCAGCCGGGGCAGCTCATCCACATCAGGTCGGTGTCGCTGGGCATGGCCGAGCTTTCGCCCGTGGCAAATGAAAAGGTGGTCCTCGATGTCGAGGACCCGCAAGGCAACAAGGTGTTCAAGAAGATCGGCGAGACCGACGAGTACGGCATCTTTGCCGCGGACTTTCAACTGGCGTCGGAAATCCGACTGGGCAGATACCTGGTCCGGGCCAGCGTGGGTGACCGGAGCGCGGAAAAGACAATCAAAGTTGACCGCTACGTGCTTCCCAAGTACAAGGTGGTCCTGGACACCGACCGGAGCTACTACAAGCCGGGCGAGGAGGTGCACGGCACGGTGAGCGCCAACTACTTCTTCGGAAAGCCGGTTGCGGGCGGCAAGGTAGAGGTAACCGCAGAGGCCTTTGACGTGGAGTTCCACAAGGTGGCTGAGGTTACCGGCCGCACCGACGACGACGGCAACTTCGAGTTCGAGCTCGAGCTTCCCGACTACTTTGCCGGACAGCCCTTGGAGCAGGGGGACGCTTTTGTAAAGATCACCGCCAAGGTAACGGACCAGGCCGAGCACGAGGAAGAGGCCACGGTACAGCGCAAGGTGTCGGCCACCGACCTCAACCTTGCGCTGGTGCCGGAGGCCGGCCGGATCATTCCCGGGGTCGAGAACACCATCTACGCGGTGGCGTCCACCCCGGACGACAAGCCGGCCCGCGCCCGCGTAACCATCAAGGCGGGAGACAAGACCATGACCGCCCGCACCGGCCGGGCGGGTATCGCGTCCGTGTCTTTCGTGCCCGAGGCCGACGACTTCCTGCGTCGCGGCAACAAACTTCATCTTTCCATCCGGGCGCACGCAGAGGACAGGCGCGGCAACGAGGTCGAGATAAAAAAGGACTTATCCGCAAAGGACACTAATGACAATGTCATGTTGCGCACCGACCGGGCGCTCTACACTGCGGGCGAGGACATGGAGCTCGAGGTCCTGTCCACCCGTGGCACCGGCACGGTTTACATAGACCTCATCAAGAACCGGCAGACGGTGCTCACGCGGTCGGTGGAGATCAAGGACGGCAGGGGCCACACCCGGGTCTCCATTGGACCGGACGTTTTCGGGACCGTCGAGGTCCACGCTTACTCGATCCTGGGCGACGGCGAGATCATGCGGGACAGCCGGGTGGTCTACATCGAGCCGCAAGACGACCTCGATATTGACGTGTCCCTGGACAAGGACACCTACCGGCCGGGGGAAGAGGCCCGGCTTGTATTCAAGGTTACGGATGATAAAGGCCGGGGAAAGGCCGCGGCCCTGGGCCTGTCCATAGTTGACGAAGCGGTGTTCGCCATCCAGGAGATGCAGCCCGGGCTTCTCAAGGTGTACTTCACCCTGGAGAAGGAGCTGGCCAAGCCGCGCTACGAGGTCCACTTCTCGCCCGGCGGCTACACCATGGAAAAGGCGATACAGGAGCAAGAAGCCAAGGCGTCCCGCGACCGGGCCATGAAGGTCATGCTGGCGGGCGTGAAAAACCCCACCGAGCCGGAGTGGGCCAACAACCCGGCAAAGGAAAGGCTGGAAAAGGAGAAGAAACAGCTTCAAAGCTACGCCCGCAAGTTCGCTGGCTGGGCGAGCTCGCACCGGTTCCTGGAGAAAAACCGGCAGGGACAGTGGGTGTACCGGAGCGATGTAACCGAGCGGATGATAAAGGACGGCGCCATCAGCGAGAAAAAGGCCCGCGACTCTTTCGGCGGGCTTTATAAGCCGGAGATGCTGGAGAGGGTGGATTCGATTTTCAAGCTCCCGAACTTTGCCCGCAACATGGCTTCTTACCGGCTGGCGGTGATCTACTCGGCGCTGAACATAATGTTCGAGGAGGAGGAAGAATCGTGGCTGGGCGGCATGTTTGACGGAGGCGAGGAGCCCGAGATAACGCCTGAGCTCCTGGATAAGATGGTAAAGAAAGAGTACCTGACAGAAGGCCACATCAAGGACCCGTGGGGGAAGCGCTACATAGTGCGCTATGACGAGGACAGCAAGCGAAACCCCTACAGCAACCAATACAAGCATTACGTGATAAAGTCGGCGGGACTGGACGGAGAGCCGGACACCAGGGACGACATCTCCGACCCGTGGGGAGCGGGACCCCGGTTTTATCAATATGTATCGAGAATCCGCAGAGAACAGGACAAGGGGCTTTTGGGCAGGGTCCTGGACCGGGTCCGGCCGTGGTTCTCGGTGGAGGAAAAAGCCCTGCGCCGGGCCCGGCCCGTAGCAGAAGCTCCCGAGGCCCAGGGGGGCGCTATGCTGGGCGACGCTGCGGAAATGGAAAGCACGGGCAAAGACACGAGCGGCAGCGGCTCGGGCAACCAGGGCGAACAAATCCGGGTCCGGGACTACTTCCCGGAGACCCTGCTGTGGGAGCCTTCGCTCATCACCGACCGGAACGGCCGCGCCGAGCTTACTTTGCCGCTTGCCGACTCGATCACCACCTGGCGGCTCACTGCGCTGGGTCATTCCGCGGACGGTATGTTGGGTTCGGTAACCGACGGCATCAAGGTTTTCCAGGACTTTTTCGTTGACATAGACTTCCCGGTACAGCTCACTCAGGGCGACGAGGTCGAGGTCCCGGTAGCGGTTTACAACTACCTTCCGGGCTCGCAAAAGATCAAGCTCGAGGTCCGCGAGCACCAGGGATTCGAGCTTCTTTCCGGGGCGGTAAAAAGACTCAGGCTGAAGACGAACCAGGTGGACGTGGTGTACTTCCGGGTGAAGGCGGAGGAGCTCGGCAAGCAGAGCCTGACGGTCTATGCCATCGGCTCGAAGATGAGCGACGCTGTGAAGCGGTCGGTGGAGGTTATCCCGGACGGCCTGCGCATGGAGGACGTAAAGAACGGGCAGATCACGGGAGACCTTGCCGAGACCATCAAGATACCGGATTACGCCATCGAGGACGCCAGCCGGATCATGGTGAAAGTTTACCCGGGCGTGTTCGCGCAGGTGCTGGAGGGGCTGGACAGCATCTTCCGCATGCCCAACGGCTGCTTCGAGCAGACCACCTCGACCACCTACCCCAACGTCATGGTCCTGGCCTACATGAAAAAGACCGGCACCATCAGGCCGGAAATCCAGATGAAGGCGGAGGAGTACATCAACCTGGGCTACCAGCGACTCCTTTCCTTCGAAGTCCCCGGCGGAGGGTTCGAATGGTTCGGAAAAGAGCCAGCCCACAAGGTACTCACCGCGTACGGGCTCATGGAATTCCATGACATGAGCAAGGTCTATCCGGTAGACCCCGCGGTGATCGAAAGAACTCAGAGGTGGCTCGCTGACAAGCAGAAGGACGACGGCTCCTGGGAGCCTGCTAAGCACTGGATGGAGACCCTGTCCGGCAACGCCTTCTCGAGGTCGGTCGAGCTCAACACCGCCTATATAACATGGTCGCTGGCCGAGACCGGCTATGAAGGACAAGAGGTGCAGAAAGGGATCAATTACTTGAAGGAGAACATGAAAGAGATTGATGACGCTTATACCCTGGCGCTGGCCCTGAACGCGCTGGTGGCCCACGACCGGAATGATCCCGCTGCCCGCGACATCATGGACAAGCTGAACCGGCTCAAGAAAAAGGACGACAAGCGCGGGACCATCCACTGGGAGCCCGCGGGCGAGACCGCGGTGAACGGCAAGGGCAAGACCGCCAAGATCGAGACCACGGCGCTGATCCTCTATGCCATGATCAAGGCAAGGGCTTACCCCGCCACCGTGAACCAGGGGCTTGGCTGGCTTTCGCAGCAGAAAGACGCGTTCGGGACCTTCCAGTCCACCCAGGCCACTATTCTTACATTCAAGGCCATGCTGGCCGCGGAAGAAGGGACCGGCTCGGACGTAAAAGGGGACATCACCATCAAGGCGGGAGACCGCGAGCACACCGTGTCCATCACCCCCGAGACCTCGGACGTGATGAGGATGATAGACTTCAAAGGCCAGACCGTAAAAGGCAAAAACAGAATCGAGATCGAAGCTCCCGACAACATGGGCCTCATGTACCAGGTGGTGGGCATACACTACGCGCCCTGGAAAAAGGTTGCTGAGATAAAGGGAGAGCCGCTCCTGTCCCTGGATGTGGACTACGACCGCACGAAGCTCGAGACCAATGACGTGCTCACCGCGAATGTAAAAGCCCAGTACAACGGCGAGAAGTCAACCGAGATGGTGATCCTGGACCTCGGCATTCCGCCGGGATTCGAGCTCCTGCCCGAGAACCTGCAAAAACTGAGAGATAAGAACGTGATCGAGAAGTACAACGCCACCGGCAGGCAGATCACGGTTTACGTGCGCAGGATGAAAAAAGGCGAGCCCCTCGAGTTCTCCTATGAGCTCAAGGCCAAGTTCCCGGTCAAGGCCAAGGCACCCAAAAGCGCGGCCTACGAGTACTACAACCCGGAGAACCGGGTGGAGACCACCCCGGTGGAGATCGAGGTAAAGAAGGCAAATTAAATTTCAAGTAAAACCAGTGATAATAAAAATCGTGCGAGCGACGGAGGCCGTGGCTTCCGTCGCTCGCACATGCATTTGTTACTGGAGCCGATTAAAGAGATATAGAAATCACTTGCTGCTTTTAACCTTGATGCTCTTCTGCTTTCCGGTCTCGGTCTTGGGGAGGGTTACGTTCAGGACCCCGTCCTTGAACTCGGCTTCCACCTTGTCCTCGTCAATCTCAGAGGGCACCGGTATGCGGCGGTAGAAGGAACCGTAGCCTCTTTCCACCACGTGGTAGCCCTCTTCGTCGCTCTCTCTTTCGTGCTTCTTCTCGCCCTTCAGTACCAGGTTGTTGCCGTCCAGGCTCAACTCCACGTCGTCTTCCTTCATGCCGGGAAGCTCCGCGGTGACCTCGATCTTGTCCTTCTTCTCCTTCACGTTGACGCGCGGCTCGAACTCGGTCAAGATTTCCCTTCCGCTAAAGGGAGCGAGTCCGGCGTCGCCAAAGAAGCTGTCGAACATCCGGTTCATCTCGCGCTGAAAGGCGGTGAAGGGGTCCGCGTATTCCCTCGGACTCAGACCTTCCTCTGCTTCACGTCTCCTCCACGGTACCAAGCTCCGTATGGTCATCTCTCATCCCTCCTTTCGAGATTAGAGTTATATAGTTTGCGGCCTCTTACGCCGCGTTGACCTTGATCTGCCTGGGCTTCTCTTTCTCCGACTTGGGCAGGGTCAAGGTCAGGATGCCGTCTTTGAGCTCCGCGTTAATGTTGTCCCGGTCAATCTCGCCGGCGATCCGGAGAGTAGTCTCGAAATCGCCTATGTTGTACTCCCGGTAAAGCCTGGGAAGGTCTTTTGGTTCCTCGTTCACGTTTCCTTTTATGGTGAGCAGATCACCTTCGAGGTGAACTTCTATATTCTCAGAGGCGGTCCCCGGCAGATCGCCTTTGACCAGGTAGGAGTCGCTTTTTTCCACTATATCCAGCGTCGGCGAGAACACCGGTTTTCTCGTTTCTCTCTCCGCCATGCTCTGTCCCTCCTTTCGTGTGTTGGAAGTTTTTACTTTTCAGCTTTTCAAGCCACCTTTACGGGTATCTTGCGCGGCTTCTCCTCTTCCGCCCGGGGAAGATGGATGTAAAGCACGCCGTTCTCATAGTTGGCCTCCACTTTGTCCGATTCCACTCCATAAGGCAGTGTCACCGAGCGGGAGAAGTCGCCGGATGCACGTTCGTTCAAAACCACTCTTTCGTCTTCTCCCGGCTCTATCCCCTGGCGGGTGCCGCTAAGGGTCAGGTTCCTTCCCTGGATGGATATGTCCAGGTTCTCCATGTCCAGCCCCGGGATCTCGCTCGTTATAACAAGCTTTTCATCATTGCCGTACATGTTGATGGCCGGGAACGTGCCGTAGCCGACTCCCCTGCCCCGATAAGGCGTCCTGCCTCTTGCCGCGAGGGGGGACCCCCACATATCGCTTGCTAGTCCGAAAGGCATAACGGTCACCTCCTTTGCTTTTTGTGCTATAACTTACTCTTTTGACTCACTTTTTCACTTCAGCCTATAAATAAATTTAAACACAACTTTCATTCTGTCAAGGCCGAAAATAAACACCCCCCTAAAATTTTTCGGACTTGAACTTGCTTCGCCATCTACAGCAACGACCCGGCGATTGCGGCACCTGGATAGGGCCTGCAAAACGGATGCAAAACTTGACTGGAGAGACGGGAAGCGCGTACCATTGTTTTGTTTTCTTTTTCCATGGCTTCTGGTTTAGGTTTATGAGTTCATGCCCTGACATTAAATGACAGGAGGCCGGCTCGTTGGCGGAGGAAGGACCTTTTGACAGGGGGTATTAATAACCGGGGATGGTTATGGAACCGACAGCTTGCTCTGGCAGGGGCGGGGCTTGTGTTCCTGTCTTTTTTGTATCTTTCTACCGTTCGGGACCAGCTTGGTGATTTTGGAGGAGATGCCTGCACCTATATCATGCTGGCCGAGAACATAGCGGAGGGCCGGGGCTATGAGGACCCCTCCATGCCGGGCCACTTTACTCATACCAAGTATCCTTTCATGTTCCCTTTGCTTCTTTCGCCGGTGGTGGCCGCCTTTGGGCGGGACCTGCTTGCTGTGCGTATCGAGACTGCGCTTATGGGCGTGCTTTCGGTCATGGCGTGGGGGGCTTTTTTCTTCAGGTCCACTTCCCGGCAAAGGGCGCTGGCTCTTACGGTCCTGTTCGCTATTCATCCGTATACCTTCAGCTTTCTTACCAGGACCCTGTCCGAGACCCCCTTCCTTTTTTTCACCGGACTTTGTCTTTACCTTTTTCACCGTTACGAACAAGAGGATGAGAGGAAAGCGCTTCTGTTCTGCATCGGCATTGCCGCGGCGGCCTACTTGACAAGGACGGCGGCGTTGCCGCTTTTGGGGGCCCTTGTCCTGGCCATGGTTGCCTCCGGCCGTTTGCGCCGACGCAGGATCATCGGGCGGGTGCCCGACTTTGCGCCGATGCTTGTGGCATTCGCGGCCGTGGTTCTGGCGTGGTCCGCTTTCGTGGCCCTCCATCCCAATCCGTCCTATAATTACTTCCAGGAGCTGTCGCAGGTCATCAGGTCCGGACAACAGCTCGGGTTCTCCCCCCTTCTGTCGAGAATAACAACCAACCTCAATTACTACTCGCTCGAGATACCGCGGCAGATGGTGCCAGTACTGCCTGCCGGCTCCACTGCTTTGCCGGCCCTGGCCATACCGGTATGGGCGCTTATAGGCTGGGGCATGGTTTCCATGCTTCGGGAAAAACGACTTCTCGAACCAGCTTATTTTTTGGCCTACGCCGTCATGGTGGCAGTGTGGCCTCCTCACCTCGACTTCCGCTTCTTCTATCCCTTACTGCCGCTGTTCCTGTTCTTTATGCTCCAGGGCCTGCCGGTGGAAAAGGAAGCACGGACACGGCGCCGGGCCTTTCGCGTGGCTTTCGCTCTCCTGTGTCTTTTCCTTCTCGGCATTAACGCAACCAGGACCGTGCAGACCATCATCGCCCAGCATACGCCGGACCCGTACCCGCCCCGTCCCGCGGTCATGTTCGGACACCAGATCAATAAACCGGTCATTGACTGGTCACACACCGTTTTCGCTTACAACACCCCGCCCCACCTCTTCGCGCTGGGAGAGTTCATCGTTTTAAACCGCATCGCCAAAGACGCCCTGCCGGCCGATTCCGTCATCGCCGGCAACAAACCGAGAGTAACCACTTTCTATACGGGAAAAAAAGCCGTCCAGATACCTCTCAATGCCGCTCCCGAGCAGGCTTTGGAGTTCCTGGCTTCCTGGAAAGTGGATTACATTATAGCGGACAGGTTCAGTGCCGAGACCAAAAACGTTGTCCTTCCCCTGTTGCGCAAAAACCCGGAGCTGTTCGAGAGGGAGATAGGTAAAAGCGGCAAGATCGCACCTGCCATTTATCGCTTCAGCCACGGTATGGATTGATCTTCTCTGAGACCGGTAGTGAAGTTCCCCCATTTTTTATGACCGGTCAATCCCTCCATCAGCGTCTCCGGCAAGCAGGACGTTTCTCTTAAGTTTCCAATCGGCCACATACATCTCTTCCTTGTCAAATGAACTACACCAGTCGGCCACCATGATGGCCCACACAACTTGTTGTGTGGGCAGACTCACGAAGTGGGTCTGCAGGTACATTGTAAAAGATGTTTGCCGTACCCCTCCGTCAGCAAACAATCCGGTCTTCTTCGTGTACTTTACCAACCGAAGCGGATTCTCTCATGATCTTTGATCCCCACACAACAAGTTGTGTGGGCCATCTTCGGGAGTTGTGTGGGCTGCCTTACGGGCGTTGTGCGGGTTGGCTTTCGGGGGTTGTGTGGGCCGGCTTGCGGAAAGGAGTCATGGCCTACATCACAGTCCGCGGCTTATGCACGCCCCGGCAGCTTGTGTGTTTTCCCATTTTCACTTTGGCCCCGAGGCATCTGTGCGTTTTCAAAGAGGACGCGAGAGTAACACGAGAATTTTTGAGGAAAGTTCAAAGACCGGTACGCTTGCAATTCCGAACCAACCCTCCACAATAGTCAGCAAGGAGGTTTAATAATGGGAGAGTGGGAGTACGAAGTAAGCAGGATTATAATTGATCGCTACAACCGCAAGCTCATGAACGCCTTGCGCTGCGACGTGCTTATCACCGGCGCCGGTCCCGCCGGCCTGGTGGCTGGTTATTACCTCGCCGGTAACGACGTGCGGGTCACTATAATAGAGAAGAAGCTGGCGCCCGGCGGCGGCATCTGGGGCGGGGGCATGGAAAGAAACGAAGTGGTGGTCCAGGAAGAGGCCCGGTTCATCCTGGACGAGATCGGTATCGCGGTAGAGCCGGAGGGCGATGGCTTCTACGCCCTGGATGCGGGGACCCTGGCCTCCGGCCTCGCCTTCAAGGCCCTCCAGGAAGGCGCGACCCTGTTAAACCTGGTAACGGTGGAAGACGTGATGATAGAAGACAAACGGCTTACCGGCCTGGTGATAAACGCAACCGGTGTAATGCTGGCCCGGATGCACGTGGACCCCTTGACCCTGGCCGCGGACGCAGTCATGGACGGCACCGGCCACGACGCTGTGCTGGCATCCCTGGTCCAGTCCCACGGCTACAAGCTCGACACCGAAACAGGGAGCATGAAAGGACAGGGTCCCATGGAGGCCCAATCTGCCGAGAACTTCGTGGTGGACAACACCCGGCAGGTGTTCCCCGGCCTTTTCCTGGCGGGTATGTCTGTAGCAGCAGTGCATGGCGGACCCCGCATGGGACCTATCTTCGGCGGCATGATCCTGTCCGGCAAAAAAGCCGCGGACATGATCCTGGAAGAGCTGCGGCCAAAAGGGTAGTAGCGGCTCACATTAAAGCTTACGAGTTGGATCCGAGCGACTTTAGTCGCGAATGGAGATGTTCGGCCGGTAACCGGGATTTTCCCTTCGAGACCTTGGATACACTTGACATAATGCTCGTGCCCGGCTTAATCTACGGGACAGCTTTGTTGAGAGTGCTTGCTTGTAAACACTGTCAATTATCACGCCTTTTGGAAGGAGGATTTCATGGCTATTAATCTTGACCTGGTGGGCCAGGAATTGAAGGAGGTCGAGCACCCTTACACCTGGAAGGACGTGGTTCTTTATCACCTGGGCATCGGGGCCCGGGCTACCGAGCTCCAGTACGTTTACGAGAACGTGAAGGGCGGGCTCAAGGTGATCCCCACCTTTTCGGTGATACCGTCGCTGGCGGCCATGGCAACCCAGGTGATTGGAAGCCTGGGCGCAAACCCCATGATGCTTTTGCACGGCGAGCAGGGCATCTTCATGAACAAGCCCATCCCGCAGAAGGGGACCTTCAAGACCACTCCCGAGGTAAAGGGCATCTATGACAAGGGCAAGGGCGCGCTGGTGGCGATTGAAACGCGGACCACCGACGAGAGCGGGGAGGAGCTTTTTAGAAATTACATAAGCCTGTTCTGCCGGGGCGAGGGCAACTTCGGGGGCGAGCGGGGACCGGAGCAGCCCTCTTACGATCCCCCGGAAGGCAAGGCCCCGGACTTCGAGGACTCCTATAAAACCTCGGAGGACCAGGCCGCGCTCTATCGCCTGTCCGGCGACTTAAACCCGCTTCATATAGACCCCAACTTCGCCAAGGTGGGCGGGTTCGACCGGCCCATCCTTCACGGCCTCTGCACCTTCGGGATCGTGTGCAAGCTGTTGGTGAAGGGCCTTTGCGAGGACGAGCCTTCCCGGGTGAAGGAGTACAAGGCCCGGTTCTCGAAACCGGTCATGCCGGGCGACACCATCACCGCCAAGGCCTGGAAGCTGGAGGACGGAACTTACGCGGTCCAGGCCTTTACCCAAGAGAACCAGGTCATGAACCAGGCCTATATCAAGGTCGAGTGATAAGCGGCCCGCCTCCAAAATAAAGAGGGCAAGTAAAACCATGACGGAGAGCTATCAGGTCATAACCCTGGAAAAAAGGGACGGCGTGGCCGAGGTGTTCTTAAACCGGCCGGAGAAGTCCAATGCCATGGGTCCGGACCTGTGGCCGGAGCTCCGGGACGTGTTCGGAAAGATAGATGCTGATGACGATGTCCGGGCCGTGGTGGTCGGAGGCGCAGGCAAGAACTTCTGCGCCGGTCTGGACCTGGCGGCCTCCGCCCAGGAGTTCGGCGGGACCATGGGCTCGGGCGAGATGA
This sequence comes from bacterium, assembly GCA_046484135.1. Classification (GTDB taxonomy): domain Bacteria; phylum RBG-13-61-14; class RBG-13-61-14; order RBG-13-61-14; family DATKZS01; genus CAYQTK01. Next base: position 49,783 of record JAWOBU010000269.1, read on the forward strand.
GCTCGATTTTTCATCACATCCTTGGTCTCCAGGAGTCATTGAACGCGATCGAGGAATGCAGGAAGCCGGTTATCGCGGCCGTGCACCGGGCCTGCATCGGAGGCGGTCTGGACCTGATTGCAGCGTGCGACGTGCGGCTGTGCACTGAGGACGCCCGGTTCTCGCTCCGGGAAGCCCGGGTCGCCATGATCGCGGACCTGGGCAGCTTGAACCGCCTTCCCGCCATCATCGGCCAGGGGCACACCCGGGAGCTGGCCTTTACCGGCAAGGACATTGACGCACAGCGGGCGCTTCGCATAAACCTGGTAAACGACATCTACCCCGACCGGGAGAAATGTCTCGATGCGGCGCGGGAGCTGGCGCGCGAGATGGCTGCGGCCGCTCCGCTCGCGGTGCAGGGCGCCAAGGAGGTCATGAACTACAGCCGCGACAAGTCCGTCCGGGACGGCCTCCACTACGCCGCGGCCCGGAGCTGCCTGATCCTGAAATCCAACGACCTTGCGGAGGCCATGAGCGCCTTCATGAAAAAGAAAGAGCCGGAGTTCAAGGGAAAGTAAAAAGTCAAAATCTCAGTTGTCTTCTCTTTCGGAGGGAGGATCGGGAAAAGGCAGGAGCATCTGCCGCCATCTTCGCGGATAGTCCTCCCAAGGCGCCAGCCCGGATATGCTCACCCCCAAAAGCCGGACCGGTTTTTCACCTACCTTTGTCTTATCAAGAAGCTTTTTAACATTCTTCATGATCTCGACCGCGGTTGCCGGCGGGTCCTCCAGGGTCAGGCTCCGGGTTATGAGTGTAAAGTCCGCGTACCTTACCTTGAGGGTTACGGTACGCCCTTTGAGCCCCTTTTGTTCGAGCCTGTCATAAACCTTGCCGGCCAGCTCTTCCAGCATCCGGAGCGCTTCTTCCCGGTCGCTTATGTCCCGCTCGAAGGTCTTTTCTTTGCCCACCGACTTGCGGTCGCGGGACGGGTTTACCTGCCGGTCATCCTCTCCGTGGGCTATGGCGTGGTAGTACTCGCCCGCCTTTCCGAAAAGCCCGGTCAGCTCTTCGCGAGATAGTCGCTTCAGGTCGGCGCCGGTTTTAATCCCGATCTCTTTCATCTTCTGTTCGGTCACCTTGCCCACTCCGTGGAACTTGCCTACCGGCAGGCGATCAATGAACTCGGGCGCCTTTTCGGGAGTGATCACGGTAAGCCCGTCCGGCTTTTGCCAGGCGGATGCGACCTTGGCCAGGAACTTGTTGAAGGACACCCCTGCTGACGCGGTCAAGCCGGTCTTTTGTTTTATCTTGTCCTTGATCTGTTTTGCTGCTTCGGTTGCGGAGGGGATGTTTTTCTTGTTCTCGGTTACGTCCAGGTATGCTTCATCCAGTGAGAGCGGCTCGACCAGGTCGGTGTACTCGTGAAAAATCTCGTGGACTTCTCGGGAGACGCTCTCGTAGACCCGGAAGCGGGGCCTTATAAACACGGCATGCGGACAAAGCCGATAGGCCCTGCTTGCGGGCATGGCCGAGTGGATGCCGTACTTGCGGGCTTCGTAAGAGCAGGCCGCCACCACTCCCCTGCCTTCCGGGTCGCCCCCCACGATCACCGGCTTGCCTTGATGGTCCGGATTATCACGTTGCTCCACTGACGCATAAAAAGCGTCCATGTCCACGTGGATGATTTTGCGGGTTGTCATGTAATAACGGGCTTTGTTTCACTCCATCGCCATGAAGGTCTTGACAAGCTCGGTCGCGGTTTCGGCTACGGGCTCGAGCTCGGAGACCTCGACCTTGTCCAGGGTGTCGTGCTCGTCGAGGAGGTAGTAAGGACAGCCTCCAGGGTGTCGTGCTCGTCGAGGAGGTAGTAAGGACAGCCGATCCAGGAGATCACGGGCACTCCGGCTTCCAGCACGTAGCCGGAGGCGTCCGAGGTTGGCGCGGGCCCGAAGAAATCGGCGGGTATGGACGCGGTGGCTGCCGCGGGTTTCCGCTCCAGGCTCTTCATGACCGCGGCCACCACGTCTTCCTGCGGTGAGGTGAACATCACGGTGAGCGCGAGGTTCCCGGTTTCCTTGTACCCTCTCCCGCTCTCTTCCACTTCCTTGGCCGCCAGGTGTTCGAGGGTGATAAGGATTCGGGTCCGGTCCATGATGTCGGGATGATTGCGGGCGAAAAAGTGGCCTCCCTTGGAGTCGTAGAAATGACCGCCGTCCACCACAAAGACCATGGTCTTTTGCCTTTGTTCCTTCGGCACGCGCGACCATGCCCATGCCTGGGCCAGCACCTGGGCCACTCCGGCGCCGTCTTCCACCGCCCCTTTAAAGGGCGCGTCGTGATGCGAGGTTACCAGTATGACTTCGTCTGACTGGCCGGGAAGCACTCCCCATACGTTGTGCATGACCCCCGGCTGTTTGATGCCGGTAAGGTTCAACGTGGCTTGTTCTCCGGCGATGGCCATCTCGCGGAGCTTTTCTCCTTCGTACTTTCCTATCCACAGGCCGGGCATGGGCTTCATGATGCCGTCGTAAGGGCCGTAATGTGAATTGGTGCCGCCGGGCTGGTCCTTGAGTATAAGGCAGATGCCCGCGGCGCCGTTTTTTACGGAGTTCCAGTACACGTCGTTTGGCGGCGCCGTGCCTACTGTGGTGCCTCCCAGGAAGTTGGGCCGGACGAAGTTCAGGTACTGGCCGGAGCCGAGATTGATGGACCCGTGCGGATCGGACACGGTATAGGCCGCGTTCAGATATTTCAAAAGCAGGCCGCTGGGAAGGTATGGAAACGGCAGGTCAGCGACCACTATCTTGCCCTTGACGCCTTTTTCCTCGAAGTCCGCGGGAGTGCCCTCGCCCACGTACACCAGGGGAGCGGTTACTCCTTCCGGACCGGTAAAGCCGGTGTTTACCACGAAGAAGCTCGGTATGGTCTGTCCTCCTGCTTTAAGGGACCAGTTCTTTGCGTCCCATACGGTTACGGGCACGGGATCCATGGTGATGTTCTGGAGTCCGATTTCCTGGAACCGGTCGCGGACCCACTTTTCCGCGGCGTGGTCTTCTTCGGTCCCGGGCCGGCGGTGGGGCCACTGGCAGATGCCTTTGATCCAGGAGAAGATGGTCTCCGAATCCGGCACCCGGACCTCGCCCTGGTAGTCGGGCAGGTCGCGGGCTTTCATCTTTGCCTTCATGGTAAGGGACCAGACCGAAGGAAGTCTTTTCAATATCTTTACAAGGGTCTGGTTTTCACTAACCGGCGACTCGTCTCCCCACATCTCGGTGGTTCCCGACCCCATGAAAAAAGGAGCCGCGGCAATCAACAACGCCAGCATATAGATCGCTTTCTTCTTTGTCGTGCTCATGCGCTTCATAGGTTTCACCTTCCTTGAATGAGTGTTATAAAAGCCCGAAGATGTCTCGCCAGGTTACGCCGCAACCGACGCCCCGCTTCTGCATGTCCTTTTTGACCCTTTTAAGACGCGACTGGAAGTGCTCCCAATCCTTGAGCTCAGGCGGGGTCCACATGACCTCGGCGTGGCCGATCACGCGGGGAAAGGCCTTCCGGTCAATGTTGTCCACTGTAACCCGCTCGCCCCACAGGTTGACCTCGCCGCCCAGGATGTAATGGCGGAGCTCCCGGTCGAGCCCTTCCGGTATCGGCTCGAAGTGATAGAGGTTCTTCAGGGTAAAGGTAAGCTGGGGGTAATCAATATAGCAGTGGGAGGTGGGCGAGACCACCGAGTAGTGTCCTTTCTCCGCGGCGACGCGGGCGTACTTGTGCTTTCGCCAGGCCTGGACCACCGCGCCTTCAGGAATATAGTGGGTTACCTCGTCCCAGGCGATCATGGTCTTGCCGTGCTTTTCGAGAATCTCGTTTACCCGCTCGACAAAGTACCTCTGGAGCCCTTCCCTCCCCTTATACCCGGTTTTTTCCAGGATGTCCTGATTGGGAGGATACTCCATCCAGTCGGATGCCACGACCTCGTCGGAGCCGATGTGCAGGTAGGGCGCCGGGAATACGGTCTCGAGCTCGCCGAACAGGGTGTCCAGGAACTCGTACACCGACTCCTTACCCGGGCAGACCGCGGTGGGGTAGATGCCGGGGCCTTTTCGGAGGGGGACCTCTTTGCCGGAGCAGGAAAGCTCGGGGTAGGCCGCCAGCATGGCAGAGGTGTGGCCGGGCACGTCTATCTCGGGCACGATCATGACCTGCCGGGCCTCGGCGTACTCGACTATCTCCTTTAACTCTTCCTGCGTATAGTAGCCGCGGTTGTCCGAGCCCCAGCCGTGCCGGTCCAAAGCACGCTTCTTTTTGTCTTCAAGGTTCGAAAGCACTCCGCCCCCTTCATGGAGCCGGGGCAGGGATTTCACCTCTATCCGCCATCCCTGATCATCCACCAGGTGCCAGTGGAGCACGTTCAGCTTGAGCTCGGAAAGGAGGTCAATGTACTTTTTGATGATGTCGGGCGGCAGGAAGCTGCGGGCGGAGTCGAGGAGCATCCCCCTCCACTGGAAGCGCGGATGGTCGAGTACGTGGACCGCGGGCAGCTCCGGACCGCGCTCGTTTTCCCGGACAAGCTGAAGCAGGGTCATGAGACCGTTGTGCATCCCGGCCGGGCTCATGGCGGTGAGCTTGACGGTATGGGGTCCTGCTTTTATTTCGTAGCCTTCTGCTTCCGGGAAGTTTATATGCTTCTTTTCCTGCTCCTGGCACCAGCCGGGGGGGCCGGAGATGATGGAGCTCTGGCAGGGCATACATCCGGTCGAGACCGGTACCTCGTCTTTTCCGCACCTGCTTTCTGCTTCTGAAGCCGCAACCGGGCTGTAGGCCTCGAGCTTCACCCCGTGGCGTTTCTCTATTTTTTCCATGAACACCAGCGCCGGCCGCTTCCAATCTTCCTTGCCAGGAAACACAAAGGCGGCGCCGTCCCGGAGGGGAAAATCTCCGGACTTCTCTGTAAGCTGTACCGGCCTTGGTATGACAGGCATGGGCTTCTCCTTATTAATCCACCCCGGCGCTGACACCACCGGCGTGCAAAGCGTCAGGAACAATAGAGCGGCAATGATTTTTCTTTTCATGGTAATGAACCTCCGGGGCCGGTATATATCATAACTTGGCAAAGAGTTGAAGTTCGGGAGGATGCCCCGCTTTTCGGGGACCATCAGGGGTAGAACCGGTTCCGGAAATCGCCGTCCCTTATGGCCCGGATGACGCGGTCCTGGTCCCGGCCGGCATTTCCAGGGCGTCGTATGGGGGTATGTACGTGGAAGGCGCACTTCATGCGGGAACAGACGTGTTGCTTCACAGCCCGCGTTCTTCGATCTCCTCTGCGGAGCGGTGGGTGGCCTTATCCCAATTGTCGCTCGACTTGTCAATGGCCTTGCCCATGAAGCCGCGCTCCTCGTCTTTGTTCTCCTCCTGGCCGGAGTCCTTGTTCACGAGCTTCTCGGCACGCTCTTGCGCCCTCTGTTCCTTCTTTTTCATGTCCTCTTTGCGCTCCGCTTTCTCTTTTTCGAGGATGCCGGGAAGCACGAACACGATAAACGCAACTATCGCCCCGATCACCACTCCGAGGAAAATCTTCTTGCCCATGGCTCCTCCTGTTCCGGCCGGTTCAGGTCGGCCTCATTCCCGCTTTCCGGAAAATGCGGAACATGGTGATCAATGCAGCCGCGGCCAAGAGGGCCACAACTGGTATGACGTACCCGATGGTGTGCCCGTACAGGAAAACGGTTTCTTTGGGCGAAGCAGTGAACTCCGCATACGTGCCGACCTCCATGAGCCGGGGCATGGTGATAAGACTGAATAGGCCGAGGCCCGCGGCCAACACCGCGAACGCCATCCACGCCTGCCTGGCCCGGTTCTTACGGATAAGAGTGGCGGACACTGCGAAGCCCGCCATGGCCGCGATCATGTAGCCCGACACCGCGAAAAGGCCGGTAAGCCGCACCGCTACCGGGTCCATGGCTGCGGGGTCCGCAAAGAACATGAGGCTCCAGTCCGGGTAATAGAAGTACAGGTACGTCCCCAGCGGAATAAAGAAGAACAGTTGGAACATGACGAGCGCCATGAAGTACCAGTTTCTGACCGCGTACCGGGCCTGCTTTACATATGCGGGGCATAAGAGCGGAACCACCAGGCCCAGCACCAGGCTTGCTGTTATGTCGAATTGAACGGTTTTAATCACCCCCTTTTTTCTATCGTTTAGAGCCTCTTGCAAAAAGGGCGGAGAGAAGGTGGGAGAGACCTCCAGGTCTCGATGATCGCGAGCTGGAGCTCGCTCCCACCATCCAAAGTCTAACTTACCCCCTCGATAATCAGACTTTTGCAAGAGGCTCGTTTATATAAAGTCGCTCCCGTCCATCTGGATGTCGTCCTCGGGACCGCCTTCTTCCTTGCCGGCCTCGTCCATGCGGCGGTAGCCCTCCAGCATCAGGGACTCGTAGGACACGGTAATGAGCCGCTCGGATATCTCCGCGGTCGGGTCTATGGTAAAGGAGCCTTCGCTCCAGTAGAGAATCTGGTAAAAGGCCTCCTCGCCCTTAAGGTCGTCCACGGAAGCGTTTACCACCTGGCCGTCCTCCATGTCTATGGAACAGGATTTGCCGTTGTTCTCGAGAATGATCCGGCCGGTCTTCCGGCCGGCGCCCATGATCTGGATGATGTCCGGTAGCGCCATCTCGGAGAGGCTCCCGGAGACCCCCGCGGCTTTTGACTCGGTCTTCTTCTCACTCCGGAGCTTGGTCATCAGGTTGTTGATCTTGGCCGCCAGGATCTCGATCCGGACCGGCTTTATCATGTAGTCCTCGGCTCCCAGCCGGAAGCCCTTGGTAACGGAGTTGGAGTCGTCCTTGCTGGCCAGGAACAAGAAGGGCACGTCTTTGGTCTCCGGTTCTTGCTTTATCTTTTCGATGAACTCGAAGCCCGAGTAGTCGGGCAGGTCGGTCTCGGTAATGATCAAGGAAGGGTTTTCCGCGCTCGCCTTTTCCAGGGCGTCCTCCGCGGTCTTGGCGGTGGACACGTTGAATCCCATGTTCACCAGCCGGAGCTCGAGCAGGGTCAGCATCTCCATCTCGGTGTCAACCACCAGCACTTTCTCTTGCCCCTCGGAAATCTGCTGGAGGTAGATGTCGTCCCGGACCACGCCCATAAAGTAGTCCACCAGGTCGGGATCGAACAAGGACCCGGAGGCCTGCTTTATCTTTTCCAGGGCCGCGGTGGCCTCGAGCGGCTCCTGTCCGGAGGACTTGTTGGTCAGGTCTTCAAAGGCCTCGACAATGGACAGCACCCGGGAACCCACCGGTATCTCCTCGCCCTTGAGGCCGTCGGGCAGACCGCTCCCGTCCCATTTCTCGTACTGGTGCTTGATCACGGGCTTGATATCAAAGGGGTACTTGGCGGAGGCCAGTAGTTTCAGCGGTATCTCGGTCTGCTCCATGAGCTGTTCGGGGTCGGTGTTTTTATCCACCTTGAAGGCGGACCAGTGATACATCCCCTTCTTGCCCAGGTCGTGTACGTAGCCGGCCAGGGCGATGGAATCAATCTCCTTTTGCAACAGGTCCAGCTTGGAGGCCAGGAGCCGGGAGTACTTGCCCACGTTATGGCTGTGGCCCCGCATGCCGCCGCTCTCCATCTCCAGAAGACCCACCAGTATGTCCAGGGTCTCCAGGAAGGAGGTCATCAGGTTCTTGTATTGCCTGGTCTCTCCGATTACCGCGGAAGCGTAGTCCTTGATGATACAGAGCTGTACCGCGGGGAACTGCTCGGCCATGCGGTTGGCGAACTCCTCGCCTTCCCCTAAGTCCTGCTCCTTTATTACCAGGGAATCGTACTCCTCGCTCTCCAAAGCCTCCACCGCTTCCTCCCGCGACTTGACGCCGTGCACGCGGAAGCCTTCCGTGTTGAAAAGCTTGACTATGAACTTCTTGATGTTTTCGTGGGACTCGACCACCAGCATCCGGAGGCGGTAACGCTTGGACTCCGACCGGCGGGACGGCTTCTGTTCCACCTCTTCTACCGACTGGACCTGTTCCGAGGCCTCGGAGCCTCCCACCGGCGACACCATGACCTCTTCCACGTTCTCCTCGGCACCGGAGTCCATGTCCTGGATGACCACCTGGTCCCGGGCCGTATTATCGTCCCCCGGCATGTCGGCCATCCCGCCCAGGAAAACGCCCTCTTCGTCCTCCGTGTCAGCGCCCAAGGATATCCGGTCGTCCTCCTCTGCCTCCTCTCCCTCGGGAACTATCTCCACCTGCCCCTCGTCCTTGGAGGAAGAAACCAGTTGAGAGAGGTCCAGGGACTTGTCCTGCTCGCCCAGGTCCTGGGAAAAGCTGGACCCCTGCAGCTCGTATCCGGCCATGCCGTCCCCCGAACCCAGTATCCGGTTAAAGGCGGACTCGTCTTTTTTGTACCACTTGTCTATAGCGGCCTGGATGGCCTCCTCCATGCCCACCAGGGCCTTGACGGTGCCGATTCCGGAAACAAAGGTGACCTCGTCCACCGCGGCCACGTTCTGAGGGTTGGTCATCACGATGGTCAGGGTCTTCTCGCTGCGCTTGTACTGGACCGGGAACAGGCGGTGCTTCTCCGCCACGTTCTGGGGGACCATCTTCAAAACGATCTCGGGGACTTTTAACTCGGAGAGCTTCTTGGTGGTAAGGTACTGGGTATGGAACTGCTTGGCCAGAAGACGTAAAAGGTCGGACTCCTCGATGTAGCCGAACTCCATCAAGACTTCGCCTATGGATTTGCCATAGGCCTGCTCCTGCGCCTGCAGAGCTTCCTGGAGCTGGGCTTCGGTTATAATGTTCTCCCGTAAAAGTATTTGCCCGATTTTTTGATCTTCCATCATGGAAAAGCCTTGAGAAGCAGACTGCCCTCCCCCTGCCGATCGGATAATGCCCCTTACAATCGGTCGGTGTTTGTTAGTATATCATCAGCCCATAATCCTCGCAACAGCCGAAAAACCTTCCTCAGAAAGGAAAACCACGGCTTCGGGGGCTGGAGATCAAGTTAGCATGGATAGCCGTTCATAAAAAGTAAGGGGGGGGGGGAATATTCGTCCCCCGGGATTTTGAACAGAACGGCGTAATGCGGTTTGACAGTTGCCCTCAATAAAGTTATTTTTCTTAAAACAGTATGAAAGAATGCGCACGAACCCACCAAAAAGGGAGAATGAAATGGAAAATACTGCCTGGAACACAAAGCTGGTCTCGCGGCTTTCGATTGCATCGCTTCTGGTTGCGGTTGCGGTCCTGGCCGCGGGTTACTTTGCCGGATGCCGGAACTCTTCCGCGGACTCGGGCGGAGAGCGGGTCAAGGTGGTGCTGGAAGACGGGACCCCCCTGGCGGATCGGCTTGACAAGCTCGAGAGCGACATCGCCGAGCTCAAGTCCGGCTCGACCGGCGCTGCCGCCGGAGGGTGCGAGAATCTTGATAAGAGCCTTTCCGACTCGAACCAGAATCTCGTAAAAGAGGTACAGAAGTTACTCAAGAACCACAGTCTTATAAATATCAATCCCACTTACCCTCCTCTTCAGCTTTTCGACCTCAGTAAGCTGCCCAGCAAAGGCTCCAAGGACGCGCTGGTCACTATCATCGAGTTCTCCGATTTCCAGTGCCCTGCCTGCCGCCGCATGGCCCTTTACCTGGACAACCTGGTAAACAAGAACCAGGGCCAGGTGCGGCTGGTGTTCGTGGACCGCATTCTTCGGGCCGAGTACAGGGACGGATACCCCTTTCATCCTTACGCCCTGATCGCCCACGAGGCGGCCGCGGAAGCACAGGTCCAGGGCAAGTTCTGGGACATGTACATCCACATCTTTAAGAACCAGAAGGCCCTGTTCCCGGCAAGGCCCAAGAGCGAAGAGGACTACGAGAAGAAAAAGAAACAGGTGCGGGAAAAACTCATTCAGGCCGCCGGAGAGCTCGACATGGACAAGGAGGCCATGCGGGAGGCCCTTTCCAACCATACTCACAGAGAAGCTCTTTTAGATACCAACGAGATGGCTAAGAAGATGGACATAAACTCCACGCCCACTGTCTGGAGCAGCGCCTTCTTCCGGACCAAGAACCCTCAGCAGGTGGTGGACATGATAAACCGGGCCACCGAGCTCAAGTAAGACAGCGCCCTGCCGGAAAAGGAGAGGATGAAGATGAAAAAGGCCGCGCTATTTGCTGTCATTGCTTTGGCGGCCGCTGTCTGTTACTGCAAGCCGTCCCCTGATAAACCAGCACCCGAGCCCGCGGAACAGCCGGAAAAGGAACCGGCGCCCGCCCGGGTGCGACCGGCTGTTGCCGACGGTTCATCCCTGGCAGTCGTGTTCAAGTCCATCGAAAAAAACCTGGACCGGCTCTCCCGGGAGGCCGAGCTTTTAAAACACAAGCCCTCGCTGAAGCGGGACAAAACCTATGAGTTCGACACCGCCGGGGCCCCCACTAAAGGCCCGGAGGACGCCGACATCAAGGTGGTGGCCTTTACCGACTTCGAATGTCCGGCCTGTGCCAAGTTTGCCTCCACCATGAAAAAGATCGTGAAAAAGTTCCCCGACCACGTGAGCATCACCGTCATGAACTTTCCCTTGAATAAAGAATGCAACCCTATGCTCGCAACCCGCATGCATCCCCGGGCCTGCTTCCTGGCCGAGCTCGCCATGGCTGCCCACGACCAGGAAAAGTACTGGACCATGCACGACTACATCTTTGGAAACCGCTCCCGCGTCCGGAGGGACAACATAAAGGAGTTCGCCAAACGCCACGGCATGGAGGGGGAGAAGCTTCTCCAGGCGGTGCAGGAGCACAAGTACAAGCAGAAAATCCAGGACCAGGCCCGGCAGCTTGCCAAGACCGGGAAGCGCGGGACCCCTGCGGTGTTCATTAACGGCATGGAGGTCAAAAAACCCGCCTGGCACAACGCCGAGAAAACCGAGAGCTTCATAAAAGAACTGATAAGTCCCGAGCGGGAAGAGGAACCCGTGCAAAAGACGGTTTCGGACCCGGCTTCACTGCCTGCGGCCGCGGTGGTACTCGAGGACGGGACCTCTCTTGATGAGCGGCTCCGCCGTGTCCTCGACAAGCTGGAAAACATAAGACTCCGAAGAGAACGCGAATCATCCGCGACCTCCCGGCAGAGCAACCCGCGCGACCCGGACAGGAAGTACCCCTTTCATCTCGAAAACCGGCCCGGCCTGGGGCCGGAAGACGCTCCGGTTACAGTAGTGGCCTTTCTGGACCTCCTCTCCGCCCACACCGAAAGGATGGTCCCCGTCCTTCGCGAGGTCCACAACGAGTATCCGGAAAAAGCAAGGATTGTCTTCAAGTTCAAGCCGCGCGCCCGCAGGGACGTGGCGGGCGACGTTCACGTCATCGCGCTGGAAGCATGGCGGCAGGGCAAGTTCCACGAGCTTCTGGACCTGGTACTGGAACAAAGAAGGGACCTTACCGAGCAGGACCTCGCCAATCTCGCGAAAGAGGCCGGTCTGGACATGGAAGCCTATAAAAAGGCTTTGGATGACAACAAGGCCAGGAGACCTCTTATAAAGGACCTCCAGGACGCCAGGCACGCCCGGGTAAAAAGGACCCCCGCCGTCTTCGTGAACGGCAAGTTTCTGCCCGAGGTGAACAAATCCTCAATCCTGGAAGCGATCGAGAAGAAAGTTAATGGCGGTGATTAAAAACATGAAGAAAAAAATTCTTTTACTTTTCCTGGTCCCTGTTTTGCTTGTCGGAACCAATGCCGGCCCTTTACAGGCCGCAGAGGACGAGAGGGCCGCGTTGCAAAAATATCCCTCGCGGGAGACACAACGGCCCATTACCATGGGGAAACATCTTTACGAGACCAACCTGTCCATTAGCTCGCTTTCCACCGACCGGGCGTGGAACGAGGACGGCGAAGTAGTGGAGACCTACGGGCCCTATAACCTTTTTACTGCCGAGCTCATGATACGCTACGGGCTCTCCGAAAGCTGGCAGGTGTCGGCTACCCTGCCTTACATAACCGGCGAGATAGGAGAGACCACCGGCGGCTCCATCGGGGACATCCGGGCGGGGCTCGAATACGAGCTCTTTTTCGGTCCGCGTAACAGCATGAGCTTTGCCGCCGAGGCTTCCTACCCCAGCGGGCTGTCCGATTACCACTACGAGATACTGGGTGAGGACCTGCGGGCGAAGAACTTTCGGACCGGGGACCCCGGCTATAACGTGTATCCGTCCATGGCCTACCGGTACCGCAGCGAGAGCTTCTCGTTCCGCTTGCGGGCCACCGGCGTGTTTACCGGCCCGGGCGAAATCCGTTTCAACCAGATACGGGGGTTCGAAAAAAACGTGGACATGGACCCGGGCGACGGTTACCGGGCCAAAGTCGGCTTTTATTACCAGTTCCATGACAAGTGGGCCGGGGGACTGTTCGGCAGGTACGTAACGATCTCGGCGAGCGAGGTTGACGGCGAGAGCCTGGAGGACGACAATGAATTATTCGAAGCCAGGCCCTTCCTGGCGTATCAGCCCAATCAAAAGCTGGATGTTTCCCTGGGGGTCGGCGTTCCCGTCTACGGCAGGAACAACCCCTTGGGGTATCCGGTGCTGCTGGAAGTAAGAAGCAGGTTTTAAGGAGGATATGATGGAGTACTCCGACAGGTACAAGGGTTCTTATCAGTTGTTTGAAAGGGCCACCGAGGTCATCCCCGGAGGGATTCCCAGCCCCCGCACTCCCTACTTTCTGGTGTTCGGACAACAGCCCGTGTTTATTGACCGGGCGGAAGGGGCAAAGCTCTGGGACGTGGACGGCCACGAGTACATTGATTACATGTGCGCCTATGGAGCGGTGTTCCTGGGATACAAGCACCCCGCGGTGGAAAAAGCTGTCCGCGAACAGTCGGAAAAAAGCAACTGCACCAGCCTGCCCAGCAGAAAATGGGTCGAGCTTGCCGAGTTCCTGGTGGACGAGGTCCCCATGGCGGACTGGTGCGTGTTCGCCAAGAACGGGTCGGACGTGACCTCACACGCCGCCATGGTCGCCAGGACCCACACCGACAAGCCCGGCATCGCCAGGGCACATCACGCCTACCACGGCCTCCATCACTGGTGCGTCGAGTCCCAGGTGGGAATACCGCCCGAGTACAAGGCCCACAATTACTTTTTCAACTACAACGACATCGAGGACATGGAGGACGTGGTCGAGAAAAACAAGGACCAGCTCGCAGCCCTCTTCCTCACCCCGGTCGGACACTGGGCCCTCAAAGACCAGGAAGAGCCGGTCCCCGGCTTCATGGAAAAGGCCCGCGAGCTGTGCGACAAGCACGGCATGCTGCTCGTGATTGACGACATCCGTTGCGGCTTCCGCATTCAGTATGAAGGCACTCATGCCTACTACAGCAACATCGAACCGGACATCATCTCCTTCGGAAAAGCCATCGGAAACGGACACCCCCTGGCGGTCAACCTGGGAAAGAAAGAGTTCTTCGAGTCAGCCAAGAGGCTCTACTTCTCCGGCACCCACTTCTACTCCGCCGAGCCCATGGCAGCGGCCATGGCGTGCCTTAACGAGATCAAAGCATCCGGCGCCATCGAAAAGGTCCATAAGCTGGGCACCAGGCTCATGGAAGGGCTCCGCCAGGCCGGTAAAACCAACGGCTTCAACGTCTCCGTTACCGGACATCCCGCCATGCCCTACATCACCTTCGAGGACGACCAGAACCGTGAGAAAAACCGGGCCTTCTGCGCAGAGGCCGCCAAGCGGGGAGTGTTCTTCCACCCCCACCATAACTGGTTCGTAAGCGCCGCACTTACCGAAGAAGACATCGAGAAAACACTGGAAGCGTCCGAGCAGTCCTTTAAGGCGATGAAGGAGACATACGGCGGCTGATCACTGTTTTACCCTGCCGTATCCAAGAGCGGGAGCTTCTCCTGCCTTTCGAAAACCTTCGGCATTTCCGCCGAGGATATCAGCAGAATCTAGAGGTCCGCCGAGCTCATAAAGGAAGGCCAATACGCCATGCTGACAGACCCCAACGTGGTTTACCCCCACAATAATTTCTTGCTCCTGATGAAAATCTGCTCTGAAACAGACTTCTCAGTAACCAATATCTTGACAATATGAGCTTTCAACAAGCCGGAGGACAAATCACCCGAACCCCCAGGGATTTTGGAGGCATGGCTCCGGTGGCCCATGGCATGAGATGAAGGAGGTGTTTTTAGCATGGAGAAAACGATATCGGGAGTCATAATCGAGTGTGTCATGGGAGATATCGCCTCGCAAACAGGGATTACCGCGGTTGTCAATGCCGCGAATGCTCAGCTCATGATAGGCGGAGGTGTGGCGGGTGCGATTCACCGTGCAGCGGGTCCGGGGCTTGCGGAAGAATGTCGTCCCTTAGCGCCCATCGAACCGGGCGAGGCGGTGATTACGGGCGGACACAATCTGCCCAACCAGTATGTCATTCACTGCCTGGGGCCTGTTTACGGCGCGGATAAACCGGAAGATGAGCTCCTTGCGAACTGCTATCGCAACGCCTTACAGCTCGCCGAAAAACATGGGATAGAATCGGTTGCGTTTCCTGCGATCTCCACCGGCGCGTTCGGGTATCCCCTGCAAGACGCGGCCGAGGTGGCATTCGGAACCATCATGGATATCGTTCCGAACCTGAAATCCGTCAAAAGGATTCGATTCGTTCTGTACAGCGGCAGGGATCTGGAAGTTCACGAGAAAGTCCTTAACATGAAAACGTGAAAGAACACAATCAGACGACTACATTGAGATCACCCATGGATTGCGATGCGCACACAAACGCTATGGCATGTCCTCTCTGCAACGATTCCGCCGATACGGTTCCGGGAACTGACTTCCGCCTGTGCGTGGGATGCCGGGGGTTCTCGACTACCGGCTCCGCCCGGCCCTGTAGCGCCTTTTTCGCGCCCGGTTTACGCTTTCAAAGAACTTGTCCTGTTAATATTTCGGTAATCAATTGAAATGTTACTGCCGCCAACACCCCAAGCGATAAGTTCACCGGCTAACTGAAGCCGATCCAGACCCAAGAGGCTTGTAAATTTTTACGAGGGCATCTTACTTGTGGGAAAACATATCCCGGCATTCTGAAAAGGATATCCAGAATCAGGGAATTAAAATTGGGGGAAGTTCACGACTGCGGGCGGCGGAGATGCCCGGCCCGGCCGGTTGTATCAGGAGCCTGCTGTGATATCATTACAGCGCTATGAGTTTCTTGTTTTGGCTTTCGGTGGAATCTTTTATTTCTTTATCACGCACACCGGGAGGGATGCCGGAAGATGTCTTACAGGGTTAGCCTGGGCGCCGAGGTGGAAGCCTACACCATCAACCTGGACAATTACTCCATAAGCCGGCATTTCCGCCTTCCCCACCAGGGGGTGGTGGAAAAGGACGAGAGTTACCACCGGGACCGGAGCATCGGCATCGAGTATGCCTCCCGCCCCTTCAACAGCATCCGCGAGTCCCTGTTCGGCATCAAAAGCGGTCTCAGAAAGTCCCTGGTCAAGTACCGACAGGGCCAGAAGGCCTCCAAGTACACCCTGTTCTTTACCGGCTCCTGGCGGGACAGGTTCGCCGCCACCCATTTCCACGTGGGGCTTGGAGAGGACGGCATCGAGTTTGACCATGCCCGGCGCATCTGCCGGCACCTGCACGGGCACCTTCCCTTGCTGATAGCCCTTCTGGCCAACTCGCCCGTTTACATGGAACGGATCACCACCCTGGACTCGAACCGTTTCATTCACGGGGGCGAGAAGTTTTTTTACCCTTTAAAGTTCGGTGAGCTGGACCGGGAGTACCGGGAGGAGATGACCTATAACCGGTCCCGGAAGAAGAGGACCCCGACCCTGGAGATACGGCCGTGCGACGCCAACCTGCCCGAGTACATAGTAGCGGGGCTCGTGATAATCAAGGCCGTCTCCCAGGCGTGCCTATCCCGCCGCAACCTGAGCAACCGAAACCGCGACGAGGTACACCTTCTGGCCCGGAACAACGCCGCCCGCTACGGACCGGCCGCGGTCCTGTACTGGAACAACCGTCCTCTCCGGGCCGACTCCTACCTGGACCGCTTTTTCCGCGAGTATCATACTTTCCTCTCCCGCATGGAGATACCGCCGGAGGTCATCGAGGTGTTCAAGCTTTTTCAACAGGGATGGAACGGCGCGGGCATTCTGCGCCGGGCCTGCCGGAGGCACCAGCGAAAACGCCCGCGCGCCTGGAGCAGGTACTTTGCCAAGGACTACGGCCGGGCGATAAACCTGGCCCTCTCCGGCGAGACCGTGTCCACCTTCGCCCGGACGCTGGGCCTGCGGCCGCCTTCCACCGCCGGGATCAAGCTGGGAGACGTGAGATGGTAAGGACCTTCTTTTCCCGATCGCGAAGAGGAAACTCAGGGCCGGGCCGGTTTGCCGGCCGGTTGCCGCGGGTCCGCCCGGACCGTTCTTTGCCTTGATTATCAAGTTGTGATATTGGTTCCCTAGCCTTTACATTTCCGGAGTCGAACATGGCCAACGTACTTGTCGGAGTTAAAATCCTGGACCTTACCCGCCTTCTGCCCGGACCGTTTTGCACTCAGCTTCTGTCCGACCTGGGCGCCGAGGTCATAAAGATCGAGTCCCCCGGAGGCGGAGACCCCACCAGGGCGGGAAAGAACCGCATCCGGGATTTCGGCTCCACCTTTCTCATGCTGAACCGGAACAAGAAAAGCGTTACCCTGGACCTTAAAAAGAAAGAAGGCGTCCAGGTGTTCCGCAGGATGGTCGGGACCGCGGACGTGGTGGTGGAAAGCTTCAGGGCCGGCACGGCCTCCCGGCTGGACATAGGATACGACAAGCTCAAGAAAGACAACCGCAAGCTGATCTACTGCTCCCTGACCGGCTACGGCCAGGACGGGCCTTACTCCGCACGGGCGGGACACGACCTGAACTT
>JAWOBU010000132.1:0-17892 GCA_046484135.1 bacterium
CGTGGACGGGCCGGAAATGCCTCGGGCATGAGCGGGCCCACGAGTCCTCCATCGGCCAGGCTTTGCCATCATCCATGACATGGGCGGTGTTTAACAGGGAGTGCTCGGGCACGGCCATGACAAAAAGATAGTCTGCCTCGCTCTCCCGCAGCGTTCCCGCCCACTTTCTCGGGCAAAGCTCGAGGTTCGACACCATGGGCTCGGGAGTATGGAAGCCGTGCTTTTCAATCCCGCCCGCCAGCTCATGCGGCCCTGCCATGACCGCGCCGCTGGTGCCGGTGTAAATCACCTCATGACGAAGCCGCGGACCGTGCAAAAGATAGGGAACGTTGGCGCCGGTGTAGGAGATACGAGACGGTTCTTCCAAACAGCCGATAACAGACCATCCCTTGCCGTACTCGTAATTCAAAAGACGGTCCTGCCGCCTCTGCGGGTAGAGGTTAAAAAGAAAACCGAAAACGAAAAGTACAAGCAGAGCAAAGCCGCCATAGACATAAACGCGCGTTCGTGGCTGCAAGCCCGGCCGGTCTTTCCATACCAGGTGGGCGGCAAAATCCGCTGCCAGGCTCCCGCCTGCAAGAATAAACGCGAATAATACCCGTCTCGAAAGAACCGGAGCCTCCTCCGGAACCAGGAACAGCGAAGCCCACGAAATCACCACCGCAAGCGCGATAAGCCATGTACGACTTGCCAGGAACGCGCCGCTTACCGCGCACAAGAGCCCGGCCCACGGTATCCAGAACCGGTTGACCTGGAAAGGAAGAACGTGCCAGAACAAGCGGTCCAGAATAAGAGGCAAAAGCGCCACGTAAATGATCGTCAAAGAAAAGACGGTCTCTTTTTTCAGGGCAGACCGCTGCCTGACTATGAGGCCCAGGCAGGAGAGGGCCCCAAAAACCAAGAGCCCAGGCGAACAAACCGACACCACCGTGTAAAGCCACTCCTTGGCCCCATCCTGGTGATACGTCCAGGAGAGCATCTCCTCCCGGCCGTATAAGCCGGAAAAGAGAAGAGTCTTGCCAACCTCGATCTCGAACGGATACACCGGCGAGCCGGTAACAACCCAGTTCCGGAGGTACCAGTATCCGCCGCCCGCAAGCGCCAGTAAAAGGCCGCCTGCCAGCACAGCCAGGGCTTTCCTGCCTCCCGCGCGGAACAACCCGGTAACCACAAGAGGCGTCAATAAAAGCGCAAGGGAGAGTGCGGTGTACTTGCAGCCCGCAAGAAGGCCCAAAGCCAAAAAGGCGGCCACAAGCTCCTTGCCGCCTCCGCGCCGGATGGTACGGACGAGAAAAAAAAGAGAGGCCAGAAAGAAAGCGCAAAGAGCGATATCGTTCAAGGCGCTCCTGCCCTGGTGGACGAGCACAGGACAGAGCATCAAGAACAAAGGCGCGATCCACTCGCGGCCTTTTTCTGCGCCCAGCTCGCGGGCCAGTCCGGCGCAGGCCAGAACCGAAAGCGCAAGGAAAAAGAAGCCGCCGTTAATCGCGAGCATGTCTGATTTAAGAGGCAGAAGGAGCCATACATAAAACAGGGAAGCCAACTGCGGCCCGTAGGCGTGGGAAGGGTCCCCGAACGGTGTCGCCACTATCTCGACACTCCCGCTTTTTATCCAGGAGGCCGCGAAATGAAGCTGATAGGTCATGGGATCGTGATCGAACGAAGGGTACAAAAAACCGGTTATTAAAACCCCGGCCAGAAAAACAATGAACACAACCGGAAAGAAAAGCGCGGAATAAGCGCCTTCCTTTTCGCCGCCTTGCTCGCGCGCTCTCCGGTAAAGCGCAAAGCCGACCGCGCCCCACAAAAGCGACCACAACAAAAGCCAGGGGTAAGAGAGCGGGACCGCAAGACAGCCGAGGCACGCAAGCAGGAAGTAAACCGGAAATCCGAAAAGGCTCCGGGTCAGGCCGTCCTCTTTTTTAAAAGCCGACCGGCTCGCCTGGATGCAGAAAAAGATGAGCGGGCCGTGCAGCAGGATCAGCTTAACTAGGCTGATAAGCACCTGGACCAGAGATAGAGGACTTCCGCACGAGCCCGGTGTAGGTAATTCCTGCATGCACCGATTATAAAACCTGCGACTTTGCGATTCCAGGAGCGACCGGCCTTTTCCGACTTCGCGTCTTAGCGACTTTGCGTGAAATAAATCTCTGTTTAATTTGTCAGAGGCAAGGACTTACTCTTTGATAAAAAGAGCCACAGTCTCCAGGTGATAGGTTTGCGGGAACATGTCCAGGGGCCGGATGCTGTCCACCCGGTAGCCGCCGGCTGAGAGGTCCTTTAAGTCCCGGGCCAGCGCCGGGGGATCGCACGAGACATAAACAATATAGTCGGGGACCAGTTGAAAAAGCGCGGGCAACACCTCTTGCGCGCCTTTCCTGGGCGGGTCGAGCAAGACCAGACCGGGGCGTTCATTTTGCAGAAGGCATTCGTTTAAAAGCTCTGCCGCGGGCCGGTTTTGAAGCTCGATATTCTTGTGTGCTGCGAGCCGCTCGCGACCGAGCTCCGCGGCTTCGGAGTCGGACTCGGCCGCTATAACCCGGCCGCAAAAGGGGGCCATCATTTCAGTGAGGTTCCCGTCTCCTGCGTAAAGCTCGATTGTGAGCGCCGGCGCGGCTTTCTCTGCTATCCCGGAGACGATCTCTCTTAGCCGCTGGTTCTGCTCGGGATGGACCTGCTGGAAGGCCGCCTTTTTAGCGGGATCGCGGACCCATCCTTCGCTTTCGGAAAATCTGAAGACCCGCTTTCTTTTGCCCTTCCTCGCGACCGCCATAACCACGCCGGAGTCCTCTTGCACGATCTCGATGGTTTCCGGCTTTTCCTTTTTGATCAAGGGACCGAGCTCGGCAATCCGCTCGTTTATCGTCTCTCGGACCAGAAGACAAGAGTAGACCTCGATCAGCTCGCGGCTTTGGGCGCGGAAGAAGCCGGCCTTGCCGGACTTCACCTGGAGCCGGAGCCGTGATCGGTAGTTGAGCTCGACAGGCGAGGTTAAGATATCGCTTACAAAAGGCTCTATCCCTGCAATGCGTGAGATGCTCTCGGAAAGGGTGTCCTTTTTAAGACCGGCCTGAAAGGGATAGGATATGTGCTGAAGATGGCAGCCGCCGCAGTCGCCGAACAGCGGGCACGGCGGCTCCTGCCGCTCCGGCGAAGCGGACACGATCTCGACCGGCTCCGCAAAAAGAGACTTTTTACTGCCCGGCATTATCCGTATCCGGACCTCTTCGCCCGGCACCACTCCACGCACCAGGATGGCCCGGTCCCGGTCGTGCACGAGACCCCAGCCTCCATGCACCATCTTCTCCACGTAAAACACCGGTCCGTTCATGGCAAGCCTTTTATATAATGACCTTCATCAAACAGCGGGAGGGACGCACTATCCGTGCTTTCCGGTCTCGATCATCTCCCGGATGTAGGGCGGGTCTTCTTCTTTCAGAGCTCGGGCGGGAGCGGCCCGCAGGTTCCTTTTGTGCCTGGCGTACTGGTCCTGGTTCTTCTTCGAGAGCTCCTCCGCCTTGCGGATGGCGCAGGGAACGACCTCGACGGCGTCCGCCAGCTCGTCCATCATGCCGATGCGTAAAGCCTCCTCCGGGGGAAGCCGATCCGCGGAAAGCGAGTAGTAGTCAGCGTTGCGCGAGCCGATCACGTGGGCGATAAGCGCCACGTTGCCGGGCGGCAGGTCGAGCGGCAGGTCTATCTCGGGTATGCAGCACCAGCCCCGGTCTTTTCTCATCACCCGCCAGTCCGCGGCCAGGGCGAAGAACAGTCCCCCGGCAAAGGCGTGGCCGTTAATGGCCGCGACCACCGGCTTGCCGAACAAAAACAACCGGTGAAGAAGCGCTTCCCAGCTCAAGGTGAAGTCGAGCCAGGTAGAGCGCTCCTGCTTTATAAGCCAGGGAAGGTCCAGGCCGTTCGAGAAGTACTTCTCGTGCGCGCCGGTAAACACCAGGGCCCGGACCGCGGCGTCCTCTTCCGCGCGGGAGAGGGCCATCTCGAGCTCGTTTATGAAAGGCAGGCTGAAGCGGTTTTCCGACTCATGGTCCATGCGAAGGAGAACCACGCTGCCGTGAGCTTCGCTCTCCAGGTACTCGAGGTCTTCTACATCCATCATTGTTCTTCCCCGTCTTCCGACTCCTGCCTGAGAGAGAAATTTCCCTGCCAGGGGTCGTCTTCATCTTGTTCCCGGTTAATTTTCTCCCCGGAGTCTTCCTCTGCAGCTTCCTCTTCTCCGGCCAGAAGCAGGGCCGCCTTGGACGCAAGCCGGCAGGCGTGCCTGCATGCGTTCAGAAAGCGGGGCCTGGTGAAGCCGTGCCTCCAGCGAAGGTCATAAAGCTCGTCCGAGACCACCAGCATGGCGCCCAGGTGCACGTTTCGATACTCTGCCACTGTAAAAAGAGCGGAGCATTCCATCTCGACCGCCAGGTACCCCTCTTCCCCGTAGTTTTTGACCTTTGTTTTGGTCTCCCGGAAAACCGCGTCCGTGGTCCAGGCCGGGCCCAGGTGATAGCTCCGCCCCGAGTCGTCCAGCGCCTTCCGCAGAGCAAGGAGCGCCTGCTCGGAAGGATATGATACCTTGGCTTTTGCATTGTAATGCGGCGAGGTCCCCTCTTCGATTAAAGCGGAGTCAGCGACCACCATGTCGCCGATCTTGACCTCGGGAGAGAGCGATCCCCCGAGCCCCAGCATGATGATATTGCGCGCACCGTTCGCAATCAGCCGCTCCAGAACATAAACAGAAGCTGGCGCGCCCATACAAGGCCCTGCCAGCGAGAGCTTCCTCTTGCCCGCGGAAGCGGCATAGACCCGCGCCGGAGTGAAGACCCCCCACTTCTTCCGAACCTTGTGCCGGCGGGCGGCCAGGTTTAAAAGCGGCTCCGGAGGTATCAGCACCACCGGGTCGTGGATATAAGGGTCCATCCGCGACGAACGCGGCTCGATGACAACGTGGCTGTCGTGGTTCAAATTTTCTACTCCTTATTACGTACTGCGCTATTCGATTTTATTTCATCTTTGCGGACGGAAAAATCTGTTTCAGAGGAGAAATCAGTCGCGACTAAAGTCGCTCGCACATTTTACGGACTTTTTACGCTATTTCCTGAACTTCATGAAGGCGGGTTTTCTTTTTTCCAGGAAGGCGTTCATTCCTTCTTTCAACTCTTCGGAGCCGTAAGTCATGGAGAGGAGCTCGATGCCGTGGGTGAACGACGGCGTTAAAAGGTCGGCCTCGAAGTTCAGGGACTGCTTGGCGATGCGGAGCGACTGGGGGCTCATGGACAGGATGCGGTCGCACCAGGCCTCGAGCTCCTCTTCGAGCTTTCCGTCCTCGACCACCTTGTTGATCCAGCCCATGTCGCAAGCTTCGGAGGCTGAGTAACGTTGGCAGAGGAATATGATCTCCTTGGCCTTTTTGTCTCCCACTGACCGGGGAAGGTACTGGGTCCCGGCCAGTACGGGAATGCTGCCCACGGTCGGTCCCACTTGGCCGAACCTGGACTTCTCGGTGGCGAGCGTCAGGTCGCAACACATGTTGATCTCGTTGCCGCCTCCCAGGCAGTAGCCGTCCACCGCTGCTATGACCGGGTGCGGACAGCGGCGCAATGACTGCAGAAAGCCCATGAAGCGATAGAGGAAGTCGCGGCCCCCGGCGCGGTCGAGCTGCCCCATCTCGGACACGTCCCCGCCGGAGCAGAAAGCGCGGCCGCCCGCGCCGCATATGACCACCACGCCCACGCTCGCGTCGCTTGCCGCGTCCTCGACCGCCTCGTGCATCTCACTAAGAGTCTGCTCGCGAAAGGAGTTCATCTTGTCCGCCCGGTTGATTATGATCCGGGCCTTGCCTTCGCTTTTTTCAAAAATGATGTCCTGGTACGACACGGCTGCCTCCTTTCAGCAATGAAAAACCATCTTCGCTTTTCTCAAAGGATTATAATCTGACGAACCTGCCCCTTTCTTCCGAAACCTCTTGGTTCTGCTTCGCCCATTCCAGATGGTGCCGGACCATCCTCCACTCCGGCTTGTAAGAGGAGTTGTTTTTCGAGAAATACTCGCCGTAGATGAAGCCCTGCTCGACAACCTCGTCCAGGGTCCGGGGGGAGGACAGGAAATCCAGTATGCGCCTGTGCCTGCCTTTCAGGATGCCGGCGTAAGCCTCCAGGCGAAGGGGTATGTTCTCCCGGACCACCGCGGCTTCATGACCGGTAACCATGACCGGCGGCTGGAGGGACTTGACCAGGTTTATGGAATCCATGAACCGGGCGGGGTCGGAAGCAGCGTTCCCGTACCAGGGTCCGAACTCGGTAAGGTCTATGTCCGCGCTGTAGAGGATGCCGTGCTCGGGGAACCAGAAGCCACAGTGCCCGGGGGTGTGGCCGGGCACGTGGACTACCTGGAAGGAGACCTCTCCCACCGTGAACGTCTCGCGGTCCTGGAAGGCGTATCGGACCGGCCAGCCCCATCCGCCCACTTCCTTGTTCTTGCGCGATATCCAGGTGGGGTCCTTGACTTCTTCCGGGAACCAGACCAGGGCGGACATGCCTTCCCAGCCTTCCACCGCGGCCTTCTCGATCTCGTGCACCAGGATGTCGGAGGACGGCAACTCCCGGATTTCCCGTAAATGGTCGGAGTGAAAGTGGGACAGGAACACCCGTCCCACTCCCTTTTCGGAAAGGCCCCGGAGCAGCTTGCGGTTCGAGCCGGGGTCTATCACCGCCCGCTCGCCCGTGTCTATAAAAAGCGAGTTGCAGTGCGGATACCGGCCGCCGCGGCGGCCGGGAACAAGGTAGATGCCCTCCGCCAGGCATGTCAGGTCGGAAGATTCCGTCATGTCTTTATTGCTTTTACAGCTCGATGTCCGGTTTCCATACCACCAGCTCGCTGGAGGTGTTCCGGAGCCGGTCGCAAAGGGTCAGCGTAAAGTTCTTGAAAACCTTGGCGGCGATTGCGTCGTCGTTGTCCACGATGTCGTGGAAGTCGTCCCTTTTGATGAGAAGGCACTCGACCTGGTTGTAAGCCTTGACCCGCGCCGAGGTCTTGGCGTCCTCCACCAGGCTCATCTCTCCGAAATGCTCGCCCACCACCAGCTTCACTATCTCCGTCTCCAGCTCCTGGTCCACCTTGGTGACGCTCACCGTGCCCCGCTTGACAATAAAAAGGGCCCGGCCTTCAGTGTTCTCCTCGATGATGATGTCGTCGGGGGAGTAGCTCTGCTCCTCGCTGATCTTCTCGAACTTGGCCAGTTGCTCTTCGTCAAGCCCGTCAAATATCCTTACTTTCTTAAGAAGCTCCAGCCCGTCCATCGTGGTATCCTCCTTTTGGAAAATGGAAGCCGAACCCGGAATAAAAGAATTTTACCAGTAGCAGGCAAAGAAGGTCAACTGGTTTTACCGGGAATCAACCTTGCCCTTCAGGTGCTCGTCGAACCAGGACAGGGCCGCCCGGATTGATTCCACTGATACGTTTTCACCGTAGCGGTTGTCAAAGCCGTGGACCGCTTCTTTGGCGGTAAACAGGCCGGTCTCCACGCCCTGGTCGCGGAGCTTCTTCTCGAAGCGGACCGACTGCGGATACAAGCCAAAGTCGTCCCGGTCGCCGCAGATGAAAAGCGTGGGCGGCAGTTCCGGGCCCACGTGATACTCGGGCGAGATGTGCCGGACAAGCTCGTCGCGCTCGGGGCCGTTCTTCATTCCCGTAAAAAAGCGCAGGGAGAAGTTCTCCAGGTAGTCGCGTTTCAGGGTCAGCATCTCCTCGAGGTCGAACACGCCGTAGTAAGGCACTGCCGCCTGCACGTCCGAGTCGTACTCCGAGTCAGCGTGGCCGGTGGGGACAAAGAAAGAGTCATCGCTCGCCCACGCCACCATCGCGGTCAGATGTCCGCCCGCGGAGCCGCCCAGCACGCCGACTTTTTCAGGGTCGGCCCCGTACTCGGCGGCGTGCTCTTTTACCCACACCACCGCGCCCATCACGTCGTTTACCTGGGTCTGGATAGGATAGTCCGGCAGCATCCGGTAGTTCACGTTAAACACCACGTAGCCGTTATTGGCCAGGTACTTGCTCCGGAACATGGAGTTGATGCCCTGCTTGTCCCCCACCAGCCAGGCCCCGCCGTGAATCTGGACCAGCGCGGGCTGAAGCCCCTCGTGATCGTTCCAGTACACGTCCAGCACACAAGCCTCTTCTCCCGGAACTCCGGCAGCATAGCTTATGCCCCGCTTTTCATGGTCGCACCGGGCCCCGTACTCCTTGATCGGACCGAAGTCGTAGAAGGCCTCTACAGCCTGTTTGTCCACCACCGCGTTCTCATAGGCCCGGTTGATGCAGCCTGTGATTGCGCTTACAAGAATGACAGCGGAAAGTATTGAGGCGAAGCGTTTCATTTTTATCCCTTTTGTTTTGCAATTCAGTTTAAGCTTGGCTTATTGGCTCTGATTCAATACAATAATTATCAATCCGGTTACCCGGAGGTGGATGGCGAAAGCCATCGGGGCCCGAAAGGGCCTTTTTATATGAACTTCTTGCCGTGTTCTTTCCTTTTGCACCAAGCCTCTTGCAAAAAGGTTGACTAATGTAGTGTATCACTCCTTTTGATCCTTATGACATCCTCTTTAAAGGTTAACGAAGCACCTCTGCGATGAGCGCTTTCCCTCGCCCTTTCAGGGCTCTTTGTTTTTTCGAAACCGTTTCCCCAGGGCTTGCCTGCCTGTGCCGGACACGGCAGACAGGCGCCCTGGGCTACAGTCCTTCCGCCCTTTTCAGGGCGCGGATTCGAGGCTTTCGAGTCCCAACGGGACGGCACCCTAAAGCCCGGGGTGTAAACCCCGGGGAAAATATTGAACTAATCGAATACAAGCCCTAAGGGCGACGCCTAGTTGGAGAGACCGAAAGGTCTCGATTATCGCGAGCAGGAGCTCGCTCCCACCACAAAAACTGTCTCTATTACTCCGTCACCTCCCGAATGGATTCCATGGTGGTCCTCATGATGGTGTCAAGCTCCGCTTCGGTAACGCAGAGCGGCGGCATGATTATGACCACGTCGCTTAACGGCCTTATGATAAGGCCCTTTTGACGGGCGGCCATGATGGCTTGCCTTCCCATCATGAGGGACGGGTCGTA
The DNA here is from genome assembly GCA_046484135.1 of bacterium. GTDB lineage: Bacteria > RBG-13-61-14 > RBG-13-61-14 > RBG-13-61-14 > DATKZS01 > CAYQTK01. The sequence continues at coordinate 9,112 of JAWOBU010000132.1, forward strand.
GGGGGTCTTGCTTTCCGGGTCCTCTTCCAGCTCGATGCCCATCATGAGCCCGGCCTGGCGGGCCTCCCCCACGTGGGGAAGCTCCTCGATGCGGCCGAGCCAGGCCGCGGCCTGCTCGCTTCTTTCCTTGACCCTTTCGATCACGCCTTCTTTTTCATACAGGTCGAGGGAGGCCAGTGATGCCGCGCATCCCAGCGGGTTCCCGGTATAGGAATGCCCGTGGAAGAAGGTGTTGGTATGGTGGTCCGGCCCCAGAAAGGCGTTGAACACGTTCTCGGTGGTCATGGTCGCCGCCATGGGCAGGTATCCTCCGGACAGGCCCTTGGCGATGGCCATGAGGTCCGGCGTGACCCCTTCCGAGTCGCAGGCGAACATGTAACCGGTGCGGCCCAGGCCCACTGCCACCTCGTCCGCCACCATGAGCACGCCGTACTTGTCGCAAAGCTTGCGTACGCCCCTGATAAAGCCTTCCGGCTGGACCACGATGCCGGTTGCGCCCTGCACCCGCGGCTCGATCACTACGCCGGCGACCTGTTCCCGGTTCTCCGAGATGATGCGCTCGAGCTCGGCAAGACAGCCCGACCCTGCCTCGCAGTCCGGCTCTCGCTCCGGCAGGGGGCAGTGCCGGCAGTAGGGCGCAGGGGCCGCCAGGGTAGGAAAGATAAGCGGGTAGTAAGTGGCGTGGAATGCCTCGATCCCGCCCACGCTGACTGCGCCGATGGTGTCGCCGTGGTAGGCGTTAGTGAGCCGCACGAACTTGTTGCGTTCCGGCTCAGGCGTCTCCTGCTGGCACCAGTACTGGTAGGCCATCTTGAGAGCTATCTCCATGGCGGTGCTTCCGTTGTCCGAGTAGAACACGCGGGAGATGCCGGGAGGAGTGATGTTGACAAGCTTTTCCGCTAAAAGAATAGCGGAGGGATGGGAGAGCCCCAGGAAGGTCGAGTGGGCCATGCGATGGAGTTGCTCTTCTATCTCCCGGTCGAGCTCCGGCTTTTTGTGGCCGTGCACGTTAAGCCAGATCGAGCTCACCCCGTCAATGTACTTGTTGCCTTCCACGTCATAAAGATATATGCCGTGGCCGGAAGCTATGACCGGGAAGTCCTCAGTCTCCCACAGCCGGTGCTGGGTAAAGGGGTGCCAGAGCACCTGCCGGTCCCTCTTTCTCCATTTCTCCTGAATGCCCGGTTCCGTCATTTAAGTACCTCCTTGAGAGAGCTTATGAGCTTCTCCAGGTGATCGTCAGTATGGCTTGCAGTAAGGGACACCCGCAAGCGGGAGCTTCCCGCCGGCACCGTGGGTGGACGGATGCCTTGCACAAAGATACCCTTCTCGAGTAAAAGCCGGCAGGCCTCCATGGTCCGCTCTTCCCGGCCCAGGACCACGGGAACTATGGCCCCCCTGCAATCGCTGGTGTCAAATCCCATGCCGTCGAGCGCATCGCGAAGCCGCTCGGCAAGCGACAGCGCCCGCTCTCTCCGCCACGGCTCGTCTTTCATGATCCGCAATCCTTCCTGCGCGGCGACCGCGGCCGCGGGCGGGGGACCGGTGGTAAAGATAAAAGGCCTCACCCTGTTTATAAAAAGCTCGATCATGGCAGGACGCGCGCAGGCAAAGGCGCCGGCGCTTCCCGCGGCCTTGCCCAGGGTACCAACCACCACGTCAACAGAGTCGGCGGAAAGCCCGAAGCCCTCGAGCGCGCCTCTCCCGTTCTTGCCGAGCAGACCGAAGGCGTGGGCCTCGTCGAGCATGACCATGGCGCCGTGGGCGCGGGCGGTCTCGATTATCTGCGGCAACGGTGCCAGGTCTCCGTCCATGCTGAACAGGGTTTCGGTTATGATCAGCTTGCGGCGGGCGCTGGTTTTTTTCAGGGCATGGTCGAGCGCGGCAGGGTCAGCGTGCTCGTATATATGTACCTTTGCCCGCGAGAGCCTGCAGCCGTCAATGATGCTGGCGTGGTTTAACCGGTCGGAGAACACTGCGTCCTCTTTGCCGGCGAGAGCAGGTATGATGCCGGTGTTGGCATGGTAGCCGGAGTTGAAGTAAAGCGCCGCCGGGGCGTTCATGAAGCGGCTCAGGTCTTTTTCCAGCTTTTGGAACACGGACAGGTTGCCCGAGACCAGGCGTGATGATCCGGCGCCGCTTCTCCATTTAAAGGACGCGGCCCGCACCGCGTTACCGAGCCGGTGGTCGGACGCCAGTCCCAGGTAGTTGTTGCTGCAGAAGTTTATGACCTCTTTGCCGTCAAGGTTTATTACCGCTGCCTGGGGCGTATCCACTTCTCGGAGGGACCGGTAAAGCCCTGCTTTTTGAAGCTCAGAAAGCTCCTCCTCTACCCAGTCGTTCATCTCGGCTCCAGTTCCAGGTCTTTTATCATCTTAAGGTCGTCGCGGGCGGGCCGGCCCGTGGTGGTCAGGTAGTTCCCGATCATGAGGCCGTCCGCTCCTGCGAAAAAGATCATGGACTGGAGCTCGCGAAGGTTCGGTCCCCTTCCCCCGCAGACAATGATTTCGGCGGCCGGGAGCACGAGCCGGAAAAGGGAGATGGTCTTCAACGCCGCAAGCGGCGTGATCCCCGGCGCAGTCTCGGCCAAAGGAGTGCCGGCTATGGGATGATACAGGTTTACGGGGACCGCGTCCACGCCGATGTCCTTTAACTCGAAAGCCAGCTCGACCCGCTGGGCCCAAGCTTCCCCCATGCCGAATATGCCGCCCGCGCAGACCTCCAGGCCCAATGCCGCCGCATCCTTCAATGCCTTCACGTCCTCTTCATAGTCATGGGTGGTGCAGACGCGGGGGAAGAACGACCGGGCGGTCTCCAGGTTGTGATGGTACCTGGTAAGACCGGCCTCCTTCCACCTCTGCAACGCCTCTGTAGAAACGATGCCGGGCGACGCGCAGGGGGAGAGCCCTTTTTCCTTGATGCCGCGGAGGGACTCGGCAATGGTGTCTATCTCGGAGGCGTCGGTTACACCTTTCCCGGAGGTCACCACTGAGAACCGGCGGGCGCGGTTTTCGGCGGCGTCGCCTGCTGCCCTGCTGATGCGCGCGGCGGAGAGCATGCTGAACTCGGGCGCGTCAGTGTTGTAGTGCGCTGACTGGGCGCAGAAGGCGCAGTCCTCGCCGCATCTGCCGGACTTGGCGTTTATGATGGAGCAGAGGTTTATATACTTTCCGGCCCGGGCGTATCTCAGCCTTGCGCAGGCCGGCATTACCTCGAGCACTTGCTCGCCTTGCAGGGATTCCATCCCGAGAGCAGTCTCTCGGCTGATGCCTCCTTCAAGGTCTGCTTGTTTATTTATTTCGGAGATGAGGGTCATGTGTGAAGCCATATGGTCAAGGTTTCCTGAAGTAAAGTGTGGATGGTATTCTAGCGGATGCATATATCGCTTTCAAGCATTCAGCCCGCCCGTGCCGGACACGGCAGACAGGGAGAGTCCGATTTAGAAATTGCCGAAGTCGCGGAAGCTCAGGATGCCCACTACAGCCACGCTCCACAAAGTGCGGAGGTTTTTGGGGACCACCCGAAAGGTGCGCATCATCCGGCCGGGCGAGAAATGAAAGTCCCGGTAAAACTTTCGGCTTATCTGTTGAAGCCTCTCATGGGGGACCTCGGAGAGGTTTAGCTCCATGCGGGTGTAATCGACATTGTCCAGCGCCGGCTTAACGTCCGCCGGCACAGGATACGAACGGGCGAGCTCGGTACCCGGAAAGGGCGTAACGTAAAAGATGCCCGCGGCGTGCAGCTTTGACGAGAGCCCGTACTCGACGGTCATCTCCATTTCCTCTTCGGTCTCGGTGGGGAACCCGAGCATGAAGTAGCCCAGGCAGAAGATGCCGCGCGAAGCAGTGTAGCTGATGGCCTCCCTGCTCTTGTCCAGGTCCAGGTTCTTCTTGATGAGCTTCTGAAGTCTCGGACTCGCGGTTTCAACCGCGTAGTTGATCCGGTAGGTCCCCGCCCGGCGCAACAGGTCAATAAGCTCCCGGTCCATCCGGTCGGCCCGGAGGCCGTTGGAAAAGGAGATGTAAAGACCGGGGACCTCGCGGGCCAGCCTCTCCGCGATCTGTTTGGCCCGGTCCAGGTCCACGTTAAAGGCGTCGTCAACTATCTCGAGCTCCCGGATGTCATAGTCACGCCTGAGTCTCTTGACCTCGTCCAGCACCGCGTCGGGCGAGCGGGCCCGGAACTTTCGGCCGAAGGTATTGTGGCAGTAGATGCACCCGAACGGACAGCCGCGGCTGGTAAAGACGCTCACGCTCCGGGCCGACCGCCGGAGCATGTTCAATGTTGACCTGCCCCATCTCCTGAAGTAATCGGGAGGGTTAATAAGGTCCCAGGCGGGAAGAGAGTCGTCCAGGTCCGTTATGTACCCGGCGGGCGGGTTCTCCCGGACGTCCCCGTTCTTCTTGTAGATAAGAGCCGGCACCGTCGAAAAATCTCTGCCGCTCTCCAATGCCTCCAGGTAGGCGTTAAACGCGGACTCGCCCTCCCCGTAGACCGCGGCGCTTGCAAGGCCCTTTTCCACGAACTCCCTTCCCGACGTCGAGACCAGAGGCCCGCCCACGACAAGCTCTGCATCCAGATTGTCTCGCAAAGCGCGGGCTAAATCGGCGGCCCCTTTTTTCTCGAAGTGGATGGCGGAGATGCCCGCCACGTCCGGCTTGAGCGCACGGGCCCGGCCGAGGACATCGTCCGCACAAAGCCGGTGCAGGCGCGCGTCCAGCAGGCTGACCTCGTGTCCGGCCCGGCGGGCGGCTTCGGCAACGTACCCTATTCCCAGCGGGAACGTGGTCGCCCGGAGTACGGAGTTGGGGCGGATAAAAAGTACCTTCATGGTCCTTACATCTCATTATATAAGATCGAGCTGAAATCTAAAGGGGAGTTGAAGACCATCGCCGGCCCGGACATGAAACCGAGGCAGAGGGTTTGATCACCTCGAGGTCCAAAGGTGCATCAGAGGATTATAAAGTCGGGTCCTGGGCATTTGGGAGAGGACATCAGCTCCGAGGGGTAATAATTTAATTCAATATGACCAAGCGGTCTAGCCCCCAGGGTTCAGTGTTTGGCCGGACTGACTTTCCTCCTCAAAATCAACGCCACCAGACCGGGGCTATAAAAAGAAGCATCTGCCGGATAGCAGCAGGGGCCGCCTCCGAGGTTATTCGGTCTTTTCTAAAGAAGGATTTGGCTTACTTTAGATCAGTCATCTATATATCCAAGGGCCTTCATGGATTTTTTTCTTTTTTTCTTCTCTTTTGGGGACAAGTTTTGTTTTTCCTGCTTAAATGTAGATATTTTATGTAGGAATTTTTCGAGCTTTTTTTTCATCTTACTCTTTTTATCGGGATATTCGTTTATTACGTTTTTTGTTTCGGCCGGGTCTTTTTCAATGTTGAACATTTTAGGCTTCTTGCCTTTCATATCGACAAACTTCATTCCGTCCATCATAATGGCTTCGCCTTTATAAACTCTTAAATGCTTTATGTCGCCGTACCAGGTGAGGCTGGATTCTTTTTGGGGGTCGGCTAAAAATTTAAGGAGGCTTTGTCCTTGCATATTAGGCCTATCGCTGATTCCCAGAAAATCGAGTATGGTGGGCATAAGATCAACGATTCCCGCAACTCCCTTAACCCTTTTGCCTTGATCGCACTCCGGAAACTTAAATATGAGCGGCACTGCTGTTTGGCTGAAATAAAGCGAGGTGCCGTGTTGGAACCATATTCTATGTTCGCCCATAGCTTCTCCGTGGTCCGAGGTAAAAATGATCAGGCTTTTATCATACAGTTCCCATTCCTTCAACTTCTCAAAGAAAAGAGCCATAGAATCATCAACGTACTTCACTTCTGCCATGTATCTTTTGATATAAAAATCCGCTTCCTGGCGGTTCTCGATTTTCTGGTATCTGGGAATAGCGTCCTTTGGATGATTCCTGTTGCTTAGAGGCAGGGTGGGTTTATCTTTTACAGGTCCCATATCCTTGGTATACTCTTTCGGAGGCTTGTAGGGGCCGTGAGGATCGCCAAGATGGAGAAATAAAAAGGTCTTGCCGGACCGGTTCTTTTCAAGCCATTCAAGGGCGGTCTTGACAGTATCCATACAGCGCCTTTCCGGATAAGAGCCTATTTTATCTTTTAATGAATCGTCGAATTTATCGAAACCCCTGCTGAATCCGAAATTGGAGCTGACTGTGCCAAGACTCACGAACCCTCCGGTGCGCCATCCTTTCTCCTGTAAGATCTCCGGCAACAACGTTACCTCGGATGAGATTTTTCCGCGATTGTGCCTCAGAGCATGAGTCCAGGTGTGAAGCCCCGTCAGCATGGTAGCGTGAGAAGGAGCAGTAAGGGGATTGTGGCATTGGGCGTCCTCGAAAAGTATGCCCTTTTCAGCAAGCGAATCAATCGCGGGAGTGGGACGCGACGGGTTGTAACAACCCAGAAAATCCGGCCTCAATGTGTCCACGCTGATTAATATCACCGAATCAACCGACGGAGGCATAAATTTATCCGAACCAGCGCTTTCTTCTCCTTGGTTGGTTGCCTTGCTTGCCAAAAATCCGAATGCAAAGGCTAAAACAATAAGCACCGCGATCAGAAAAAAAGCTAATGTAAATGTTTTCTTTTTAGTCATAGCCTCGTTCATTCTCATAAGGTGTCCTTTTCTGGAAAATATTTTCGCCTTGAGATGCGAGCCCGTCGTTGTTTAGATCAACCGACGCCATGGCCCGGGGCTTGCCCTCAAAATGGAAAAGTGCACCGCCTACCTCCATGTCGAAGCTGAGGTCGCATAGGGAATCGCAGCCGTCTCCGTCTCGAGTGTTGCCGTCATCGCATTCCTCTCCAGCCTCTACAATGCCGTTGCCGCAGACCCCGGCATGTGCGGGAGCATAAGGCGCAAGAAAAAGTACGAGCAACAAGATCACCGTAAAACCGATTGTCTTCTGATAACGCATGGAGGTATCCTTTATCGGACTTTCAAACCGGAAGCCTTTGTAACTGTTAATTTAAACATATTCCGTCATAATTAACTTGTCAAGTTCAAATCTTCAAAGGTGGTCTTGCCGACGAGGAAGAAAAAAGATATGGTATCCTGAAGACAGCGGCCGGCCTGTCATATTGCCGTCAGGGAGGATGGCTCATGGACCTGGACACTATCCTGGAGGAATCACGAAAGATCGAGAACAGCAGGGTGCGCGAGTGGAAGGACAAGGGCGGCCGGGTGGCGGGTTATATATGCGTGGCCACGCCTGTCGAGTTCCTGGAGGCCGCGGGAGTCCTTCCTTACCGCATCCGGGCCCTGGGAAACGCAGACACCGAGATGGCCGACGTCCGCCTTTCCCGGTTCAACTGCAGCTTCTGCCGGTCCTGCCTCGAGCTCGGCCTGAACGGGACCTATGACTTCCTGGACGGCATGATCGAGACCAATGGCTGCGACCACCTGCGCGGCATGGTCGAGAACTGGCAGTACGCCAGGCCTTTCAATTTCTTCCATTACCTCCGCGTTCCTCATATAGCGGACCCGGACTCGCTCCGCTACTTTGAGGACGAGCTTCGCCGCTATAAAGAAGCCATCGAGAACCATTTTGACGTGTCCTTGAACGAAGACGATTTATGGACCCAGATAAAGAGGCAGGAGCGCATCCGGGAGAAGCTCCGGACCGTCTACGAGATGCGGGAGCGGCCGGAGCCCGCTTTTACGGGCGCGGAGGTGCTGTCCGTGTTTCTGCTTGCCACCGCGGTCCCCGGCCGGGAGTTGGAAGAAATCCTGGATGAGCTGATCGAGTCGAGGCAGGACCACAAGATAAAGGACTATCGGGCTCGTCTTCTCCTTGCCGGCAGCGCCACCGACGAGGTCGAGTTTGTAAAGGCGATCGAGAGCATGGGCGGGCTGGTGGTTACCGACGCGCTGTGCTTCGGCTCGCGCGCTTTCTGGCCGCAATCCGTTCGTGATGACGAAAGCGATCCCGTAAAAGCCCTGGCCCGCACCTATCTTGATAATCTTCTGTGTCCCCGCATGTTCGACGCCTTCAAAAGCAGGAAGCGGTACATGGACGATGCCGTCAAGCGGGCCAATGTTGACGGAGTGGTCCTGGTCCACAACAAGTTCTGCGACGTGCACGGTGTGGACAACGTGCAGTACCGGCTGGCGCTGGAGAAGGAGGGTGTGCCGGTGCTCCAGCTTGAAAAGGACTACGGGGCCAAGGCCGACATCGGCAGGATGAAAACCAGGGTCCAGGCCTTCCTGGAAAGAATAGGAGACACCAAATGACAAAGCTAAGGCCGGAAGGGCTTATTGACCGGGCCGCCATGCAGCTTTCGCTTTTTGATCGGCTTCCCGCGCCGGTGCTCTCGGGGGCGGGGTCCGTGTTGAACTCTTTGCCCCTGCTCCCGGACGAGGTCCTTTCAGCCACCCGGGCGCTGTGGGCTCCCCGCAACCGGGAGGCGGGCGTACAGTTTTTAAAGATGGTGGCCCGATGGGTAGTGGAAGCCAAAAAAGCGGCCAAAGAAGGCAAGAAGGTGATACTGGTCCCCTTCAACTTCCCGGTGGAGGTGATCCATGCCTTTGAGGGCGCGGTCCCGCTGACCAGCGAGGTCCTCTCCACCCTGGGCGTGGTCATGCTGAAAGGCCAGGGAGAGAGATACTGGGACATGGCCATGGGACTGGGCCTTCCCGACCACCTGTGCTCGGCCAACACCATCGAGTTACATAAACCGAGCCTGGAGGACGCCTTTCTCTATTATACCGGAAAGACCATCAGGGAAGAGGAAGGAAGTCTGATGGGGC
>JAWOBU010000078.1:0-13788 GCA_046484135.1 bacterium
GATGTGGCGCAACAACTTGGAATAAAAGGAAATAAAGTGGGTCCAAATTCTTAAACCTTCAGGGGGAGATATTGGCGCACCGCATGTGCTCCCGTCCATTTGCGCTTACCCTCGCCGTCCGTAACCGAGAGGTCGGCGGGATGCACGTTCACTCCCGTATAAGCGTGGATCAGCTCGGGAGAGGCTATGGACATGTAGCCGGCGTAGATGGCCACTTCCGCCTGCAAAGGCTTTAAGAGCTCGAGGTTGTGCCGGTCGAAGTCCCTTCTTCTTTCCAGGTCTTTCCTTTGAACGTTGTGTTTTCGAAGCCAGCCTCTGAGGTCGTGAGTGATGACCGGTATGTCAAAGTCGTGCCCGATCCCGGTCGCACTCGACTCCCACGAGTCGCTGAAGATGCCGGCGATCCTGATCAGCTCCCGGCCTTCCCGTTCTTTAAGCTTTTTTTCGTGTTCGAGGATTTTTCTCAAGTTGGTGCCGCTGCCGCTCATAAGAGCGACCGCCAGTAATGGCCCCTTTTCCGGGTCATGTATCGGTTTCGGCGGCATACTAACCCTCCGATCCTCTAAAGCGCCGGCATCCTGTTAGCTTAAGCATCAAATTGAAAATGTCCAAGCCCGGCGGAATTGCTGTTTCACGTCGTTCTTTTTCCAAGTAAGATTTGATTTCACGCAAAGCCGCAAAGGCGCAAAAGGAAAAAAACATGGGCAAAGCGCTTGTGAGGATTACTCGATGCTTTGTATCATTCCGTCGTGGAGGCGGATGATTCGGTCCATGCGGCGTGCCAGGGCCTCGTTGTGGGTTACGATAAGTGCGGTGATGTTCTTTTCCCGGTTGAGCTTCAGGATCAGGTCTTCCACTGTTTTCCCGGTGGTCGCGTCCAGGTTGCCGGTGGGCTCGTCCGCGAGTATGAGAGAAGGCTCGAGCAATACGGCCCTGCTCAACGCCACTCTCTGTTGTTCCCCTCCGGAGAGCTCGCCGACCTTATGACTCAGCCGATCAGCCAGTCCGAGCTCGGTGAGTATCTCTTCCGCCTTTTCTTTTGCCCGGGAGGCGGGGATACGGGCGATCAGTGCCGGCATCATGGTGTTTTCCAGCGCGGTGAACTCCGGGAGCAGGTGATGGAACTGGAACACGAAGCCGAGGTGCACGTTTCGGAACCGGGCGAGCTCCCTGGCTTGCATCCGGTTTATTTCGTTGCCGTCTATCAGTACCCTGCCCCGGGTGGGAAGCTCCAGCGCTCCCAGGATATGGAGCAAGGTAGACTTTCCCGCTCCCGAGACTCCTACCACCGCCACGGTCTCTCCCCGCCTGATCTCCAGGTCTATCCCTTTCAAGACCCTGACCTCTCCCTCGTTCCGGTAAAAGCTCTTGTCCAGGTCTTCCAGGCGCACGAGCGGTTCTGTGGTTGCATTATCCATCACTCGTACCTCAGCGATTCGGCGGGCTTGCTGCGGGCCGCCTGCCAGGAGGGATAGAGGGTGGTGAGGAAAGAAAGCAGTATCGCCCCCAAGGCCACGCCTACAACGTTGAACCAGGTCAGATTCATGGGAACGGCGGAGAACTGGTAGATGGAGGGGTCGAACTTGAGGATGGGATGTACGTTCTGGATGTAACAAAGGACCACCCCCACTATCACACCCAGCAGTGTCCCGATCACTCCGATTATGGTCCCCTGGGTGATAAAAATTCGCATGATCCCGCCGTCGGTGGCTCCCATGCTTTTCAAAATGGCGATGTCCCGGTACTTCTCCATGACCACCATAAGCAGCATGGACACGATATTGAAGCAGGCCACCAGCATGATGAGCGACAGCACCAGCCCGGAGAGGAGCTGCTCCATCTTGAGCGCGGCAAACAGCCCCCGCTGCTGTTCCCACCACGTTTCCACCGTGTACATGGACCCGAGCTTCTCCCGGAGCTTGTCCTTGGTTTGGCCCACGTTATAGATGTTGTCGGTTTTTATCTCGACCGCGTCCACCTTGTCGCCCCGCTTGAAGAGCTTCCGGGCCAGGTCTATGTTTACCAGGGCCACTCCCGAGTCCACCTGGTAGAACCCGAACTCGTAAACGCAGGCCACCTGGAACCTTCGGAAGGAGGGCGCCAGCCCCAATGGAGACATCTTTCCCTCCGGGATGATCATGGTGAGATCGCTGCCTTCATACACCCCCAGCTTGTGGGCCAGCTCCTTTCCCACGCAGATGGGCGGAGCACCGGTCTTGTCCGGCCCTGTTTGCAAATCATGGACAGACCCCCGAAGCATGTGCCCCGAAAGCGACATGACCTGGTCCGCGGTGGAGGGATCAATGCCCCGGATCATGACCCCCGCGCTCTGGCTTCCCCCTTTCAGCATTACCTGCTCCGTGACATAGGAGCTGGCGCCCGTTATCTCCGCCAGCTCGCTTGCCTCCCGGATCACCTTGTCCGGGTTCTTGATACCCCCGAAACCGTAAACGGTGAGATGGGCGTTGAAGCCCAGGATTTTGTCCCGCATGTAATCCTGGACCCCGTCCATGCCGGCCAGCACGATGATGAGCGCCGCCACCCCCACCATTACGCCGGTTATGGATATGCCCGTGATCACGGACACAAAGGTCTGGCGCCGCTTGGCCTTTAAATAACGCAGTCCGATAAAATACTCGTACTTCATTAATAGTTATTTCCCGCTCCTGTTTACGACTCCCGGTTTTCCCGCCGGGCCTTTCTCTTGTAGAAGTGGCGGGCCAGGGTCCGGTGATACTGGGTGAACTCCTCGTCCTGGTTGGGGTCCTCCTCGATGGAGGTCAAGAGTATCTTGGTCTTGGCTTCCAACTGGTCGGAGCAGTGCACGATCATGGCCTCCGGGGTCATGGGGACCACCGGCGAGCCCCACTCCTTCTCTCCGTGGTGCGACAGGATGATGTGATCAAGCTCCATCAGAAGGTCTTCGGGAAGCTCGGGTATGGTCGCCGCTTTTTCCCGCAACATGGCCGACCCCAGCGCCAGGTGCCCGACCAGGTACCCCTCGTCCGTGTAGCCTATCTCGACCCGGGAGTCGAGCTCCCGTATCTTGCCCGCGTCATGGAGGATACAGCCCGCGATCAGCATGTCCCGGTCCAGGTCCTCCCCGTAAAGATCATACGCGGAAAGGGCGATCCGGGTCACGTTCAGGGTATGCTCGACCAGCCCGCCCTGGTAGACGTGATGGACGTTGCGGGCGGCCGCGGATATCTTAAACCCCTCCATGAACTCCCGGTCCTCGAAGAAAGCCTCCATGAGCTCCCGGAGCGGAGCGGATTCCAGGGACTCACAAAGCTCGCGAAGCTCGGAAACCATGTCCTCCGCGTCCCGCGTGCTCTTTTTAATGAGCGACTCCCAGTCCAGCTCCTCCTCCCGGCCTACCGGACGCAAGTCGGAAATCTTGAGCTGCTTCTTGCCCATGTACTGCTCCACCATGGCCTTGACCTTGATCACGTCGCCGCGCTGGAAAAGGTCGGAGAGCTCTTCCGCCCGGTCCCACACCTTGCCGTTCACCTGGCCGGACCTGTCCGCCAGGTCCACGTCCAGGTAGGGCTTGTTGTTGCGGGTGGTCAGGTTTCGCTTGGACTTCACCACGAAAAAGTCGGTAACCTTTTCGCCGACCTCCAGGTCCCTTATATATTTTCGTCCTGCTTCGCTCCCCATGCGTTCTCCTCCTGCGGAAGATGTTCGGACAATAGCTCCATGGTCTTTCGAGTGGCCCCTGCGCTTTGTTGTATCATATCCAGCGCCTTTTGTCCCGCCCGTTCCCGGGAAGACGGGTCATCCATCCACCCGGAGACCACTCTTACCACGTCCTCCGAACCGCGCACCTCATACGCTCCGCCCTGCTCGATCATCCTCTCCGCCTCCGGGCTGTTATGATGGACCGGGCCCGTCAGCACCGGCAGACCCATGCCCGCCGGCTCCATCACGTTGTGGACCCCCTGCTGAAAGCTCCCGCCTACGTACGCGGCATGGCCTTTTTTGTAGAGTTTATAAAGAACGCCCACCGTATCAACCACCACCACCCTGTCTCCTTGCTTGCCCTCTTCCCGCAAGGACCGGTAGCGCTGATGGGGTATGTTCCGCGCCTGGAGGAAATCCTCGATCTCCGCAAGGTGTCGGTCCGACGGCTCGTGGGGCGCGACAACCGCGGACAGGCCGGGATACTTCTCCAGGAGCTCTGCCAGGGCGGGCAACACCCTTTCGTGGTCCTGCGGCCAGGTGGATGCCAGTATCAACACCAACTCGTTATCCGGCAGGGGCCGAAGGTCCGGGTCGGAAACGGCTACCGACCGGCAGCGGGCCAGGGTCTCGTCGAACCGGCAGTTGCCCGTAACCGAGACGGTAGCGGAGGGGACCCCCAAATGCCGGAAGCGGCGGGCGCTGTCGTCGTCAATGGCCCCCACAGCCTGAAGACGCGAGTACACCCGCGAAAACAGGAGCCGGGCGGGGAAGCGGTACCTTCCCGAGACTGCGGGCAGGCGCGCGTTTACAAGAAAAAGGGGAATGTTGCGGGCATGGGCCTCCCACGCCAGCGCCGGCCATACGTCATAGCTGCTCCAGACCACCAGGTCCGGCCGCACCAGATTCAGAAACCTTTTCACCCGGCCGGGCGTATCGAGCGGCGAAGGCGTAACCAGGTCCGCGGAGTCCTTCAGGAGCTTATCGGTAAGCGAAGGCGATGTGTAAGAAAGGACCAGGTAAGGCGGGTCCTTGCAAGAGCGTAAGGCCCGGAGCACCGGCCGCGCTTCCAAAAGCTCGCCCGCCGAAGCCACGTGGACCATGATCCGGAAACGACCGTCATCTCCGGCTTCGCGTTCGAGCCTTTCAAACATGTCCTCCCTTATGCGAAAGAACTCCCGCGCCTTGGGGTTTATCAGGGCCGCCAGCCGGTATCCGCCGGCCATCATGGGGGCGATAAGGTATTTATACAAAAGTTCGATCATGGGCTGTTATCGTTTCAGCTTTCCCTTTCCATGACTTTTTCCGCTTCTTTGACCACTTGGTCCGGAGCGATCATCCTCATGCAATCATGATGTCCCTCGGGGCATTCCCGGTCCCCGTGCAGGGTGCAGGGCCGGCAGGACAGGCCGTGGACTTCAACCGTCCCGGACCTCTTCCCCTGCGGATAAAAGCCCAGCTCCCGGCTGGTGGGACCGAACACCGCCACCAGCGGACGATTCAGGGCAGCCGCTATATGCATAAGGCCGGAATCGTTGGAGAGGACCACACTGGCTTTTGCAAGCACCGCCGCCGACTCGGCCAGGGAAAGCCGACCGGCCAGGTTAATGGCCTGGACTCCCTTTTCAGCCAGGTCAGCCGAGATGAAAGAACAGACCGTCAGGTCGGACTCGTCGCCGACCATTACCACCGCCTTTTCCGTGCCGGCGAGACTTGTCGCGGCTTCGCCAAAGCCTTCCGCGCTCCAGCGCTTGGTGGGATAACTGGCTCCCGGCGCCAGGCACACGTACACCTCCGGAGGCTCCACTCCTTCTTCCGCGAGAACAGCCGTCGCTTTGGCGCGGCTCTCGGCCGGAAGGTAAAGCTCGGGAGCTCTGCCCTCCCGCGATACCCCGAAGTCTTCCAGCGCGCTGAAGTACCGGTCACAAACCGGGGGCGCGTTATTTAAAAGGTTCACCCGGAAATTCTTGAGCAGAAGCCGGGCAAAGGTGTGCTTGCGGTAGGCTCTTTTCATGAACGCCCGGGTGCGGACCCTTAAGTAAGTGCTCCTTAAGTTGCAATGCAGGTCCAGTACAAGGTCATAGCCCTGCCGGTTGAGCCGGTTCTTAAGGTCCTTTAAGCCGCGAAAGCCCGTGTTCTTGTCAAAGGCCCACACCTGCCTCACCGCGGGATGTCCTTTTACAAGCTCCTTGTACTCCGTCTTTACCACGAAGTCTATGGAGGACCCGGGAAAGCGCTGGGCGAGAGCGGAAAGCACGGGGGTAGTAAGAATTATGTCGCCGATGGAAGAGAACCTTACAACCAGGATGGAGCCAATCATATCCCGTTTTTCCTGCATCCGAGTCATGGTAGCAGAGGAAACTAACTAAAACCAGCTTTTGAAACATGACTTGTAACCCTTGATCTTGACATATAAAATTTAGAAGGTATTATGTGATTATGATAAAAATCAACAACACCACAGAGGTTCTCCCAAGCCTGTTTTTCGAGGAGATATGGTTTGTCGGCAGATAAAGAAAAGCTCTACTGTCCCAGTTGCGGCGAGAACGTCGAGTACTTTGTCATGCTTTCCGAGGGGGACGAGCTCAAGCACTGCTCGATCTGCGGGCTTATTCTCCAGGACGAGCCGGAGCAGGAATCCGAACCTATTAAGACCCTCCAGCACGTGATAGCCGCAGAGGACTCGCCCGTGCTCCTCCGGACGGTCAGCCGGATGCTGCAGGACAAAAAGATCACCAAGACGGTGGACGCCTGCAAGGACGGCGAGGAGTTCATCTCCACGGTGGTGGACCGGATCAAGGATAAGCAACTCATCTCCCTTGTTATCCTTGACGTTAACATGCCGATTTTGAACGGGATTAACGCCGCGGTCCTCCTCCGGGCCATAGAAAAAGGATATGAGAAAACGAAGCCGGTTCCCATTCTCTTTTTCACGTCCTACAAGTGTGACGACACCTTCAAAAAGGTGCTCAAGTACTGTGCTCCGGCCAAGTACATCAACAAGGGCACCGGCTCATCCGCGGAGGAGTTCGCCGAGCGGCTCTACCATGTAGTAGCTCAGCTACTCGCCGAAAGATAGAACCTGTTTCGATAAAAGAGGCACAAGCCTCGAGGTCTCTGCCGGGCAAGGGCAACGGTTAAGGCTTAATCTTCCATCCGCAGGACAGAACAGACCGCAAAGGTTTATCCATAATAATGAGCAGGAAGTGATGGTGTGCCATGAACGAATCTACGTCCTCTGAGCTGTTGGAAGCAAGGGCTTCCGAGGAAAAAGCTTACCGGGAAAAAGACTTTGACGCACTTTCCCGGGCCCTGGTAAGCCAGGCCGACCTGGTTCCGGATGCCCGGGAGAAAGCCGGTCTTCTTTTCCGGGCGGCGGTGGCAGCGGAGCGCGCAGGAGACCCCGATACCGCGGTGTCCCTTTACCAGAGGGTAGGAGACTACCCCGTTTGGGGGCCTCTTTCCCGCTCCCGGCTCTTCGAGATTCACTGGAAGCGCGGCGAGTGGCAGGAGCTGGTAAACGTCCTGGACACCGAGCTGGAGAAGGGAAGCATCTGGGACGAGCGCACCCTCCGGCTGGAGCAGGCCCGGCTGCAGGCTTTGCGGCTGGGTTCTTTCGACGAGGCCCATGCCGGCCTGGAGCGGCTGCTTGCCGAGGACCCCGACTGCCGGGAGGCATTGTGGCTCAACCTGGTGCTGTATCTTCGCGAAGGCGACTGGGAAAAAGTAGAGGAGTCTTACGCAAGGTTTTTCGAGAAGGCTGAGGCCGAAGGGGACACCGGCATGGTCCGGGCGGCCGCCCTCCGGCTGGGCCAGATACGGGAGTTCAGGTTCAAGTCGCCGGGGAAAGCCAAAGAGTGGTACCAGGCTGTCGAGGGGGCTCCCCTGTTGAGCCGGGGCCCGCTCTTCGAGATGGAGGAGTCGGCGGGCAACTGGGCCGAAGCAGGGGACCATCTGCAAAACCTGCTCGAGGCCATTCAAAGCCGGGAGGGACAGTCCGCGGCAGGGCTGGAGATGCTCTCCGCCCGCATAAAGGCCGACCTGGAAGGCAACGTGGAAGAAGCGCGCCAAAGGATCAGCGCTTTCCTGGAAAGGGAGCCGGAAAACGTGAGCGGTCTTTTTCTGGCGGCGGAATGGGCCATGGAAGGAGGCTCGGCCAACGAACGCGCCGACCTGGCCTCGCGGCTCATGGCCGTACTTTCCGACCCGCGGGAGATATCCTTCTTCGCTTTCGAGCGGGTGCGGTTGTTGCTGGAAGACATCGGCGATTACGAGGCCGCGGTGGAGGCTTGCCGCGAGTGGATGGACAAGGTGCCGGAGGACCTCTCCGCCCCCCATTGGCTGATCGAGGCTTTGCGCAGGTCGGGCCGGGACGGAGAAGCGCTCGAGGTCATGGACCGGCTTCTTTCCGCCACCGAGGACCAGCGCGTCCGGCAGGCCCTGCTTTTTACCAAGGCGGAGCTCGCCACCTACAAGCTCGCCGACCAGGAAAGCGCGCTCCAGGCCTACCGGAGCGCACTGGAGATACCCCCCAGCCAGCTTCCCGTGCTGGTTTCCATGAACCGCATCTATCACTTAAACGGCGATTATCAGAACCTGGCCCGGTTTCTTTCCGCCATCATCAAACTGGTGCAGGACCCTGCCATTCAGAAGTTCTATCGGAACTGGTTGGCCAATATCTACCTGGAGAGGCTGAACAGGGAGGACCAGGCTTTTGCCTTGTACGGAGAGATAGTCAAATCCGACCCGTCCGACCGGACGGCTTTGAAAACCATCGCCCGGGTCAGCGCCCGCAAAGGGTCCTGGAACAACGTGGCCGGCTCCCTCTCCCGCATCCTTCAATCCACGGAGGACCCGCACGTACAATCGCACGTTCGTGCCGGCCTGGCCTGGACGCAGGAAGTCCGGCTGGAACAGAAGGACCAGGCCGCAGCATTGTATAAAGAGCTGGCGGACGCTTCCGACCCGTTCGGGGTAGAATCACTGCGAAGGATTTATTACCGCGACTCTGACTTTCCTGCCTATGCCGGGGTCATGGCCCTTCTTGCCGAAGACGCGCAAGGGCCGCTCCGGTCGGCCAGGCTTGTCCGCCTGGCTTGCGCGCACGAGATATCCGGCGAGTTCGCGGACGCCTGGAGCGCTTATGAAAAAGCCCGGGTGGGCCTTGCGGACGGTCCTTACTTGTGTCTTCCCATGATAGACCTGGCCCAGCTCACCGGTTACTGGAGCCGGTACCTGGGTCTTACGGAAGAGTTCGGCAAGTCTCTTGCCGGCACGAGCAGAAAGGCCCTCTTGTGGGAGGCCGCGTGGGGCAGGGGAGAATTTTCCGGCCCGGACGGACAGGTTGATGCCGCGGCCATGCAGCGCTCCTTCCAGTCTCTCCTGGAAGAAGACGGCGGAGGCAGGGATGCCATGCACGGGCTGGTCCTGGCTTGCCTGTGGTCGGGGGACCATCGCACCCGCGCGGACGTACTGGCCCGGCTTCTGTCCGAGATGTCGGATGAACAGGAAAGCACGGTAAGGCTTCAGCTCGCCTACCTTCTGCGCGACGACCTGGGAGCGGAGGAGGAGAGCATAGCCGCCCTGCGACAGGTACTGGCCAAGGACCAGCAGAACGCCCCCCTCCTGCGCGAGCTTCAGCTCCTCTACCAGGAAAGGCAGCAGTGGGGAGAGCTGATCCGGATGCTCCTTACCGAGATACCCCTCCGAAAGGACAAGGGGGTACTGGTGGACATTTACGTCAGGCTGGCCGGACTTTACGAGGAAAAGTACCAGGCCCAGGACGAGGCCATAAAGTGCCACCAGGCAGTGCTTCGAATGGTTCCCGACCGTGCGGAGAGCCACCGGGAGGTTATCCGGCTCCTCGAGGCCCGCGGCAGGTGGGAGGACATGGTAAACGCCCTGCACGCCTTCGAGGCCGCCACCCCCGAGGTGGAAGAGAAGATATCCCTCCTGGTGCGGATGGCCAATGTTCTCGACGAGAAGCTCTCCGACCCTGACCGGGCCATAGCCCAGTTGAAAAGGGCGCTGGAGCTGGACCCCTCCCGGCCGGACCTTCTCTCCGAGCTCGAGAGGATTTACGAGCGGGAAGGAAGATATCAGGAGCTGGTCCGGGTGTTAGAGTCTCAGGCCGAAAAGGTGGAAGAGAACTCCACCAAGGCCACCCTTCATGAAAGGATAGCTTCCATCCAGGAAGAGCAGCTCGCCGACCAGGACGCAGCCATAAACCATCTTACAGCAGCCCGCGACTTCGATCCTTCCCGCACCTCGGTGCTCAACAGCCTGGAACGGCTCTTTACCGAGGCCGAGAGGTGGGAAGAGCTCATAGACACCCTGGAAAGACTGGCCTCCCTGGAAGAGGACCGAGACGCCCGCATCGAGTACTACTCCCGCATTGGCTCTCTATGGGACGAAAAGCTGTCCAACCTGGAAGAGTCCATAAAGAGCTGGGAGAGGGTGCGGGAGATTTCCGAGAACCACGTGCCCGCGCTCGAGGCCTTGGTGTCCCTTTACGAACGCACCGGCGAAGACCGGCTTTTCGTGGACCGCAGCGCTTCCCTGGCCGAGCTTGTTTCCGACGAAAAAGCCCGCGCGGTGGACCTGCTCCTGAAGGCCGGGTCGGTACTGGAGGAGAGGCTCGACAACGAGGACCACGCCCTCGATCTTTACGGCCGGGCCATGGAGATAGACTCCTCTGCGCTCGAGCCTGTCCATGCCGCCCGCGCCGTTTACGAGAGGCGGGAGGACTTCCCCCAAGTGGTCAATCTGCTTTTCCGGGAAGAGCAGATAGTCGAGGAGACCAGCGCCAAGCTCGAGCTCTTGACCCGGGCGGGAAACATTTATGAAGAGAACCTCGCGGACGAGGACTCCGCGGCCGGCTCTTATGAGCGGGCGTTGTCTTTACAGGGAGACTACCTGCCCGCGGCCGAGCCCCTCTCGGAGATTTACTACAAGAACGAGAGCTGGGATAAGGCCAGACCGCTTTTCGAGATACGGACGGGTGCCCTGGAAGGAAAAGAGTCGGCCTATGCGGCCGAGGTCTGGTACAAGTCCGGCTGGTGCGCGGAAAAGACGGGGGAGACCGACCCGGCCATGAGCCGCTATCACTCCTCGGTGGAGCAGATCGAGTACCGGCCGTCCCTGGAGAGGCTCTCCGAGATTTACACCCAGAGGGAAAACTGGGAAGAAGCGGCCGCATTTACCGACCGGCTGTTAACAGTGGTCCGCGAAGAACAGGACGAGGAAGCCGCGTTTTCTCTTTTCCACCGCAAGGGACACATCGAGGACCGGCGGGGCAGGACAGCGGAAGCGGCCGCCGCCTATGAGAAGGCCCTGGAGATAAAGCCGGGCGACTACGAGACCCTGAAGGTCTTAATTGACGCGTATCTTCGCACCGAGCAGTGGCAGAAGTCGCTGGGGGCTTATGACCAGTTGATCCGGAGCGCTCCTTCCAAGCCGCTCGCCGCTGAAGGCCTGGCCGGCAAGGGCGTGGTTCTGGAGGACCACATCAAGGAGGAGCGGAGCGCGCTTGCCCATTTCCAGAAAGCGGTGGAGATAGCCCCCGATCACCTGACGGCCTGGACCCGCCTGGCCGGCATCCATTTTCGGCAGCAGTCGTGGCCGGAGGCGGAGAAGGCTTACCAGGAGCTTCTGAATCTCGAACAGGACCGGGAAAAGCTGATTGATCATCATTACCACCTGGGCCGCGTGTACATGGAGGGTATGAGCGACCTCGGTCGGGCGCGGGAGCAGTTCGAGTCGGCCCTCCGGCTCAACGAGGTTCATGTGCCGTCCATGCAGGCCTTGTTGGACATCTACCTGGAGCAGGAAGAATGGCAGCAGTTTATCGAGACGTCGGAGAAGTTCGTGCGGCTGGTGCCGGAGGAGGACCAGTCATCCCTTGCTCCCACCTACCGGAAGATGGGACAGGTTTACCGCGACCATACCGACAACAACGAAAGGGCGGTGCTTCACTTCCAGAAGGCCATCAAGATGAACCCGGACGACCGGGAAGCCCGCTCCGAGCTTGCCTCCCTTTATCTGTCCGACCCCAAATTCATTGACCAGGCCAAGCAGGAAAACCGGACCCTGCTCCGGATGGACCCCTTCCGGGGCCAGACTTACCGGGACCTCGCTACCATCTACAAGTCGCAGCAGAACTACGACGCCATGTTCAACTTGTACGGTTACCTGAACGCGTTCGGCGAGCTGGACTACGAAGAGGAGATGTTTTACGAGGCCAACCTTGCCAAGGTGAAAATGCAGAGCCGGAAATCTCTGCCCCAGATGGAGAGAGAAGGGCAGCTTGTTCATCCCGAAGAAAAAGGGCCCCTCCGGGACATGCTCATTGCCATGGGCGATTACCTAATCAAGGTCTTTCCTATAAAACCCGAACATTTCGGGGCCAAGAAAGCACACCGCCTCTCCGCGGACTCTCAATCGCCGGTAAAAGACCTGGCCTCGGAGATCGCCGTCAACCTGGGCCTGGAAGACCTGGACATCTACCTTGTTCCCGAGAACAAGGCCCCGGCGGTCATCTACACCGCGCCTCCATCTCTTATCGCCAACGCCGAGTGGTTCAATCGCTTCGATGAAAAAGAGCAGCGTTTCATCATGGGAAAACTTCTGGAGAACGCCGCCAACAAGCACTCCATTGTATATCAGAATCCGCCGGAAAAAGTGCTCCGGACGCTGTGCCTTTTGGCAATGGCAGTTAACGCGGACCTCGATCTCGAGCTTCCCGGAGTCAGCGCGGACGAAGTGGAAAAACAGAAGAAAGCGCTCCGCAAGCTGGTCCCCCGGAAGGGCCGAACCGATGTCGAGCACGCCGCGGAGCGGTTCAGCCAGGAGACCGCGAACGTTGATCCGGAAAAATGGAAAAAGGTTTTGGAGCATACCGACAATCGCGGCGGGCTCCTGGTTTGCGGGGACCCCTTCAAGGCGTTCGATGCCATTATCAAGTCGGACAGCCGTTATCAAAAAGAAAAGTACACCGAGCTGGAAGATAAAAAGGCCTTGTGGGAAAAGAACGAGGACATAATAGAGCTTCTGGAGTTCTCCGTCTCCGATCCCTACTTCAGGCTGCGGAGCCGGATGGGCTTCGCCATCGCCTGAAATGAAGGCCTCCCGTTTGAAACAAAAAGCTCTCTTAATCCTACTTGCCGCCGGATTGATCGCCGCGGCTGTGGCCGTCTACAGCCCCGCCCGCAACATGTCTTTTATTTTCGATGATTACGTAACTATTATTAAGAACCGGAAAATCCAGGCGGCTTCTTTTTATCAAGCGGTGCGGGAAAACCCGTTCCGGTCCCTGGTGAACCTTACTTTTGCCTTCCAGACCGCGATGCACCGGCCCGAAGAGCCGGACCGCGTGTTGGAATACGGCGCCTTTCAAAGTTTTGTTGAGCTTTCGGGCGGCGAAGAAACCAGGATGCGCTACTACTACACGGACCCGCGTACGGGCGAGTCCGGCCGGGTACTGCCGGACATGAAAAGAGGATACATCTATCCTTTGCCTGATGTCTTGCCTTTTCGGGCCGTAAATTTGGCGCTCCACTTTGCCTGCGCCCTGCTTCTCGGCCTCGTCGTGTTTCGGCTCCGGCCGTGGAGAAGCGCCGCCTTTCTCGCGTCCGCCGCTTTCTTGTTTCATCCGTTGGCCACCGAGAGCGTAAACTATATCTCCGCGCGGTTCGATCTCATGGCCTTTCTTTTCAGCCTGGCCGCGGTTTACTTCCATCTTCTGGCAGACGATAAGCCTTCCCGCGACTGGTTCGCCGCGGGTTTTTTCGTGCTTGCTCTTTTATGCAAGGAGTCCGCGGCGAGCCTGCCGGTCGCTCTCCTGCTCCTGGACTCCGCCCGCGGAAGACCGCGCGCGCGGGTGTTGTTCGGCCTCGCACTAAGCGCCGTGTACGTCCTTCTCCGGCTTCAGTGGATGATCATCCTGGACAGCCCGGAGATGGAAAAGCTGAGCTGGCCCGCCTATGTACTGCTCGAACAGCGCGTGTTCTGGATTTACCTCGCCAAGTGTATCTACCCCCTGCATCTTAACTTCGAGTACAATATCGAACCGAAGACCTTGACGGACGCCGCGTTTGCCGCCTTGAACTT
>JAWOBU010000103.1:0-13751 GCA_046484135.1 bacterium
AGGGCGTCAATGGCCTTGAGCTCCGGGTCCTTGATCCGCTTTTGCGACCACGAACGATTGAAGTCTAAAAGACCGCTACGGGTCCCGGCGATAAACTCCTCCATCTCGCTCAAGGACAGCACCCCCGCCGGCACCTCGGGAACGCCCGTCAATTCATGGAGCGGGGCATCCACCGCGCCGGAGAAATCATACCCCGACATGATCTCCTCCAAAACCTGCGACGCCAATTCCCCCTTTTGCCTTTTGCTCAGACTCTTCCACCCCGGAAATTTCGCCTTGAGTTGATTTTTCACCGACCTCTTGATATCTTTTTCATGCATGGAAAGCCTCCCTGTAATCTTTTTCGTACATTCCATTATACAGGCTTTTCATGCATAAACCTACAGTTTTATTGCTTATTCAGCAATTTTTTTAAACAGGCTTTGTAAACATTTGAACTTTAGAAAACATACATTGCGGGTTGATTTGTTTCTACCAGGATGAGCCTTTTGCAAAAAGAGCGAAGAAAAGGTGGGAGAGACCTCCCTGTCTGCGTGCGGACACGCACAGGCAGGCAGGTCTCGATGATCGCGAGCTGGAGCTCGCTCCCACCATCCAAAGCCTTCCTTGCCATCTCGATAATCAGACTTTTGCAAGAGGCTCGGGATGTTAAAACAAGAAACGAATCTCCAATCTGGTGAACACTTCGGGTTATAGGAATTTCAATGAGCACAGATGATCTAAGTTATTTAGAAGGAACGCCGGAAAGTTATGTCCTGCCTGCGCCGCGGCTTTGGCAGGCGGGGTTGACTCCATCTCGATATTTGGCAAAAGGAAAATCGCGCAAATAATTCTCCGTTGCAACTACTAGAGGATCACATAAAAGTTTATAAGTTGCATGCAAGCGACGGAAGTCGCGACTCGAGACTCTCGCACAAAAAACTGCTTCTTGGAAGCGACAAAAACAATTGTGGACAAACACTGCCTGGAGATGAAAAGGCAGCGCCGGAAAACGCCGAAAGTTTCCTTTCCGCCTTGGCAAAGGCTTCGGCGGAGGGGTTTGATGGTCGGGGCGACTGGATTTGAACCAGCGACTTCCTGCTCCCGAAGCAGGCGCGCTACCAGGCTGCGCTACGCCCCGGCTACACGGCTACTATAGTTAACCTGACCGGGTTTGTCAACCTGCACGAAGCGCAGAAGCGCAGAAGTTGCCTCGTTTTCCCAAACTTCGAAAACACTTCAATAGCTCGCCGGCGAAAAGAAACCCGTAAAGATACGGCCGGCTTGTTAACCCATTCGTTCGCAGACGCACGGGCAGGGCCGTCCGGAGGATATGCGACTTTTTTCGCTTCCATCTTCTCCAATCTTTACCCTCTACTGTTAAAGTAAATTTAAAAGTTAAGCTGGAAAATCGGTGTAACTCCTTAAACCCAAGGCTCCCTCCTGGAAATCGTTCCTGCCTCCGGTTAACATAAGGACGGCAATGAACAAGAATTCTCCAAAAGGCCCGGCCAAGGGCAGCGCCCGGTCCATGGCTTTTCATGCCTTGTGGAGGGTACAAGCACAGGACGCTTTTGCCGACATCGTGCTCGACAACCTCTTTAAGCGGCATCGGCCTGCGGGGGCGGAGAAGTCTCTCGCCCACGAGCTCGTGTTCGGCGTGCTCCGGCACCGTTCATATCTCGATCATTACCTCGGGCAGGTTGCGGACCGTCCCCTTTCCAAGATCGAAAGAAGGACGCTCCTGGCCCTCCGGCTCGGGGCCTACCAGTTGTTTTTTCTCTCGCGGGTGCCCCAAAGCGCGGCCGTGGACGAGAGCGTTTCGCTGGCGCCTTCCAGCTCGCGCGGCTTTGTGAACGCAGTGCTCCGGTCGCTCGCATCGGGGGAGAAAAAGCTGCAAGCTCCGGAGAGCATAAGGGACCCTGCCGAGAGGACCGCGGCCATGTACTCCCATCCGCTCTGGATGGTAAAGGACTGGACGGAAAGACTCGGCGAGGACGGCGCCGCCGAGCTGTGCCGGGCGAACAACATAAAGCCTCCGCTTAGCTTACGCATAAACGGCATGCGCACGGGCCGGGAGGTTTTTATCCGTCTTTTGTCGAAACACGGCATTGAGGTCCGGCCGGGGAAGCTGTCTCCTTTGGCGGTGATTGTTCCCGATCCGGTACCGGTGCGCGATCTTCCCGGCTTTGACGACGGTCTGTTCCAGGTGCAGGACGAGGCCAGCCAGCTCCCGCCGCTTTTGCTGGGGCCTCGGCCCGGCGAGACGGTGCTGGACGCCTGCGCGGCTCCGGGGACCAAGAGCCTGGAGCTGGCCCAGCTCATGGAGGGCAAAGGCAGGATACTGGCGCTGGACGTTCACAAGGGGCGTCTGGAGCGTCTACTGCCGGAGGCCCGCCGGCTGGGCCTGGACAACGTAACCACCATGGAGGGAGACGCTTCGCTTTCCCTTAAGAAGTCGCTCCCGCGCGGCTTTCGGGGCGTACTTTTCGACCGGGTGTTGGTGGACGCGCCCTGTACCGGCACGGGCATCATCCGCCGCTCGCCGGAGATAAAATGGAGACGAAAGCCGGAGGACGCATATACCCAAGGCGAGCTCCAAAGGTCCATTCTTCTCAACGTGGCCAAATGGCTGAAGCCGGGAGGCGTGCTGGTTTACTCGACCTGCACCTTCACCTTGGAAGAGAACGAGAAAGTGATATCCTCGCTTCTGGAGACCGGCGGGTTCGAACAGGAAGACCCGGCCTGCCACCTGCCGCAAGCCGCTTCAGTAACTTCCCACAAGATGCTCCGCACCTTTCCCCACCTGACCGGAACGGACGGCTTCACCGTGTTCCGGCTCCGGCGGAAGTAGGCGCAGGCTAAAATGCGCGAGAGTGTTGTTCAAAAGATGAGACAAGGCGATTAACTGTATCACGCAGAGACGCCAAAGCGCAGCGAAGGGGGGAATTTCCGGGCTTGCAAGGGACTTACTCTTCCGGCACGGACTCTCCGCTCATGAAGTCGGGCATTGTGGTCCTGGTGATCTCTTCCAGTGTGGTTACCCCGTCCCTGACCTTTTGCAGTCCTGCCTGGCGCAGGGTAAGCATTCCTTGCCCCATGGCTTCGTGCTTGAGCTCGGTGGGGGTGGCGCCGTTAAGGATGAGATCGGCGATTTCTCCCTTGACGGTAAGGACCTCGTAAATGCCCACCCTGCCTTTAAAGCCCCGGTCCACGCACTGAGGACAGCCCACCGCAGTGTAAGCCACGAAGTCGTCAATCTCTTCCTCCGGCACGCCCACCTGCAACAGGGCCTTCCTGTCCAGTTCTTCCGGTTCTTTGCAGTGGTCGCACAGCCTTCGGACCAGCCTCTGACTTAAGATGCCGTTCATGGATGCTGTGATAAGGAAGGGCTCGACCCCCATGTTCAGAAGCCGGTTGATGGTGCTGGGCGCGTCGTTGGTATGCACGGTGGAGAGCACGATATGTCCGGTAAGCGCGGCCTTGACCGCAATCTCCGCGGTCTCGAAGTCGCGGATTTCCCCCACCATGATCACGTCCGGGTCCTGCCGGAGAAAGGACCGGAGGGCGTAAGCGAAGTTGAGTCCTATATCGTCGTGCATCTGGACCTGGTTGATTCCTTCCATGTAATACTCGATGGGGTCCTCGGCAGTGGACACGTTGTCGCTTATCTTGTTGAGCTCGATCAGCGCCGAGTACAGGGTGGTGGTTTTTCCGGACCCGGAAGGCCCGGTAACCAGGACCATTCCGTAGGGCTGCTTGAACGCCCACCTGAAGTCGTTCAATTGCGGCTGGAGCATGCCGAGCTTGGTCAGGTCGAGCTGGAGGCTTTCTTTGTCGAGTATGCGCATGACCATCTTTTCTCCCCACAAGGTGGGAAGGGTGCTCACGCGGAAGTCTATTTTTTTTCCTTTCATCTTGACGGAGACGCGGCCGTCCTGGGGAAGCCTTCTTTCTGCGATGTTGAGCTTGGCCAGTATCTTGATCCTGGAGACAATGGCGTTTCTCAGCTTGTAGGGCGGAGAGAGGATATGGTAGAGCACGCCGTCAATCCGGTAGCGGACGCGGAAGGCGTTCTCGTAGGGCTCGAAGTGTACGTCGGAAGCCCCCTTGCCCAGGGCGTCGTGAAGAATCTGGTTTACGAGCTTGACCACCGGCGCCGACTCCGAGTCCGTCTCCACGGTAGCAAGATCAAAGTCTTCTTCGTAGTCGCCCATCTCGATGTCGGAGTCGTCAAAGCTGGCCATTACGTCCTCCAGCATCTCCGCGGAGTCGTGATACCTCTCTATGGCCTCCTTGATCTCGTTCTCCGTCGCCACCACCACGTCAATGTTAAGGCCGGTCAGAAACTTGAGCTCGTCCACCGTCTCGATGTTGCTGGGATCGGACATGGCAACTACGAGGGTGGCCCCCGTCCGGTTAATCGGTATCACTTTGTGTTTAAGAGATGTTTCCTCCGGCACCAGGCTGACGATGTCCTGGTCCAGCTCCAGATCCGAAAGCTTGATGGCCGGGACCTTGAAATGCTCGGACAGGACCGTGTGCACGTCCTCGTCTTTGATGGCCCCCATCTCCAGAAGACTGTTCAAGAAGCTGGTCCCTTCCGTCCGCATCCGGGTGTAAGCCTCCTGAAGCTGGTTGCCGTCAATGAGCTGGTTCTTGACCATGAGCTCGCCGAGCCTTGAAGCTCCCTGGCTGGAGCGGCTGGAAAGGTAGGCCTCGAGGGCCGCGGACTTGTTCTCCATGAAAAGCTCGGCAGCAGGAGAGATCTCGATCTGACGGTCCTCGTATACGGTCAGGTCCTTGGTGGCGGCCTCCTCGCTCGACTCGCCCCCCCTGCTCTTTTCACTCAGGTAATCGCCCACCAGCCGGGCAAAATCCTCGCCCTCCCCAGAAGAAGACTCCGCGGAAGCGGCTTCTTCATCCAGCTCGGAGAGCTCGATCGTCTTGGTCTTCCTCCGGAGTCCCTCGCCCTCCTCTGCCTTTACGTTACGAAGGGTCTGGACCTCGGCCACCTCCACCAGGCCGGTGACCAAAAGCGCGTACAGAACCTTGAGGGTAGGGGTCAGCCCGAGATTACTCGAGCCGATGACGTGGGGGAAAGCCTTGCCTTCACCGATGCTGCGGACAAAAGTAAGCTCATCCTCCAGAAAAGGGATATTGTCCTTGCGCCTCTCAAAGTCGCGGGAAAGACGAAGGCCTTTTTCCCGCAGGAACTCGAACTCCTTCTCAAGCTGGCCGATGGAGTGGTGCTGCTTAACTCCCCGGTACACGATCTCGTCCGGGTTTATCTTGTACATGGGAACGTCGTGGTTGAACTGGGCCACCGCCTCCTCCTGGAAGCGGAAGAAGCCCGCGGTCAGGGAAAAACAGGAGATGAGCTTCTGCTTGACCTGGTAAACCAGAAGCTCGTGAAGCTGGTCCGAGTTGATGATCCCCTTTTCTATCAGTACCTGACCGATCTGCTTCTGGTTCAAAGCCGTCTCGTCAATGATCTCGTCAAGCCGGTCCTCGTTGAGAACACCGCGGGAGAGGAGTATCTGGCCCAGGCTCTCTTGCAGAGGACCGAACTTTACATAGCTCGTGTCGCCCCCCAAAAAGAAAATCTGCTTTTGTAAAAGCTCGTCCTTTTCGTCAATGATGTCCATTATGCCCGTCCGGCCATTACCGGCGATGGCGTAATAGACCTTGGCAAACGAGTAGTCCTGGAAGCTTCCTTTGTGGACGGGATCGGGCATAGTCCTCTCTTTATAAATTGATGTAAAAAGGCGGCCGGAAGAATGGCGTCAATGAATAAAGACCTCTATAGATGTCTTTCCCACATCCGTTCAAACCTCGGTCCTTTCCGCGTGAAAATACCCCCTGAACACCCCCTGCCTATTATTAATAACATCAGCCCCCAAGTGCGTCAAGAAGCATTCGAAATAAGGGCCCGCCTATGCGCACGCCGCTGCTCCAACCCTTTAAAACCGAAGCGAAAACAGAGGCTTTCTACGAGCTTTTGCCCAGTACCGCGGTAGGCCGGCCGGCAATCTGTCGGGCCAGGACCGCCCGGTTTCTGCCGCTCTGCTTGGCCCGGTAGAGGGCCTCGTCCGCCAGCTCGATCAAGTCCTCCTTGTACCGGCCGTCCGAGGGATACACGGAAATCCCCAGGGAAAGGCTTACCCGGAACTCCTTGCCGGAAGCGTGGAAAACCAGCTTGCCCGTCTTCTTGCGCAACCGCTCCGCAAACTCCCGGGCGCCCTCCGCGCCCGTTCCCACCATGATGAGCACGAACTCTTCGCCGCCGTAGCGGGCCGCGCTGTCCACTTTTCGGACGGACTCCCGGAGAACCTGGGCCACCGCCTTTAGAACCTCGTCCCCCACCGGATGGCCATAGGTGTCGTTGATCCTTTTGAAACGGTCCAGGTCGCAGATGATGACCGCGAGCTCGTGGCCAAGCCGTCCGGCCCGCTCGACCTCTTCGCCCAGCCGCTCCTGGAACCACCGATGGTTGTAAAGACCGGTAAGACCGTCCGTTACCGCCTTCTTCTGTGTCTCCCGGTGGAGCATGGCGTTATGGATGGACACCGCGGCAAGGTCGGCCAGGATGCCCGCGGTCTGGACCTTGTGCCGGGAAAAAGCGTCGGCAAGATGAGAGTAGAAAACCATGGCCCCCGGCGAGTACTTGCGTAGCGGAAGCGGGTGGATGAGTACCGACCTCATGCCGGAAGGGTCGGCACGCCTGCCCAGCACGGGCGTGCGCTTGTCCCGGGACTCCAGGTCGGGAATATAAAGATGCTGCTTTTCGTCAAGGACCCATTGGACAAGCGTCTCGGAAAGGTCCGGCTCCCGGCCGGTGAGCCGCTCGTCAAGCTCTCCAGCGGCCCGGACCACCACGGGCGCGCCCGTCTCCTGGGAAGGAAGAACAACGCAAGCCGCGTTGAATCCGGACAGTATCTGGCCCGTTCGCATCACCGAGTCCAGCACTTCGTTTAAGTCCAAGGTCCGGCTCAGCCGGTGCCCCAGCTCCGCCAGTGCCTTCCACTGCGATGCCTCGGCCTCCCGGCGCCGCACCAGCAAGGCGTGTTCGTGGATTTCGATGACCTGCAACGATATGGAACGGACCAGCTTCTCGTCGTCCTCTGAAAACTCGTCTTCCGAAGACCGGTCGGCGACCAGTATGCCCGCGGTCCAGTCATCCTCTACAATGGGCACGGCAATAAGGTGAAGGGGAACATCAGCAGAGCCGAGATATGGAACCGCGTTCTTTAAGCGGCGGCGGCCCGATACCCGGATGCTCTCCTTCTGGTCGGCGCACCATCCCAATATGCCCTCTCCGCAGATCACCATTGACTCGCTGTCCACCTGGTCCCGGATGGTCGAGGCCTCCCGGAGGTGGAAGTCATGATCGGGGCTTGAACGCCAGTAAAGAACGCAGGCGTCCGCGCCCAGAAGCTGCCGGCCGGTGGAAAGGGCTGACGAGAAAGCCTCGTCCAGTGCATAAACCGAACGGGCGGCCTCCCGCTTCCGGCCGCTTTCGGAAAGACCCGACAGCTTGAACACGGTGTCGTCCTTCTGAAAGTCGTGGATGTCCTGCTCGAAATGCTCGAGCACCTGGAGAGCGCGCGTCTTGGAGCGGCGCTCGGTATGAACGAAGACCCCTACACCGGCGCCGAAAAGTGCCAGGAAAGCTCCGTGGATGCCAAGCCGGGACCAGGCTCCTTCCCCCGGCATCTGCAAAAGAATCCAGCCCCCTTCCAGCCCCAGGACAACCGCCCCCAAAAGAGCAGCATAGCCCGGACGCAACACCCCGGCCAGGACACCGAAAGCAAGGTAGACCGCCGGGTACAAAGAAGAGTCCGGACCTCCGGCAGCGTGCACCGCGATAGTAACGGCAAGCATGGTCCAGAGCCCGAGCCGGAAGAGCCGGAAACGATGGTCCTCTGCCGGGCTCACCAGCTCCAGCACCTCGAGAAGGACCAGGATAAGAAGAAGGGCCACCAGCGAGTAATGGCCCATCCCCAGCCCGGAAAAATCGTCGAACTGGCCCGTCATGATAAGAAGAGAAAAAAGAACGAACAGGAGAGGACGCACCAGTCTCTTGATCCAGGTCCAGACCTCCGCGCCCTTTTCTTTACTCATGGATTGTTCCGCGAGGAGGAGGGAAATTGAAACACGAACTCTTTCGGCTTGACCATGCCAAGCTCTTCGCGGGCCAGGCGCTCGATGTAAAGATAGTCGTCCCGAAGCCGGTCAATCTGTTGCCGGAGCTCCCGGTTACTCTCCTCCAGTTTTTCTTTCTGCCGGACCAGCGCCTCCTTCTGTCGCTTCATTTTGATAAGACTGACCAGGCCGCGGTCCCCGAAGACAGTAAAACCCAGGATCAAGGCGATGAAAAGACCCACCGCGATCTTCAGCTTCATTTTTCGAACCTCCGCATAATGAGCACGAGCGTATCGCTTAGCACTTATATTATAACCTGATTCATGCCTCTTTTTCCAGCCCCGGTAAAATAAGCCGCTTATATGGAAGTTCGGACTGGCTGGACACAAGCACTTTTTGTTGATAATTTAGCTTCATGGTTTTCGCGTACTTGAACAAACCGCTTTTCCCCGAGGGATGGCCCACACAACTTGTTGTGTGGGTGATCGAAGATCATGGGAGAGGCCGCGGCAAGGTTTCAGCGGCGGAGCCTATTGCTTTTTTGAAATGAGCAACACCGGAAGACAGATGCAAGCCCGGTTACAGAGTACCTGCAGTCGCGCTAGGCGCGCCTGCCCACACAACAAGTTGTGTGGGCCATCATGGAGGTGAGTTGTGTGGGCCATCCTTAATGCAAAGGATTTTCCTCAAAAAAGGTGAACCACTGCCTCCAGGCACTCAAAAATCGGAAAAGCCATAATGTATTCTTAATTTCGCCAAGGAGGTTTATAAATTGATTCGGAGCGAGGAGGAGAAACTGCCCCGCAAAAAGCTCGAGGAGCTTCAGCTCGAGCGCTTGCAGGCACTGGCGGAAAGGGTTTATGACAAGGTCCCGTTTTACAAGGAAGCCTTTGACAAGGCAGGGGTAAGCCCCCGCCACATAAAAAAGCTCTCCGACATCACCAGGCTTCCTTTTACCAGCAAGCAGGACCTGCGCGACAACTACCCCTTCAAGATGTTCGCGGTGCCCATGCACCGGCTGGTCCGGGTGCACGCGAGCTCCGGGACCACCGGCAAGCCCACGGTGGCGGGCTACACCAAAAAGGACATAAAGCTCTGGTCCGAGCTCATGGCCCGGGCGTTCGCGTCCTCCGGGGCCTCCAAGAAGAGCGTGATCCACAACGCCTACGGCTACGGCCTTTTTACGGGCGGGCTGGGCGCCCATTACGGGGCGGAGCGTCTGGGGGCCACGGTGGTCCCGGTAAGCGGCGGGCAGACCCAGCGGCAGATGATGCTCCTGCAGGACTTCGGCCCGGACGTGATCTGCTGTACTCCTTCCTATGCCTTGAACCTGGCCGAGGTGGGCGAGAAGAGCGGGGTGGACTTTGACCGCCTGCCTTTGAAGGCCGGGGTCCTGGGCGCGGAGCCGTGGAGCGAGAACATGCGGGTCGAGATCGAACGGCGGTTGAAGATCAAGGCCATGGACATCTACGGTTTGTCCGAGATCATCGGCCCCGGGGTGGCCTGCGAGTGCATCGAGGACCAGAGCGGGGCCCACGTTTACGAGGACCACTTTATAGCGGAGGTCATAAACCCGGACACGGGCGAGCCGGTCGCGCCGGGCGAAAAGGGCGAGCTGGTCGTAACCACCCTGACCAAGGAGGCCTTCCCCCTGATCCGATACCGGACGCGCGACCTGACCTCTCTGAACCCGGAAAAGTGCGCCTGCGGCAGGACCGCGGCCCGCATGCACCGGGTGACCGGACGGACGGACGACATGCTCATCATCCGGGGCGTGAACGTGTTTCCTTCCCAGATCGAGCACGTGCTCCTGGACGTGGAGGGCCTGGAGCCTCATTACCAGATCATGGTGGACCGGGTGAACAACATGGACGTAATGGAGGTCCAGATCGAGATGAACGAGAAGCTTTTCTCGGACGAGCTCAAGGAGCTGGACAGCCTTGCCGGCCGCATTCAGCACGACATCAAGGATTACCTGGGAGTAAGCGCCAAGGTGAGACTGGTGGAGCCGCAGACCATAGCCAGAAGCGAAGGCAAGGCCAAGCGGGTAATAGACAAGCGGGAGATTTAAAGTCAAACCGGCCAAGCCGGAGACGAGGAGCGACAGATGAAGGTTAACCAGCTTTCCGTTTTCGTGGAGAATCAGCCGGGGCGCCTGGCGGGCGTGGCCCGGGCGCTGGGAGAGAACGACATCAACATCATGGCCATGACCATAGCGGAGACCAAGGAGTTCGGGGTCCTGCGGATGATCGTGGCCGACTATGAAAAGGGCATGCAGGTTTTAAAGGACGCGGGCTACACCGTGGTTACCACGGAAATTCTGGCCATCGAGGTCCAGGATAAGCCGGGGGCCCTGGCCCGGGTGCTCGAGGCCTTTGCCGGCAAAAACCTGAACGTCGAGTACATGTACGCGTTCGTGGCAAGGCGCGGAGACGCGGCCATCCTGGTGTTCAGGTTCGACGACCCCGACCGGGCGGTGGACGCTTTAAAGGACTCTGAAGTCCGGGTCCTGACCAACGAAGAGGTCATCAGTCTGGAGAAGTAAACATTTATGAGGAAAGGCGGCGCTTGCACTCCGGGTGTGCCGTCTATCAGACCAGCGTTATTCCATTTGACAGACCGGAAACGGCTAAATAAAATAAGCGGGTCTTTATTTTAGTTTTTCATGATTTCTTTACGGAGTATCTTAAGTTGGCGAAGATAGGTCCTGAACATCATCGTATCTGGAACCACCGCTACGAGACCATGTCGGAGGACGAGCTCCGTCAGCTTCAACTCGAGCGTTTGCAGTCCACCCTCCAGCGCGTCTCGCGCAACGTGAGCTTTTACCGCCGGCTGTTCGAGGACGAGGGGATAGACCCTGAGGACATCCAGGACCTGTCCGACCTTTCCCGGCTTCCGTTCACCACCAAGGAGGACCTCCGGGACAACTACCCCTACGGCATGTTCGCCGTGCCTCTGAAGGACGTGGTCCGAATCCACTCTTCTTCCGGCACCACCGGCAAGCCCACGGTAGTAGGCTACACCGCCCGGGACCTCGACAACTGGGCGGACCTGGCGGCCCGGTTCATGACCGCGGCCGGCGTAACCCGCGACGATATAGTCCAGATAGCTTTCGGCTACGGTCTTTTCACGGGCGCGTTCGGGCTTCATTACGGCTCCGAGAAGATCGGGGCCTCGGTGATCCCCATGTCTTCCGGGAACACCAGGAAGCAGATCATGATCATGCAGGACTACAAGTCCACCGCGCTGGTGTGCACTCCGACCTATGCGCTTTACATGGCCGAGGTCATGGAGGAGATGGGGGTCGAGCCCAAGAGCCTTTCCCTCAGATGGGGCCTGTTCGGCGCCGAAGCCTGGTCGGAGAGGATGCGCGATCAGCTCGAAGAAAAGCTTCCCATTGTGGCCACCGACAACTACGGCCTGTCCGAGGTTTTGGGGCCGGGCGTTGCGGGCGAGTGTCTTTTCAAGAACGGGCACCACTGTTTTGAAGACAGCTTTATTTATGAAATAATTGATCCCCAGAGCCTGGAGCCGGTCCCGCCGGGAGAGAAGGGTGAGCTGGTAATAACGACCATCAACAAGGAGGCCTTTCCGGTGGTCCGCTACCGCACCCGCGACATGACCCGGTTTTTGCCCGGGCCGTGCGAGTGCGGCCGGACCGGCCGGCGGATGGAGAAGATCATGGGGCGCACTGATGACATGATCATCGTGCGGGGGATAAACCTTTTCCCGTCCCAGATCGAGGACCTGCTGATGGGCATCGAAGAGGTCGAGCCGCATTACCAGATCATAGTAGAGAGGGAGAACAATCTGGACCAATTGGAAATCCAGGTCGAGATCAACGAGTCCCTCATGAGCGACGAGGTCCAGAAGCTCCAGGAGCTTCAGTCGAACATAGCCTCCCGCATCCGGGAGCTCTACCAGGTAGGGGCCCGGATCAAGCTGGTGGAGCCCCATTCCATTCAGAGGTTCGAGGGCAAGGCCCAAAGAGTCATAGACAAAAGGGAGTTATAGATATAGCAGTAGGGCGGGGTTCCGGAGTTTTCCGGAAGGCCGGCGGGCGCACATCAACAGCGCCGTGAAAGATTGACGACACCAGAACAGGAGAAGGAGGAAAAGGGATGAAAAGGAAAGTAACAGGTTTGGTTTTGGCTTTGGCGCTACTGGCGCCCATGATTGCCGGGGCGGGCAATGTGAGCTCGAAGATGGACGTGGACTTCTACGGCTACATCAAGCTGGACGCGGTCTATCAGAGTTCTTACTCGATCATGGACCAGTACCTGGTCTACGTGCCCCCCGGAAACAAGTGCGGGCCGGGCGGCGCCGACTGCGTTGACGGCGCCCAGGACAACAGCGAGCAGGACACCTTCCACATGACGGCGCGGCAGAGCAGGTTCGGGTTTCTGATCAAGGGCCCGGAATCGGACGACATCAAGTCGCAGGGCCGCTTCGAGATGGACTTCTACGGCGACTGGCCGGCCCAAGATGTCGGCAAGGACCCGGACGAGAACAAGGGCATGATGATGCTCAGGCGGGCCTATGTCGAGATCATGGGAGAAAACTGGTCGGTGCTGGCCGGAAACGAGTGGATGGTGGTAAGCCCCATGTTTCCCCACGTGAACAACTACCCCTATGGCGCCGACTGCGGCAACCTGGGATACCGGATGCCCCAGATCAGGCTCACCGGCTATGCCCTGGACAAGCAGATCATGATGCAGGTGGCCGCGGTAAACAAGATAGGCGACGTGGAAGCCCTGGACATTGATACCGGCAGGATGAACGCGGCGCCCACCTGGGAAGCGGGACTGTGGTACAAAGGACCTTTCACCGTGGCGCTGACCGGGCATTACGGACAGGAAGAGATTAAAACCGTCAGGCCTTCTCACGGCTCCACAGCACTTGCCCATTACGGCTCCAAGGTGGAAAGCTATTCCTATAACGTGAGCTTGAACATTCCGCTGGGCGATTACTTCGCCATTAACGGCGAGTGGTTCCAGGGAGCCAATCTGGACGGCTGGTACACCGGCGGCGTCCAGCAGGGCTGGGTCGAGACCGAGGACGGCGACCGGGAGGCCCTCGAGACCACCGGCGGCTGGGCCGAAATCATGATCAAGCCCTCTGACAAGCTCAAGTTCTACGTGGGCTATGGTGTGGACGACCCGGACGACGACCAGCTCGAGAACGGCACCATCGAGCCCGGGTACGCGGACAAGGACGGCAACAAGGGCATCACCAAGAACAGCATGATGTACGGGAACGTGTGGTTCAACGTGAACGAGAGCACCATGATTTCGTTCGAGTACATGCAGATGACCACCGAGTACGACCTGGCGGACAAAGATAGCGGTCTCGACTATGATAACGGGGAGACGGACCGGTACACCCTGAGCTTCTGGTATATGTTCTAAGCGGCTGGCCGCGGAAACAAGTTCAAACTATGGTGCGGGCGGCGGAAGTCGCGACTGAAGCCGCTCGCACATTGAGTTAGTTTTTAAATAGTGCCTGTTGCGAAATTCCGTTTATGGAGTGCGAAAGCTTGCTTTCGCTTTCATAAGTTCCGGCTTGCCGGAGCTTCAAAAAAGGTGGTTTATAATCTGTGCGCCTTTTGTGAAGCGCATTTCCGG
>JAWOBU010000105.1:0-13699 GCA_046484135.1 bacterium
GCCGCATCCTGGAAAAAATAAAGCAGGGCTGGGAGCCCGGCAAATAAAAGTATAAGGAAGTCCTCATATCATTCATGGTTCTTTAAAGTCCACGTACATTTTTCGCGGATTTTTCCTTTCGGTTTTCGGCAAACAGCTTGTTTTCACGGGCTTAAAAAGATTTAATTGTAATTTAACCTGGATTTAATGTAGTTCTGAGATAATAATAAGAAGCATTCTTGTATGCTAAGTCCATAAAGTTAAACCGTTTTGACTCAGGATACTTTCATAAGCGCAAACACCTTCCGGACGGATTCTTGATTCTTTGCCAGAAGCTGTATTTTATTCTATTGCTTTGCCGGGGAAAGTTGTGATATAATTTTTCGAGAATCCCGCGTAGTTAGTTTAGTTCGATTTTATTTGATTTATAGTTCCTTGAAGTTGAGATTGGTAAGGGTAATAACGCAATATTCTAGACATGGAGGATGAGGCCCCGGGTCTGTATAGACCACGGGAGGGGTGCATATAGAGTTTAGCTATTGAAAGGAGGTTTTTGCATGGCGGAGCCAACCATTAAGAAAAAACGATTTGACGGCAGCGAGGTCGAGATTCTGGGAGAGACCTATGAAGAAGGGATCACCTCCCAGGGCGACAAGTACCAGTGGATGCAGCGCTTGAGCGACGACCGGAGGGAACTTCTCCGGTTTCTGGAGACCGGTCTTCGTTACTGGTACTCGGACGAGTGGTACGGCAGTGAAAAGCGCAAGACCCCGGCGTAAGGCCCCCGGGTTAAGAGCGGAAAAAAGGAGGACAGATCGGTGGTTGAACAGGTAAAAGAAACGTATTCCGGAAAGATAAGGGAAGTGGAGATCGGCACCGGCGACAAGGCGGTCAAGATAGGCGGGGCCGCGGCGTATCCTTTTTACTGGTTCGAGGGGGACATGGGCAACAAGCCCAAAATCGCCTGGGAGATGTGGGACGCCGGGACCGAGATCTGGCCCGACGCCGCCAAAGAGCCCTTCGCCGATGTCCTGGACGACCCGGTTGCATGGGCCAAGAAGCTCCAGGACGAGTTCAAAGCGGAGATCATCGCCCTGCGGCTTACCAGCACCGACCCCAACGGCATGGACAAGTCCGCGCAGGAAGCAGCGGACACGGTAAAGAAAGTGGTGGAAGCCATTGACGTGCCTCTTGTCGTGTTCGGAGTGGCCAACGAGACCAAGGACCAGGAAGTGCTCCGCAAGGTGGCCGAGGAATGCGAAGGCAAAAACATGGCCCTGAACCCGGTAGTAGAAGGGACCTACAAAACCATTGGCGCGGGCGTGCTCGGGTTTAACCACGTGGCTGTGGCCAGCACCCCCATTGACGTTAACCTGGCCAAGCAGCTCAATACTCTCTTGACCAACCTGGGAGTGAAACCGGAAAAGATCATTATTGATCCTACTACCGGCGGGCTCGGCTACGGCCTCGAGTATACTTACTCGGTGATGGAAAGGGACCGCATGGCAGCGCTGGTCCAGCAGGACGAGAAGATGCAGCAGCCCATCTTGAACTACGTGTCCTTCGAGACCTGGAAGGCCAAGGAGTCCTGGATCGAGGACGAGCTTATGGGCCCGGTCAAGGAAAGGGCCCTGGCTATCGAGGCTTTGACGGCCATGACCCTGCTCCTGGCGGGATCGGACCTCGTGGTCATGAGGCACCCTGATTCCATCGCCAAGGTCCAGGAGGTCATAGACGAACTGTGCTAATAAAAGAGGGGCCCCGCAAAGTTTCTGCCGGGGCTTTAGTTCATTAACAAAAGGTTGTCATTAGTTTAGGAGGAAAAAATGGCGGACGAAAAAGATTCCAAAAAAGGATTCGATCCGAAAAACGTAAGCGTGGACCCCACAGTGGCCCCGCTTCTGGAAAAAGCTTTGAACGACGGATGCGAGACCGCCTTTCAGCGCGTAGCCGAAGGACAGAAGAACCGCTGCACCTTTGGCGCGGAAGGCGTATGCTGCCGTATCTGCTCCATGGGTCCTTGCCGGATTACCAAGAAGGCGCCCCATGGAGTGTGCGGAGCTGATGTAGACACTATCGTGGCCCGTAACTTCGCCCGCATGGTGGCCGGAGGGGCAGCCGCTCACTCCGACCACGGACGCGCGGTCGCCGAGGTGTTCGTGCTCGCTTCCCAGGGCAAAATCCCCGGCTACCAGGTCAATGACCGGCAGAAGCTCTACTCCGTGGCCATGGACTACGGCGTCGAGATCGGCGACAGGTCGGACGAGGAGATCGCGGTCGAGCTCGGCGAGGTCGCCCTTGCCGAGTACGGCAGTCAGGAAGGCCCCATCAAGGGAATCAAGCGTGCCCCCTTGAAAAGACAGGAAGTATGGAAGAAGGAAGGAGTCGAGCCCCGCGGGGTGGACCGGGAGATAGTCGAGATCATGCACCGGACCCACATCGGCGTGGACATGGACTACAAGAACCTGATTCATCAATGCACCCGCGCCGCGCTCGGCGACGGCTGGGGAGGGTCCATGATCGCCACCGATCTCCAGGACATCCTCTTTGGAACGCCTGTGCCGGTCGCGTCCGAGATGAACCTGGGATGCCTGAAAGAAGACCATGTGAACCTCATCGTCCACGGGCACGAGCCGCTCCTCTCCGAGATGATCGTGGTCGCCGCCCAGCAGGACGACATGATCGAGAAGGCCAAAGCGGTAGGCGCCAAGGGCATCAACATAGCCGGAATGTGCTGCACCGCCAACGAGATTCTCATGAGACACGGCCTGCCCATCGCCGGCAACTTCCTCCAGCAGGAGCTGGCCATTGTCACCGGAGCGCTGGACGGAATGATCGTGGACGTGCAGTGCATCATGCAGGCCCTCTCCGACGTGTCCAAGTGCTATCACACCAAGCTCATCACCACCAACTACCGGGCCAAGATACCAGGGGCCCAGCACATCGCCTTTGAAGAGCACGACGCACTCAAGTCGGCCCGCGAGATCGTCGAGACCGTGATCGAGAACTACAAGAACCGCAACAAGGAGATGATCAGGATTCCTGAAGATAAGTGCAGCGTGGTCGCCGGATTCTCCCACGAGACCGTCTCTTACATGCTGGGCGGACTGTTCCGGGCCAGCTATCGGCCCCTGAACGACAACATCATGAACGGCAAAATCCGCGGCATCGGCGGCGTGGTCGGCTGCAACAACGCCCGCACCAAGCACGATGAAGCCCATCTCACCATCATCAAGAAGCTCCTGGAAAACGACGTGATCGTGCTCACCACCGGCTGCTCGGCCATGGCCTGCGGCAAGGCCGGCCTGCTCTCTCCCGAGGCCGCCCGGAAGTTCTGCGGCCCCGGCCTGGCCGAGGTCTGCGAGACCGTGGGCATCCCGCCCGTCCTGCACATGGGCTCTTGCGTGGACAACTCGAGGATACTGCTTGCCGCCGCGGCAGTGGTCAAGGAAGGCGGACTCGGCGACGACATCTCCGATCTTCCCGCGGCAGGAAGCGCGCCCGAGTGGATGAGCGAAAAGGCCATCTCCATCGGCCATTACTTCGTGTCTTCCGGCGTCTACACCGTGTTCGGAACCACCTTCCCCTTCACCGGCTCCGAGAACGTCATGAACCACCTCACCAAGGAGCTGGAAGAGTCCATCGGAGGGATGTGGGACTATGAGAAAGACCCGGAAAAGCACGCCCAGTTGATGATTGACCACATTGACAAGAAGCGCAAGGCCCTGGGAATTGACAAGGCCAGGGAGCGCGTGCTTCTGGACATGGCCGACCGGCGGGCCCTCGAGTGATACCCGCGATAGAAAAAGAAGGAAAAGGAGGAATGAGCAGTGTCTAAAATAATCGCTTCCGCGGCAATCAGGGGTGCGAACAAAATAGTGGACCGCGCCGAAGATACCGTCAAAAAGGCTATTGATAAACATGGCGAGAACCAGGAGATCGGCTTTCCCAACACCGGCTACTACCTTC
Organism: bacterium; assembly: GCA_046484135.1. Lineage (GTDB taxonomy): Bacteria > RBG-13-61-14 > RBG-13-61-14 > RBG-13-61-14 > DATKZS01 > CAYQTK01. The sequence goes on from JAWOBU010000105.1 coordinate 3,949, forward strand.
CCATCATCTACGGCATGACCGGAAGGAAGGTCGAGCATTTAAAGGACGCCCTTCCAGTTCTCCGGGTGTGCCGGAGCATCCTGCCCGAGCCGGTAAAAAGGGAGAACAATCTTCCCTACCTCGGGCCCACACTGGATGCGGGCATGGCGACCTACTTCGCCGAGGAGCTGATCGAGGCGGTCAGATACCTGGAAGACCCGGACTTTTACTTCCAGGGCGAGGACCCGCCCGACGACAAGCTCTGGACCGGAGCGGCGGACGACATCATCCTGAGAAAGCGAGGCGTCGAGTTCGTGGACGGATCAGCCCCCGGCTTCGCCGCCATCCTGGGCGGCGCGCCCGACGCCGAGACCGCCAAGAACATCGCCCAGGAGCTTCTCGAGAAGAGCCTGTACGTGTTCATGGCAAGCAGGAACGAGCAAGGAGCATCCTTTGCCGAACAGCTCCGGGAAGCCGGCATGCAGGTCGGCTGGGGGACCCGTCTGGTGCCTTTTGGCCCCGACGCCAGCGCCACCGTGTTCGCCATCGGCTTCGCCACCCGCGCCGCCATGAGCTTCGGCGGCATCGAGCCGGGCGACTTCAGAAAGATTCTCATCTACAACAAGGACCGGGTGTTCGCGTTCGCGCTCACCATGGGATTTGTTGACGACGAATGGTACGCCAACGGCGCCGGCGCCATCAACTGGGGGTTCCCGATTATCGCGGACACCCCCATCCCGGAGATACTTCCGACCGGCATATGCACCTATGAGCACGTGGTGTCGAACGTTCCCCATAAAGAGATCGTGAACAAGGCCACCGAGACCAGGGGCCTCAAGGTAACCATCTCCGAGGTCCCCGTGCCCGTGGCTTACGGGCCTGCGTTCGAGGGAGAGCGCGTCCGGGGCGACGACATCTACACCGAGATGGGCGGCGGCAAGACTCAGGCGGTCGAGCTGACCCGGATGAAGGACATGAACGAGGTCGAGGACGGCAAGGTCGAGGTCGTAGGTAAGGACCTGGGCGACATCGAGGCCGGCACCCGGCTTCCACTCGGCATCTACGTCGAGGTCGCCGGCAGGGAGATGCAGGAGGACTTCGAGCCGATTCTCGAGCGGCAGATCCACCATCTTCTCAACTACGCCCAGGGCATGATGCACATCGGACAGCGCGACATCGCCTGGATCCGGATCGCCAAGCAGGCGGTGGAGAAAGGCCTGACCCTGCAAGACCTGGGCAAGATCATTCACGCCAAGTATCACGACGACTTCAGCTCCATCCTGGACAAGGTCCAGGTGACTCTTTACACCGAAGAGGACAAGGTAAAGGAGCTTTTCGAAGAGGCCCGCGACATCTACAAGCAGCGGGACGAGAGGCTGGCCGGCATGAAGGACGAGGACACCGATCCTTTCTACTCGTGCACCCTGTGCCAGAGCTTTGCTCCCAATCACGTGTGCATCGTGACCCCGGAGCGGCCCGGCCTGTGCGGCGCTTACAACTGGCTCGACTGCAAAGCGAGCTACGAGATAAACCCCACCGGACCCAACCAGCCCGTGCACAAACAGGACGTGCTCGACCCGGTAAAGGGCGTGTGGAAAGGCGTCAACGAGTTCGTAAGCCAGGCGAGCCGCGGCAACGTGGACTACGTCGAGGGCTACTCGATTATGACCGCTCCCATGACCTCGTGCGGCTGCTTCGAGTGCATCGCGTCGGTGCTCTACACCTGCAATGGCTTCATGACCGTGGACCGCGACTATAAGGGCGAGACCCCGGTGGGAATGAAGTTCACCACCCTGGCGGGCGCGGTCGGCGGAGGAGCGGTAACTCCCGGGTTCGTGGGCCACTCCAAGTTCTACATCACCTCCCGCAAGTTCCTCTCCGCGGACGGAGGACTGCTCCGCATGGTGTGGATGCCCAAGCAGTTGAAAGAAGAGATCAGGGAGAGGTTCGAGGAGATGGCCAAGGAGCTCGGCCACCCGGACCTGTTGGAGAAGATAGCGGACGAGACGGTTGCGACCTCGGAGGAGGAGGTCCTCAATTACATCACGGAGAAGAGCCACCCCGCGGTCTCCATGGACCCGCTTATGTAAGCGCCTGTGAGCTGAAAGAAGCAAACCAGATACCAGGAGGAGGAATTGGGAAATGGGAATCTCACCGATCGAAATATTTAAGAAGCTGCCGAAGACGAACTGCGGGGATTGCGGCTACCCCACCTGCATGGCGTTCGCAGTGGCACTGACCCAGGGCAAGGCGGAGCTGTCCGCCTGTCCACACGTGGACGAGGCCGCGGCGGAAGAGCTGAGCGCGTCCAGCCAGCCGCCGGTGCTTCCGGTTACCATCGGCGCTGGAGACAGCGCCTTCAAGACCGGAGGAGAGACCGTGCTTTTCCGGCACGAAAAGACCTTTGTCTCTCCCACCGGAATAGCCGTGCTTATTACCGACCAGATGGACGACGCAGAGGTGGACAGAAGGATCAAGGCCATTAACGACCTTCAGTACGAGCGGGTCGGCATGACCCTGAAAGCCAACCTGGTGGCCGTCAAAAGCGATGACCCGGACAAGCTGGCCGCCCTGGCCCAAAAGGCGGACAGCAACGCCGGCCTGCCTCTCATCCTGATTAGCGAGAAAGCAGACGCGCTCAAAAAAGCGGCCGAGCCTTTGAAAGACAAGCAGCCGCTTCTCTACGCTGCTACAGCGGAGAACGCAGACGACGTGATCGGAGTGGCCAAGGAGCTGGACGTGCCGGTGGCAGCCAAGGGAAAGGACCTGGACGGCCTGGTCGAGATCACCGAGAAGATGGCCGGCCAGGGACTGAAAAAGATCGTCATAGACAGCGGAGACCGCGAGATCAAACCGGCGCTGGAAAGCCAGGTCCAGATTCGCAGGCAGGCCATCAAGAAGACCTTCCGGCCGCTCGGCTACCCGACCATCACCTTCCCTTGCGAGATGAGCGAGGACCCCTTTAAAGAAGCGCTCTACGCTTCCGTATTCATACCCAGGTACGCCGGCATCATGGTCCTGTCCGACCTGAAGCCGGAGTTCCTGTTCCCGCTCCTCGTTGAAAGAATGAATATATACACCGACCCGCAACGGCCCATGGCACAGGACCCCGGCATCTACGACCTGAACGAGCCGGACGAGAACGCGCCCCTGCTCGTGACTTCCAACTTCTCGTTGACCTACTTCATCGTCTCCGGAGAGATCGAGACCAGCAGGCAGCCCGCCCGGCTGCTGGTGGTGGACACCGAGGGACTGTCCGTGCTTACCGGCTGGGCCGCGGGAAAGTTCGCCGCCGACCTGATCGGACCCACCGTGTTGAAAAGCGGCGTAGCCGACAAGATGTCCAAAAAGAGGATCGTCATTCCCGGAGCGGTAGCCCAGATCAGCGGCGAGCTGGAAGAGGAACTGCCCGATTGGGAAGTGATAATAGGACCCAGGGACGCGGCCAATATCGCCGCCTTCCTGAGAGACCTGAGCTGAACAGGCCGTCTACGGGTAGAGAAGGAGGATACACATGAAGTGCCTGTGCATAGGAGAAAACCTGAACGTAATGTCGAAGACCCTGGGACCGGCCATGAAAGAGCGCAACAAGGAGCCGCTCCAGGAGATGGCCAAGGCCGAGGCCGAGCAGGGGATTGACTACATTGATCTCAATATCGGACCGGCGAGAAAAGACGGCCCCGAACTGATGACGTTCGTGGTCCAGGCCGTCCAGGAAGCGGTGGATACGCCCATTGCACTGGATACCACCAACGCAGACGCACTGGAAGCCGGTGTGAAAGCGGCCAAAAAAGGGACCGCCCTCATAAACTCCGTTACAGTCCAGCCCGCAAGAATGGAGCGGCTTCTGCCCCTGGTGCCCGAGAACGACGCCGACATCATAGGAGTCCTGTGGGGACCGGACGGCATGCCCCGAGACGAGAACGAAAGGGCCATGCACGCCGCAGACCTCATGATGAAAGCCAACGAGCTCGGCATCGAAAACGAAAGGCTCTGGATAGACCCCATCGCAAGCCCGGTCTCCGTCGAGATCAACCAGGTCAAGGCCTGCGTAACATTCATGTCCATGCTCCAGGACATCGTGCCCGGCTGTAAGTCCACCGTGGGACTGTCCAACGTGTCCAACGGGGCCCCCGAGGAGCTCCGGGGATGGCTGAACCGGACCTACCTCATCATGCTCATGCGTTACGGGCTCTACTCCGCCATCGTGGACGCGTTTGACGAAGACCTGGTAGCAATCGCCCAGGGCGGAAGGCAGGACATCGTCGAGCTGGTCTACAACGTCATGGACGGGAAAGACGTAAGCAAGGACTCCCTGACCGAAGAACAACTCAAGTACTTCCGCACCGCCAAGGTGCTGGTGGGCGAAACCCTGTACTCCGACTCCTGGCTGGAGGGCTGACCGCAAAACCAAAAATCGCACTTTGTGCAAAACGGCCCCCCGGACACAAAGCCGGCGGGGCCGTTCTTGTTTTTATTTAGTGCCTGTTGCGAAACTCCGTTTTGGAGTGCGAAAGCTTGCTTTCGCTTTCATTAGTCCCGGCTTGCCGGGACTAAAAAAGGCGCTCCGTAAACTATGGGCCTTTTGTAGAGCTGATTTCCGGGAAGCAAGCTTCCCGGCAGACAAAGCGGCAGCAAGCTGCCGCACTCCAAAGTGGCGCACCAGAGCCGGCAAAAACTCCCTTTCGCAACAGGCACTATTTAAGGAGACTTCGGTGAGCTCGAGCCAAGCTGCTCTTTACCAGGCGCTACTCCCCCTTGAACTCCGGCTTCCTTTTTTCCACGAACGCCCGGACAGCCTCGGCGTAATCCGCGGTCCTGGACATCTCGATCTGGGTGTTGCGCTCGATGACCGCCTGCTGGTCCGGCGTGATGTGGTAGCTGTTCCACAAAAGCTCCTTGGTGCGGGCCACCGCCAGCGGAGGCGCCTTGGCGAGCTTTCGCGCCAGCTCCAGGGTCTCGTTCTCCAGGTCGGCGGGTTCGACCACGCGGGAGACGATCCCGATCTTGTAGGCTTCGTCCGCTGACACGTTCCTGGCGGTAAGGCACAGCTCGCGGGTTTTTTTCATGCCCATGATGCGGGGCATGAGCACGGTGGCGAGCCCGCCGGGGATAAGCCCCAGCTTGATAAAGGACTGGCAGAACACGGTGTCGCTGGTGGCCACCGCCAGGTCGCAGGCCATGACCAGGTCGAAGGCGGCGCCGTAGGCGAACCCGTGTACCGACGCTATCACCGGTTTTTGAAGCTCGGGGACCGCGGCCACCGCGGAGTAGACCTCTTCGGTAAGACGGTCCATGTACTCGGCAGGGTCGCCTTCCAGGCTCTCCTGCATGTCCTTTATGTTGCCGCCGGAGCTGAAGGCCCTTCCCGCGCCTTTTATGATGATGACCCGCACGGCCGGGTTCTCGTCCAGTTCCGCCAGGGCGGCTCTAAGCTCGCGCGCCGTATCAATTCCAAGCGCGTTCAGCCTTTCCGGCTGGTTCAGAATTATTCTCGCGGTTTTGTCTTCTCCGGTTTCGATCTGCAGGCAATGGTATCCCATGTTCCTCTCCTTGGCACGGTAGTGGCCTTATTTATATCATGAGCATCCGCCCCCGCTCAATTGACCCTTTTCAAGTTCCTTGTTAGATTCTTAAATGGTGTTATGGAGCAGAGACGCAAGGTACTTATCAAGATGCTCAAGGACCCGAGCGAGGACGTTCGGCAGAGCGCAGCCGAGGCCCTGGAGCGGCTGGAAGGGCTTCAGAACCTTGATTCTCTGGTCCACAAGTACAAGACGGGCGACAAGCCGACCCGTCTCAAGGTCCTTTACGCCATGGGCAAGCTCGGCTCGGACGATTGCCTGCCCATTCTTATCCACGCCTTGAGCTCGGAGGAAGAGGACATCCGGGCGGCCGCGGTCCGGGTACTGGGAGACCTCGCGGACGAGCGCACTTTACAGCCTCTTTTGAACCTTTTGCAGGACCCGAGCCCGACCATCCAGTCGGAGGCGGTCGAGGCCCTCGGAAACTTTCGCCATCCCGACCTTCCCAGGCATCTGCTTCCTCTTCTCGACCATGACAACAAGTACCTGGTCAAGGCGGCGCTCCACTCGCTGGGCCGCCTTAACGCGGTCGAGGCCATGGACAAGATCATGGCCCTGGCCGAGCACCGCGAGGACGACATCAGAAGGACCGCGGCCGAGGTCATGGGCCGGATCGAGGGATAGGCTTCATGATTTCCTTTTCTCGGGTGCTTCCATGAAAGAGGATTTTTCCGGCCGGACGCGGGAGTCCCCTGTTTTATGGACGGGGGCCCTGGTTCTCATGTGCGCGGTGGTGGCCTTTTATCCTTTGCTGTTGGGGCGCACCATTGTTGACGCCCCGCAGTCCATAGACATCGGGAACCAGTGGATACCGTTCTCCGCCTTTGTAAAGCAGTGCTATCTCCACTTCACCTTTCCGCTGTGGGACCCCCACGATCTGTGCGGCATGCCGTTTCTGGCCTTTCCCCATACCGAGTCCCTGTACCTGCCCTGGGTGATCGAGCACCTTGTCGCGCCTTCCTTCCACGTGGCCACATCTCTGAACGTGTTTTTTCACCTCAGCCTGGCCGCCCTGTCCGTGTTCTCGCTCTTGACCGGATCAGGCCGCACTTATACCAGCGCCTTTTGCGGGGCCGTGGGGTTCGCGTTCGCCGGCTTGTTTTTTTCCTATATAAACTTCCCGCCTTCTCTGGCCACCTGCGCCTGGCTGGCCTTCTGGTACGCTATGCTCTTCCGGGTTCTTGCCCGGCCGAGCTTTATCTACTTTGTGCTGTGCCTGGCTGGCTTCTCCGGCATGATTATGGGCGGAGACCTGGAGACCGCGGTTTACGGCGTGCTGGGGGCCTGCTTCGAGGTTGTCCTGCGGATCAGAGAGAGGACCATTAATTGGCACGGGCTTTTCTGCGCCTGCCTGGCGGTGGCCGGCGGAGTGCTTCTTTCTTTTCCCCAGCTTCTTCCGGCGCAGGAGATGCTGGACCTGTCCATCCGCACCAAGGGCTTTACTTCCGGCGACGTGTTCGTAACCCACCTTTTGCTGCCGGTCAAGATGCTTTTCCACTTTCCCAGGCCCTCCTTTCTTTTTTATCCTTCCAATAACGGGCTCAACGCTTACTACCTGGGGGCCTTTTTCATTCTTCTTATTGCACCGGCCCTTCGCTTCCACTACAGCAGAAGACGGCTTTACATCTTTCCGGCGGCCGCGATTTACATGATTCTCATGTACTCTTATCCTTTTAACACGTTTACCTCGCACATCCCGGTTCTGGGACAGATGATCCTTTCTTTCCGGGCCCTGCCGGTAATAAACCTGTTCTTTTTCATGGCGGTCTGCTACGCCCTGGACCGGTGGATTAAAGGGGAGGGCAATAAAGACAAGAAGGCCGCCCGTCTGCCCTTCAACCGGGCGGGCGCCGCCTACCTGTTGGGTTACGGGCTCTTGACCCTGGTGTCTCTGTACTGGTTCCGGTTCGCCGCGGGCTGGCGACTGTTTTTCGTGGCCGCTTTTGTTATAACCGGTTTTTTCGGGCTGTTTCCGAAAAACCGCTGGTCCGCGCAGCTTCTCCGCCGCAAGCGGGCAGTGGCGGTGGCCCTGGTGGTACTCGACATCTACTTCCTGGCGCTGGGATGGGAGCCGCGTACCGACCCTGCCGTCTTCCGGGTGGACCAGCGGGTGTCATCAGTGCTCTCCCACACCGCAGGCGACACCCGCTATCATATCCTGTCCAGCAACGGAATCTTTGATACCGATCTCCTGTTTCACCTCGGCCTGCGCATTGAGGCGGACAACATTGCAACATTCGTCCGGGTGCCGCCGGAAAAATCCGCCCGGCGACTGGCGCTCCTTTACCCGTCCCTGCTTCAGTACGAGGACGAGAGGCTCGTGCATTACGAGCAGCACGAAATACGCAATCCCGACAACCTGGACCGGGACAAGGCGTGGCTTTTGAACCGGATGAACGTGGGCATGATCCTGTCCCGCCATCCGGCCGGCAACCTGCCCGGCCTGGAGCTTAAGCCCGTATTAAAGGACAACTCATCCGGGAGGCAGAGTCTCTATGCCTATAAAAACCGGAACGCCATGCCGCGGGCGGTGCTCTGGAACGAGAAGCGTTCAGGCTTTTTTCCGGCAGAGGTCGAGTACCCTTCCCCCAATTCGGTCAGGATAGATATTCCCCGGGGGGCCCCGCCTTCGTTGCGCCGTCTTCATATCTCCGACTCCTACTACCCCGGTTGGCGGGCCTGGCAGGGAGATAAAGAGCTCAAGATAGAGACCGGAAAGCTGGGTTTTCGAAGCTTGCAGCTTGAAGGCAACGGCAGGCAGGTCATCATGAGGTTTATTCCCGTGTCCTTCCGGGTAGGCCTGTGGACGGGGCTGGCATTCGGAGCGGGAGTACTGGTCTTTCTGGCGGCGTATCTGCGAAGGCGCACGCGCCAGGAAAAAAGCGAGCCATGCTTCCAAGACGACCCGTAAGAAAAAAGTCATGCGGAAAAAGTGAGTTTATTCTTCTTCATCCTCTTGGCGCTCCAGGAAATCGTCAATGAGTTCCCGCGCGCGTTCTTCCTGCTCGGGCGGGACCAGGAGCACCTGGAGGGTGTACTGGCTCTTGGTCTCGTGGGCGACCTTGCTCTGCAGGGGCTCGCTGGTTACGTCCTGGATCATCTTCACTTCTATTTCGTCGCCCATGAGGTAGCTCATCACCAGGGTCGCCTCCTGAATCTCGCCCCGGAAAACCGGGCGCAGGTCTTTTGACATTTTCTCTTCTCCTCATCTTGTCCGCTTGAGGATGATTCAAGCTCTTTAGTTCAAGTTTGCGGAAACGGCCGCGTTTGTCAAGGCGCGAAGCCCTGTTTGGCGAGAAATCAAGAACGCCTGCCAACTCGGGCATAATCGGGACGCCAAAACGAATAGAAAGCAGAGGAAAAAAGGGTCTGAAAACCCGCTTGACAGAGGATGAGCGTGTTGTGTAAGGTGAAACTGTCTGTTGATGGATCTTCACGGGCGGGAACGTGGACAGGAGTTATGAAAAACTAAAAGAGGGCTCTAAGTTCTCGTTGGACCGTAACAAGGAGGAATGACAATGTATAAGTATATAATCGGCGCCGTGGTGGTTGTGGCAGCTCTTCTTATTATCTTGCGTTTTGTGTCCTGCTGAATCCACAACGATGGAAAAGGGTGCGGCCTGGACATGAGCGGCTCAAAGCAAAGTAAAACCGGGCTCCGCCAAAAAGCGCGATACGTCGTTTATGTACTTGTCGCGTTTCTTGTCGCACTCGCTCTGGTGGTCTTATCGCCATCCATCTCTCCTGTGATAAAAAGCCTTGTCGCCTGGCAGCAAGTGCAGGAGCAGACCCTGGAGGTGTTGCATCGAGAGCAACTGAATTTTCTGGTCACCGACCGCATAGTTACCCAGACCATTGTGGAATCGGAAGAGAACAACCTTTTTCTGGGGAAGCGGCACGGCTATATGATAGCCAAGGTTTCCCTATACTACGGCGTGGATTTGGGGAAGGTGTCCAGGGAAGACATCAGCCGGGAAGGGACGCAGATATTCATCTCCATTCCCGACCCGGAAGAGCTGACTTTTTCGGTGGACCTCGAGTCCATGCGCTATCTCACCAAAAGGTCGGGTCTTCAGGTTCTGACGGATTGGGCAATGGACCGGAATCAAAAAGCCGAACTGCGCTCCCAGTTCAAGGGAGCAACCTATCATTTCCTGCGCCAAGAGGACCTTTTGCCGGAACGCGAA
>JAWOBU010000117.1:0-7004 GCA_046484135.1 bacterium
AACCAGTTGATCAACTCCTTTGACAAAGACAAAGAGACACCGCGTCAAAAAGAAGCGCCGGCATTTCCCGAGTGAAAACGAAGGGACAGGGGGAGAGGCACCTGTTTTTGTTCCGCAAGCTCATGATGCTTCGGATTTTTAACCGGTGGCTCCCCCCTGTTTTCCCTTGTTATTGCGGCGGCCCGGCCCACCAGTAAGCTTGGTGGACAAGTATAACGGCGATCACCGGACCAGGAGCTTCAAGTGCTGGTGTGCTTCTTTATGAATCTGCACAGGCACAAAAAATTGCGGGGGCCCGCCACCAGGCGCCCGCTATAACAAAGCTTATTTTATTTGGAAGGTATAGTTGGCGGGGTGGTGGCGATTAACCTCTTTCGTCTGCGGTTTCGGAACTCGTGGTCCTTTGGCAAAAACCCGTCGGTTTTGTCATCCCCAAAGTCCCCCCTCGAATCAAACCTTAAAATTGACGCGGATTCCCCAAGCTAAAGGACCGGGCATCCATGGAATTAATTACTCTTTTGTTTCGTCGGTTTCTGAAACGCTTTTCCGGGACATTCAGAAATATAAGACGGACAACTGTCTTTTTTCCGGTATCCTTGCCAGCGCGACAGTGGTGCAACCGCGCATGGGGATGGCATTTGAAACCTTCTTTTTGCCGTTATTTGACTGCGACACCAGAGAGGCGGAATGAAGTTCTTTTTCCATCTCCTCGATTATCTCGGAGATGGCGAAGGGTTTGCCCATCAGTCGGAAGGGGTGGCCGTTTCTATTTCCGGGTTCCATGTCAACAGTGGTCTCTCCCGATATCATGATTACCGGCAGTCTCGGCTCTTTGTCCCGCAACTCTTCCAGGAGTTCGAAACCGTCGCCGTCGGGGAGGCCCGTGTCCAGCACTGCCGCACAAGGCAATTGTTCGTTGATGATATCTTTTGCTTCCCGGCATGAAGAAGCCGTAAAAATCTTCCAATCAGGCTTCAGTTCATAGATTCCTGAGCTTATTGCGGCCGTGATATGCTGACTTCTCTCCACAAACAGCAATGTGGTTTCCATCAAATCTTCTCCTTTCTTAAATTTCGAGTGGACTTATCCGGTACTCATTGCCGAAGGCTTATCAAAAGACGGGTAAACAGGCGGGCCCCTCGCCTGCGATGCAGTCTTGCGCTTCGGAGTCTATTTCCGCCATGGGCGCCAGGACCTTGCTGTCGATATTAATGCCGCGATGCACGAAAGCCCCGTCAAGAAGTATCGAGTTTTTGATGACAGCGCCGTCTTTTACAATTGTTCCCGGCCCGATTATGGAATGTTCGATCACCGACTTTCCTATGCTGGCATTGGAGGCAATGGCCGACCGGGTAATTTGCTTTTCGCCTTCCCGGAGCCTGGCGACGATCTCCCGCTTGGAAAAAGGCAGCCTTCCCAGGCCGGGCAAGGCGTTGAATTTAAGTGAGTTGTTCTTAATGTCCAAAAGGTCCATCTGCGCCTGCCAGTAGGAGGGAAGGTCTCCCACGTCCATCCAGTAAGGGGTTTGGCCTTTGCTGTCTCTGTAGTCAAAGGCGTGTACCTCGCAATCTTCTATCATCCGGGGCAGGACGTCTTTACCGAAATCGCAGGAATCTTCCCCCTGGTTTATCTCCAGGTACCGCATCAGCTTGCGGGTGGTGAAGACATATATTCCCATGGACGCCAACGGTTCTTGAATGCCGGTTTCCTCCAAGGTGGCGGGCTTTTCAAAAAAGCTTTTCACCAGGCCCTCTTCACCGACTTCCATGATACCGAAGCGGAGGGCATGGGAAGGATCGAAACGGACCGCGCCCACAGTGGCGCATTTGCCGTGGCTATGATGGAAGTCCACCAAATACCTGTAGTTCATCCGGTAAACGTGGTCCGCCGCCAGCACCACCACTGTCTCCGGCAACTTGGTCATCCCTGCCAGGGCCTGGTAAACGGCATCGGCAGTGCCGGTAAACACTCCTTTCTCCGAGTCCTCCCCCGCCAGGGGCTCGACCTTGGTGCCGCCGGACACAAAAGGATGCATCCAGTAAACACTAAGGTAGCGCTCCACCATCTCCGCCTGATACTGGGTCAGCACCAGGGCGTTACCGCCGTTTGATTGCAGGCAGTTGTAAAGTGTGTAGTCGATGATGGAGCCTCCTGAGCCGAAACGGACCAGTGGTTTGGGCATGTTTTCAGTGAGTGGCATCAAGCGCTCGCCACGGCCTCCAGCCAGGATGAGGTATATTAAATCCATTTCTTTTCCTTTCTATTCGTTTGAATCACTCTGTTTTATCCGGGTCTTCGGAAAGGGTCCCTTGCCGATTGCAGGACACCGTGGAAGGGTCGAACCCGGCGTCACTCAATGCCTTGCCGGCAGGCTCTCCCTTCTGTACTTGAACGGTTACTTTTATTACTTTCCAATCAGGCGCATTATGAAGATGATGTTTTACCAGGTTGAAAATGATTTCGCTTGGTGTATCGAATGTCATACCGCCTCTCCCTCTAAAGCTGAAAATCTCGTTATCTATAATTCCCGACAACGAGTTTAAAAAAAAGTTCCTTAATTACTCAAGGCCCGCTAACTTGGATGTCCTCTTCCATAACCGACCTCCTTTCCGAGCCAGAATGCTCGAACGGTTTAAATTGGTTCCTGTTAACTCAAGCTTGCCTGTACACCGTCCCACGATACTGATCTTCTCCTTGCTGGAATAAAGACCGGATTATTTCATCACGAAACTTTCTCTGCATCTCCAGCATCCCTGTTCCGACAAGTCATCTTCCTGTTTTATATCCTCATCGCAGAGCCAATATGTACCCTCTTCATCCATGAACACATCCATCCGGTTCCATGTCAGAAGATTTATACCTTCCAGGTCGGAAATTTTGTTCATCATGTATTTCTGGAGCACATGTCCTGATTTCTGTCTTTTGATCCTCATTAAGGCACCTCCTTACGGTTGTTCCTGGGGTTTGTTCTTAATTTGTAAATCCTTATTTTATTGGATTGCATATTTTATGCCAGTTCTCCTCTGTGAGGACCGATTATTTAAAGTGAGTTAAATCAACCACTTGCGATCATGATTAGGGGATGAAAAAAATCCCCGTGAAAAGGATCTCAGGTAAGATTGCATTTTGCTCTATCGCAGTGGTGATGTGCTAGTCGGGGTCAGTTCTTTACAATTAAGTTTCTGCTTGACTTCAGTCTATATTCCCGGTAATCGTGAGGCGGGTTGAGGTCTTGGCGAATACGGTCGGATGCTGTGTTTTAGGTGATTTCAATAAAAAAAGAGCCTCTTGCAAAAAGGGCGGAGAGGGAGAGAAGGTGGGAGAGACCTCCCTGTCTGCGTGCGGACACCCACAGGCAGGCAGGTCTCGATGATAGCGACCTGCCGCTTGCTCCCACCAGAAAATCCCTTTATTACTTTCTCCATAATCAGACTTTTGCAAGAGGCTCAAAAGGTTCAGGATTTCCTGCGAAGCTCCAAGGAATAAACTTAATTGTAAAGAACTGACCCCTAAGTCTCTCCTCTCGTTGATCGTGGTCAACTGTCTCGGTTCTTGCTTAAAGCTTTGTTGATAGTTTTTCCGGCAGAATTTATCAAAGCCGGTCCGCCTTGAAGTTTCCTCCCTTCACCTCTTTCGAACGCAGAGGAGTTCATTCGACAAAAACGCCTTTTTATCGCCGTCGCAACCGACTGCCTGTAAAGGCGAATAAGGCCAGGCCCGCGATTCCGGCCAGAGCCGACCACAGCCCGATCCGGAACGACCACGGCTCATAGATGAACTCCACCGTGTGCTCTCCTTTTGGTAACGGCAGACCCCGCAAAAGATAATCCGCGCGGTAAATGCGGAATTCTTCTCCATCAACCACACAACGCCAGCCCGGGTAATAAAGATCGGCCAGGACCAGCCACCCTTTTTCAAACATCCGGGCCCGGACCTCGATCCGCTGGGCCGAGTAATGGATGGAACTCACTCGGCCTGCTACCTTGCCGCCGGTCTCCTCTTTCTCAAAATCCGGCAGACGCTCGCCGGAGACCAGGACCTTTTGCGAAAAGGGAAAGCCCGGACTCGAGAGTCTCTCCAATGTTTCGGGCTCGGCGGCCCGCTCGGCTTCACCCGCGAAAAACACGCGCGGCATGGCCTCCGGGGTACGGTAAAGCCATTCTTCTTCAGCACGGACCCGCTCCCAGTTTCCGGCGCTGAAATCCTCCGGCGCTCCCAGCCGGAAGTCGGACCAGCCGGCCTGGTCAAAGTCGGTGGAGGCGGAAGGAAGAGAGTAAAGCGATAGTGCGCACTCGCGGCCGGGGTAACATACGAGCGGGACCATGACGTCCCCGACTTCCCGGTCCGCGGACTTTTCTAAAGGATGCAGGTAACGGGCATAGATAAGCCGCTCTGATATGGAAGAAGCCAGCCAAGCGCCGTCCTTTTGTCTGGCCCTGGCCTTTTCCGCAACTGACGGCCGGAGCTTGACTTTTGCCCCCGCCGTATCCGGGGCCTCGACAGTAATGCGGGAAGGAGGATGCTGGAGCAGGCCGGGCGCCGGGGTCCCCTTTAAGGGCAGCCGGTCTTTCCCCACGTATCCGGGACCGGGCGACAAAGTACGGGATTCCTCCAGTAGCGAGTCAATGCTCGTGTTGTATGGAAGCGGTCCGGGCATGACGGCGTAGCGGACGTTAAAGAGCTTTAGCAGTGGATGGTCCAACCTCTCCGTCCGGGGCTGGAGGTATCCCACCGTTTTGTACCAGTATCTTCCGCCCTCGCTCCTGGTATGGCCGTTGATGGCGTTTACGGCCTTGACCAGGCGCCGGTCGTTCACTCCGTCCATGACCCTTATGTCCGCCAGTTTCTGCGTTATGAACAGGTTGGGCGGAGCGATCTCCCGGCTTGCGTAAACGCGATCAAGCGGTCCGTGGCTTTTTATCTTTTCCACTGCTTTAGATGATTGCACCTTTTCCAGGTAGTCCGGGGTTTTCATGGGCTGCTGGTGTCCGTCCAGCGCCAGGGACAGGATCAATGGCGCCAGTACCAGGAAGTAGCCTGCAAAGAGCCTCGGCCGGGAAGGAGACCGCCTGTCCCCGCTTTTTAAAGAAAGGACCGCCAGGCCCGCTCCCGCCACCAGGAGCAGGGCCAGCGCCGCCCCGGAGTGCGGGTTCATGTATGAAGCTTCCGGCAAGGTATCTGTAACAAAGCCCAGCAAGAGGACAGCCAGGGCGGTGTAGATGGTGATGATAATGATGCGGGGGGTCGGGATGGTGTGTTTTGCCGCGTCGAGCCCCTTGCCGGCAAAGATAGCGGCGGCCAGGGCCACTGCCGGCAAGGGGTGCTTGAAGTTGCCGGAGAAGGAAAACAGAGGCAGAAGTCCCAACAGCCGGAACAGGGGCAGGCCGAACATTACTCCCGTGAAGAACACGGCATAGGCTGCCAGTGCGACCTCTGTCCTTGCATATCGCCTAATTCGGCTCGCGCCTGTAACCAGAAGGAGCACGGTGACCGACCCCAGCGCCGGGAAGAGCCAGGGAACGGAGGTAGCGGCATAGCCCGGCACTCCGCCTGCCCGGTCCGGCCAGGTAAAGTCCGGGACCGTAAGGAAGGGCGCGCCCGCGGGCGCCTGGCCGAAGAACCAGGGCGAGAACATCGCTGCCGCCTGCGAGGCCTGGTAATGAAAGAAGCCGGTATGCGGCACGTGGAAGTGATGTCCCCGCGCCCAGTACTCCAGAAAAGGCAGGAGCATGGGCATGGCCAGAAGGAGGGCGCAGCCACAGGCCGCGGCAAAAACCAGGCCGGTGCGCACCACCCTCCGTGCCCCCCCCGACGTGGTTACCACCAGGAAAGCCGGCAGGAGCAGGGTGTAAAAAGCGGCCTCCGGATGCCCGTTATGGAGCACTGCGGTCATGAGAACAAAATGATCGTATGGTTGGTGAGATTGATTTATTTGATCTGATGAAAGCAGCACTTCGGCAACGACCAGAATACATCCTGGTCGGGGAAATACGGGGAAAAGAAGCCTATGTGCTCTTTCAAGCTATGGCCACGGGTCATACCACCTATTCAACCGTGCATGCGGATTCAGTGAAGGCATTGGTTCATCGGTTGGAGGGAAAACCGATTAATATTCCTCGTTCAATGCTTCAATCATTAGATATTGTGTTGATACAGGCATCAGTAAAAGTAGAGGGGAAACAGGTACGTCGAGTAAGACAGATCGTGGAATTGTTAAACGTTGATGCTGAAACACAAGAAGTGTTGACCAATACGGCGTTTACCTGGGATTCTTCTGAGGATTCTTTTGCTTATTCAGGAAAAAGCTATATTTTGGAACAAGTTCGCACCCAGCTTGATTTGTCTGCTGAGGAGATGTTAGAGGAGGTAAATCAGCGGAGAACGATCTTGGAATGGATGCATAAATATGATATCCATGAGTTTATGAATGTAGCTAAGATTGTAACGGCGTATACTGAAAACCCTGATGAATTGTTACATGAAATCAAAACGAATCCTGAGAAGGCAGCTCAATTTTCAGTAGATGATACCATACAACAAAAGGAATCATTGAAAGATAATAATAAGTTGGATACAGAAAAAAATCCTTCGTTGTCTGTTGATGAGAAGGAAAAATCTGTGTTTTCATCGGTTAAAAACCTCTTTTCAACGAGAAAGAAAAAGAAAAAGAATCCTTCTAAAGGAGGATAAATCACCATGTTAAATAAACTACAAAAGCTATCCTATAAATGGTTTGGAAAGTTTGCTACTAAGCATGTCAGTGAAAAACTAAAACGTGATCTTCTCAGTGCACATATGAATATTAAAGCTGATGCTTATTTCGCACAGGCATTGATGTATACCCTGCTTGGCTTCATTATTATGATTCCGGTTAGTATCGTGTTACTAGTTGTTTTTTCGATGATTGTTTCTGGTCAGCTCTTACTCATTTTACAAGTACTGTTTGTTTTGCTTCCATTGATCGTTGCTGGTTTGATCTTTTTGGTGTACGGGCAACTGCCAGC
>JAWOBU010000198.1:0-11395 GCA_046484135.1 bacterium
AGGTTATCTTCTGCATACCTCCTGGCGTTTGCCGCCAGCCTTTCCCTTAAAGCAGTATCATTAACGAACCTTTCCACTGCGGAAGCTACGGAAACAGGGTCCTCCGGAGATACCAGAAGACCGTTCTTTTCATGCTCGACAAGCTCGACATTGCCCGGGATGTCGGTCGCCACCACCGGCAGGCCCATGGCAAGGGCCTCGGCGAGGGCGTTGGAGCGGCCCTCGCTGGTGCTCGCCAGCACAAAAACATCCAGCGCGCCTAAAAAGGACGGCATGTCCTCCACCGGTCCCTGGAACACTACCCTGTCCCAAACCCCCTTTTGCCGGGCCAGCCGTTCAAGGCTCGACTTCAGCTTGCCTTCACCGGCGATGAAAAGCTGCGCATCTATACCTTTTTCCAGGATATGAGGCATGGCCTCAATAAGCACATGAAGACCTTTCTGCTCGACAAGCCGAGCCGCCGTGCCTATGACCGTGGACTCGGGACCGGCCCCCCACCTGTGCCGGAGCTTCTCCTTCTCTGCGGCGTCCCGGACCGGCCGGAACCGACCGAGGTCGAACCCGTTCGGGAAGAACACTATCCGCTCGGGGGCAAGCCCCGACTTATTCCGGAAGAGCCGGGCGATCTCGTGAGAGTTGGCGATCACATGAGGCACAAAAAACTTATAGGTCAGCCGGTCGCGCCAGGAGCCCTTCAAAAACGGCCAGCCTTTGCGCTGCACCCTGACCTTTACGCCCGCCGCCGCCGCCGCAGGCGCTATGAGGCGGCATTCGCGCTGGTCGTTTAAAAGGACCACGTCCGGCCGGACTCTTCTGAAGTAGAGCAAGGCCCGGAAGAAGGAGTAAAGATCAAGATCGAACCTCATGGGCAGCTTCATAACCGGCAGGCCGGCCCCGCGGGCCCGCTCCGCCAGCGGCCCGGGCCGGACGAGCATGTGCACGTCGTGGCCGCGCTCGCAAAACGCCAGCGCGGTCCGCAGGTGCCACATCTCCGCGCCGCCCATGTAGGGGCAGGAGTTTACAAAGACGATGTTCATTTTATACGCCGGCAAGAAGCGGAAAAATGATGTTGCTTTTCGTTCATGCAGCTAAAAGATTAGCACTCTATAAAGAAGGGGGCAAAGCATGGGACTACTGCACGCTTTCTTATGGAACCTCTGAAAAAAGGAGCGCTCCATTAAGAGGGGCAGGGTCGGCGTGCCGGCTTCAAGGCTTGTAAGTCAGGGGGTACCTTTCCGGATTTTCCAGGTTGTCTATTTCCAGGTCTACGTCCAGATCGGGCCAGTAGAGATGGAAGCCGTGTAGGAGCCGGACGTTCTGTATCTCTCCAAGAGTCTGCTCCTTAAAGAAAGGGCAGGTTTCATAGCTCAGGAAATACTCCTTCCCCTTGATATACAGCCAGATGCCGAAAGGAGTGATGTTTTCAACGCTGACCGAAGTGTCTTTGCCATGATTCAATGATGTCATCTTCATGCTCCGTAACCATTTTCAAGATTTTATTGAGTTCCTGTTCCTTCAATCCGAAATATAAATCCATAATAGGCCATATGCAATGAGCGGGATAAAGCTTTGCTCTGGAATATTACCCTGCTATCATGGCCCCGGAGCTTTTAAGATGGAAGAGCTTGCGCTTGTGCCTTTTATTCTGACCGTGGTGTGGATTTCCCTGTCGGGGGTTCTCATGCCGGGACCGGTTACCGCGGTGACGGTGGCGGGCGGTTCGGAGGACCCCCACGCGGGCGCGTGGGTGGCCGCGGGCCACGCCGTGATCGAGGTCCCGGTCATAGCTCTTATTTTTTTCGGAGTGCGGGCCCTTTTCAAGATTCCTGCCGTGCAGGTCGGCATCGGGCTTATAGGCGGGCTGGTGCTCTTCTGGATGGGTCTTTCCATGCTCCGGGACTTCGACAAGGTAGACGTCATGAAAGACGGCGTGCCGTACTCCCGCTCGCCGTTTCTGGCCGGCATCCTTTTATCCATCGGGAACCCTTACTTCCTGGTGTGGTGGGCGACCGCGGGCGCGCTTTTGGTGGACAAGTCGCTTTACTTTGGTTTGGCCGGGTTTGCGGTGCTGGTGGTTGCGCACTGGTCGTGCGATTATGTCTGGCTTCATTTTCTTTCCTTCCTTTCTCACCAGGGCAGGAAGTTCTTCGGCCGGAAGCTCCAGCAGGGTGTATTCCTGCTCTGCGGCCATATCCTGATTTTTTTCACCGGCTACTTTGGTTCCAGGGCCTTGTTGACCCTGGCAGAAATGATCTGAATAAAGATGAGAGACTACCTTTTAAAGAGGCTTCTGCTTACGGTGCCGGTGGTTTTCGGCGTACTGGTGCTGGTGTTCGTTCTGATGCATCTCGTGCCGGGCGATCCGGTCGAGGTCATGCTGGGGGAGGCCGCGGGCAAGGCCAACCGGGAGGCCCTGCGCGCCGAGCTCCACCTGGACGAGCCCCTTTACGTCCAGTTCTATTACTTCCTGCGGGACCTGGCCACCGGCCGGATCGAGTCCCTCTACTATGGACGGCCGGTAATGGAAGAGGTGGGCAAGCGGCTTTTCGCGACCATCGAGCTCGCGGTGGCCGCCATGGTGGTTTCCATTCTGGTTTCGGTGCCGCTGGGCATAGTGGCCGCCATACGCAAGGGCAAAGGCGTGGACGCGGCAGCCATGGGCTTTTCCATGGCCGGCGTCAGCATGCCGAGCTTCTGGCTCGGTCCCATGCTGATCCTGCTCTTTTCCATCAAGCTCGAGCTCCTGCCGGTCTCGGGCCGCGGGAGCTTTGCCCACCTCATCCTTCCGGCCATCACCCTGGGCACGGGCATGGCCGCGATTGTCTCGCGGATGATCCGTGGGAGCCTTCTGGACGTGCTGGGAGAGGACTACCTGCGCACCGCCCGGGCCAAAGGTCTTCCCGAAAAAGTGGTCATATTCAAGCACGCTCTCCGGAACGCGCTCATCCCCTCCATCAGCGTGGTAGGCCTTCAAGCGGGCGCCTTGCTGGCGGGGGCCATCATCACCGAGACCATATTCGCCTGGCCGGGTATCGGCAGCATGCTCATCCAGGCCATCCATGCCCGTGACTTCCCACTGGTACAGGGCACCGTCATCGTGATCGCGCTCTCTTACGTGCTCGTGAACCTGGTTACCGACATCGCCTATGCCGTCGCCGACCCGCGGGTGCGGCTCAAAAAGGAAAAGGCCGGTGGATAAAAAAGGCTTCGGCAAGACCGCCTTCCGGACCGGCGGCATCATCGTGCTCCTGCTGCTTGTTGCCGCGGCTTTCTCGCCCTGGCTTTCGCCTTACGATCCCGCGGCGCAGAACCTTGCCGAACGGCTTTCCGGCCCGAGCCTTTCCCACCCGCTCGGGCAGGACCAACACGGCAGGGACATCCTGAGCCTGGTCATCTACGGCGCCCGGGTATCGGTCATAGTGGGAGTGGGAACGGTCCTTCTGTCCGCGGTAGTGGGGTTTATTGCCGGCGCAGTATCGGGCCTGAAGGGAGGGGTATGGGACCAGGTCATCATGCGGGTGGTGGACGTGCTGTTGGCTTTCCCCGGCATCCTGCTCGCTATCGCACTTGTGGCGGTTACCGGACCGGGCATCGGCAACGTGATCATCGCCCTGTCCGCCCGCGGCTGGGTCACCTACGCCCGGATCGTCCGCGGCCAGGTGCTGGTCGAGCGGGAGCGGGGCTACGTCGAGGCCGCCCGCTCGCTGGGCGCCGGCTCCGGCCGGATCATATCCCTGCACCTTTTGCCCAACACCCTGACCCCGGTGGTGGTCCAGGCCACCTTCGGACTGGCAGGGGCGATCCTGGCGGAAGCCTCCCTGTCCTTTCTGGGACTGGGCCCCCAGGAGATGCCCACCTGGGGAGCCATGCTCGCGGACGGGACCAGCTTCCTCCGCAACGCTCCCCACATAGCCCTCTTCCCCGGAATCGCCATCATGGCCACCGTCCTGGCCTTCAATTTCATGGGAGACTCGCTCCGCGACCGGCTTACTAAAAAAGGAGCGGAGTAATAATTAAGCTCTTTCAGGTTGCCCCTTGCTCGGCTTTTTGCTAGCTTAAGTCTTATGAGCGCGGCCTGGTATCAAACCCGAAGCCGGAGCTGGTGGCTGGTTGCACTTTTGAGTTTTCTGGCCATCGAGCTGGTCCTGCGCGTCAAGCTGGGCTCCATCTACGCCATTGCCGCGCTGTGGGCCATGTCTCACCAGGCCGTGGACGTAAAGCTGGACCGAGGCCGGACGAACACCCTGGAGAGGTTTTTGTTCGCGCTCTACGCGGCGCTGGTAATTTCCGCATTTATCTTTGCGGTGTTTTCAGTTTTAAACGTCTCTTTGCGCAGTATCGAGAACGGTTGGAGCTGGTTCCAGCTTCCCTGATGCAAAAAGACGCCGCGGTTGAAGTAAGGAGGAAACATGAAAGACGCCATAACCATAGACTACACCAATATGATGGCCGACTCGACGGGGCCGGAGCACGGGATATCAGAAGAAGAACTCAAGGCGGCGGCAGACGCTTTTGGCGACATCCACACCGAGATCGAAAAAAAGCGCGAGAACCACGAGATCGGATTTCTGGACCTTCCCTACCAGAACCTGACCAGGATTTTTCAGCTCTCTTCCTCCTGCGGCAAGAACATAGAAACCCTGGTGGTGCTGGGCATCGGCGGGAGCGCGCTGGGGGCGCGGGCCCTGGCGAACGCCCTGTTAAAACCGTTTTACAACCTTAAAAGCAGCCAGGAACGGGACTCCTGTCCCCGCCTTCTGGTCGCGGACAACATTGATCCCGAGACCTTCACCGACCTGCTTGCTACAGTGGACCCCGCGTCCACCGGCTTTATCGTGATCTCCAAGTCCGGCGGCACCGCGGAGACCATGAGCCAGTTCCTTATAGCCCGAGAGTGGCTCATGAACAATGCAGGCGAAGACGGTTACCGGGAGCGCATGGTGGCCATCACCGATGAAGAAAAAGGACATCTGCGCAAGATCGTTGACAAGGACGGTCTTCCCTGGCTCACCATTCCCGGCAACGTGGGAGGAAGGTACTCGGTTTTCTCCAACGTGGGTCTCCTGCCCGCGGCCATGTGCGGCATGGACATAGTGTCGCTGTTGAAGGGCGCCGCGGCCATGGACCGTCGCATCAAGGAGAACGAGTTCTTCGCTAATCCCGCCTATCTTCTGGGAGCGCTCTACTACCTGGCGGACGTTAAAAAACACAAGAACATCCTGGTCATGATGCCCTACTCGTCAAGGCTTCTGTTGCTGGCGGAGTGGTTCCAGCAGCTCTGGGCGGAGAGCCTGGGCAAGGCGGTGCACGTGGACGGCAGCCCCGCCAACGTGGGCTCGACCCCGGTGCGGGCCATGGGCGCGACCGACCAGCACTCCCAGCTCCAGCTTTACCAGGAAGGGCCGAACGACAAGGTGATAAGCTTCATCCGCATCGAGGAGTTCCAGGAACAAGGCCCGATACCCGAGGCTCTCTCGGACGTGGAAGGGGTCGCGTATCTGGGCGGACACAGTTTGGCCGAGCTTATCAACACCGAGCAGAAGGCCACCGAGCTTGCGCTCATTAAGGCGAAAAAGCCGAACCTCTGCATTAACATGCCCGTGTTGAACGCTCACACGCTGGGCCAACTCATGTACATGATGGAAGCGGCCACCGTGTTCGCGGGCGGCCTTTACAAGGTGAATCCCCTGGACCAGCCCGGAGTCGAACTGGGCAAGAAATACACCTTCTCCATGATGGGAAGGAAGGGTTACGAAGACGTGGGTGAAGAGGTCCTCTCCTGGGACCGGGAGAGAAAGCGCTACACCGCGTAAAACGAGCAACACATTGAGGAGGACCGTCATGAAAAAGAAAAATCTGAAAAAATTTTTCGCGGCCGCGGCCCTGTTCGGAGCCGCCCTGTTACTGGCTTATCCGCTCTTCACGGAAGAGGCCCGGGGAGAGGAGGAAAAAAAGAGTTGCACTGTAAAGGCAGAGATAGACAAGGAGTGCAAGTCCCATCCCGAGACCTTTACCGTTCCGGAAGGCAAGACCGCCAAGGACTTCAAAAAGCTCGGTTTTGAAGCAGGAGAAGCCTGCCACGACAGCGGCGCACCCGAGAACCAGGGCTTCGCCGTCCGCGACTCCAAGAACCGGCCGGTCTATATGTGGAGCCAGTACAAGGACCAGCCCCCCTACGAAAAAGGTGGACCGCTCGAAAGCCTCACCCTCGAAGGAGGCGAGTACACCCTCTCCGTAGCAGGAGGAGCAGGAGCCATGATCGAGCTCTCGTATGAGGTGGAGTGAACAGCTCGTGTCTTGTCAAGTTTAAACTGACGCATAGTGCTTTGTAAAACGAAAAAGGAGGACAAGAAAATCTGCGAAAATCGCGGCTAAAGCCGCTCGTACGACTTCTTCTTATTCCAGAAGAAAATGTTTGACAAAGCAATAACGTGCGAGCGACTTTAGTCGCGACTTTCGTCACTCGCACGGAAAGTATCTTCCTCTTCTCTTACCTTCGCGACTCCGCCTTTGCGTGAAACCTGCTTCCAGACCTGCAGTCAAAGCGCTCCGGCAACGGCGCCTTTAAATCATGTCCCGCTTTTCATTCCCAGAAAAGGAAACGACACAGCGGCCACGAAGTAGAGTACCGCTCCCATGAGCATGATGTTGTGGATGCCGGCCATGGGCAGGAGCAGGTTGAAGGCTGCGACGGCGAAGGAGCCGGCGGCGCAGTTAACCGCGAAAAAGATTGCCGCGCTTTTGGGGGAGGTTGCGGTTTTGGTTTTGTTGAGTCCTTGCGGGAAAGGCAGTCCCAGCGCCAGGCAGAGCGGAGCGAGGAACGCAAAGGACACCAGGGACCGGGCGACGAGCGAGGGCCTGCTTGCCGCGGCGAGAAGGGGGTCTATCCCGAAGAAGTAGACAAGAGCCAGGACGCCGGCGAGCACGATGACTGCGACGCGGGCCCTTTCCGGCACTCGGTCGCTCAAGCGCGATCCGATCCCTCCCAGGATGAGGAACGTGGTTATCACCAGGGACAGGCTCAAGGTGGGCGATCCCACGAACAGGTTGATCTTCTGCAGGAGCGTGGTCTGCAGGAACATGTAGCCTACCCCGATGGCAAGGAAAAACGCCATGCCCGTCCAGGTGCCGGCCGTTTTCAAAAGCCTCCCTTTCCACAGCGTGTAAGTAAGCGGAGCGGCCACGGCGAGAAGGAGCACCGCCATGAACAGGGCGAAGTAGGCCCAGTGGAAGACCAGGCTCCGGTCGAAAAGGTAAAACAGGGGCCGGTCGTCGGTGGTGGGCGAGATGTCGTACGGAAGCGACTCGAGGTGCGAGTCGAGGTCCGGCGCGGTTACGATCTCGTGGAAAGGCGAGGACACGGATTCCCTGCCGGGCGCGTGATACACGTTCAAGGGAGGTTTCACCAGCTCGACCATGCTCGAGACCTGCTCGTCTGTAAACGGCGTTTTGGAGATGAGGAAGTACCCGAGGTACTGGTCGGGCTGCCCTTCCATGCCCACGATGAAAATATGGGAGGCCGGGTCTTTCACGCCCTGGTGCTCGAGCATGGACCGGGCGGTGGCCGCGATCCGGAAGAGGTCCTTGTTCCAGGCCGCGCTTCTCACCCACTTCTGGACGGTGATGAGCCCGCCGGGCTTCAAGTGATGGAAGTATTGGGAAAAGGCCTCCCGGGTGTACAGGTAATTCTCCATGAAGATGTCGGAGTTGCGGAAGGGCACGTACAGGTCGGCAAAGGCGAGGTGGATGAGGTCGAACTTCTCGTCGGATATCTGCACGTAGGTCCGGCCGTCCATGCACAGTACATGCGCCTGGTCGTAAACGCCTCCGGAAGCCTCGTAGAGCGGGCCCTCCATGAGCTCGATGACACCGGGGTTTATCTCGACCGCCACGATGCGGGAGGCGTCGTGATACGCGGCGCGGGCGATGTCAACTCCGCCGCCGGGACCGATGACCAGGACCTCGGGCTCTTCCAGAAGGCTGTAGGGAGGAAGGTCGGAGAACTCCATGTCCGGCTCGGCCACGTTGGACCACAGATGGTCCATGTAATAGAGCTTGATGGGCGTTGATAAAGTGGAGCGCACGTCCTTTCTAAATGCCGGGTCCTCGATGTCCTCCCAGCCGCCTTCGAAAAAGCGGGTGGTTACGTCATAGTCCGGAAGCAGAACAGCGTCCACCCGGGCCACCAGGTTCTTGGAGACGCCCAGCCGCTTCGCGCCCGGCTCCTTGACCGCGCGGAAGGCGTAAGAGAGGGCATCGGCGCGGCGCGACTCCGGCACCCGGTCGGCGCTGATAAGATACGCCAGGTCTATCCTGCCGGTGGTCGCGTTATAGGCGAGGCCGCCGCCGCAAATGACCGCGGCTATGATCGCGAGTGCCTTTGTCCTCTTTCCGCCGCCTATCAGCAACGCCGCCAGCGCCGCCACCAGCGCGCCTGCCATTAGCTCGTTCTCTTCCCCCACCATGGAGTGAAAAGCGAAGACCGAACCCGCGCCCGCGGCTGACCCCAGCAGGTTCACGAAGTAAACCCTGGCAGGCGCAAGGTCCACGAACGCCCGGCTTAAGTACATGCTGATGAGACAGAAAGGCACTGCCAGGAAGATGACCCGCACCGGCCAGCCCGGCACCAGCACCGACACCATGAACCCCAGAAGAATGGCGAAGGGAAGGAGGGACAAAGCGAGCCGGAGCATGCGGTCCGCGCTCTCCCGGCCGTGCAGCCGGTAGTAGAGGATGCCGCCCACCGCCAGGCCCAGCATGACAATGGCGATGATGGTGGTGGCCCCGCTCCGGTCGGGAAGATACAAAAGCACCAGCGGAAAAACCAGCTCGATCTGGAGCATGACCGCGGAGAGCAGAAACACCACCGGAAGTGATATGGGAGACCGCGCCGGAGTGGAACTCTCTCTATTATAGGGGGAATTGATAGCCATTAACCGGTTGACCTTGAAACTCGACTTCTTCCAACCTCTCAACTATAAACGCTTCAGCCGGACAGGGCAAACCGAAATCCGCGGGAAGAAAAAACGCAGTTTAGGAGGTCCGCTGAAGTAAGGTGCTGAAATGCAAAGGACCGATCCTGAAAAACAGGCCGCCATGATTTTACATAATCTGGGGGTTGGTTGAAAAACGGTCTTGACTTCTTTATCCAGGGGGTATAGTCTATACGGAAATCGGGGATCATGAGTATCCATGGCAAAATGGATTAATCCGTACCGAGCCGATACAGCTCACTTGGAGCAATTGACGGGACAGGAGAGCTCATTGCAAGGCACGGGGTTCATCTACTACATATCGGGGCTTAGATAAAGGGCTACATTTCTTATAACCAACTTTTTAACAAGTAATTTTCCGGATTAGCCACAGGTTATGGTAAAAAGGGAAGACATGACTCCATCATTTTTAATGTTTTGCGCTCAAGTTCCGGGCCGACATAAATCCGCCGGCTTTAAAAGAGGCCCAAAACCGCAACTATCCGGTTAAGAAGAATTTGCAAAAGGAGAAAGAAAATGAAAAATCTGTTTCGGGCAATAACTCTGGCGGGTATCATGGTTCTTGTTGTTGCCTGCGCTCCCAAAAAAGACGTCAATCCCGACCTGCTCGACACTCCCGGCTACACCAGGACGGACAACAACCTCCACCAGATAGACGGCCCCCCGCCCGGCACAGAAGACGCCTTCCGGCTCTATCGCAGCGGGGCCCCTCCGCAAGAGACCTTTGCCAAGTGGTGCAAAGAGCTCGGCATCAAAAGGGCCATTGTAATGAGCGGCGACGCCGAGGAGTACGAGCTGGCCTACCAGGACGAGGGCATCTGCCCGGGAGTCGAGGTCATCTACAACGTGAAGCAGGACCACAACCAGCCCGTGTCCGACGGTTTCCTGAAGTGGTTCGACAAACAGATCGAGAAAGCCCGGCAGGACAAGGTGGGCATCCTTTTCCGCTGTTACACCGGCAGTCACCGGGCCGGCCGGCTGGCGGCCTATTACCAGATGAAGTACCAAGGCCTGAACTCCGACGAGGCCATCGCGGTCATGACCCACAAGGGCATGATGATGTCGCTATTCAACATCGTGCTCATTCCCCAGGTCCGGGCCATGGAGGACTACATCCAGGGCCGTCCCTGCGGCGAGATCGAACGGATGTGCGTGGAGAAGAACTCCGACAAATGGATGCCGAAGGACCGGGGGCTGTAACGCCATAGAAGACTTTTTCCGCATCACGACAGGTCCACCAGCGGCGAAATCCGGTCAATGGACTCCCGGACCGCCTTTTCCAGGTCCACCTCCATGTGGATGGCTCCGGTCGGACAGGCTTCAACGCAGCGGCCGCATCCCCGGCACTCGGAGCTTATCACCGCCTGCTCGCCCTCCATATGAACGGCCCCTACAAAACAGGTGTCCACGCACTCGCCGCAGCCGGTGCACTCGTCCGTAACCTCCACCTCGACCCCCGGCATCCGCGAGACATTGGCGCTTATGGCAGGGTCGAAGTAGGGCACGGCCCGCCACAGGCAACAGCAGGGGCAGCAGTTGCACACGGTAAGCAGCTTCTCTTTGGGGCTTACCCACAACCACACCGAGTCGAGCTTGTTCCTGCCGATCACGTGAACAAGGCCGGCCTCCCGCGCCTTTTGCACGTGCTCTCTGGCTTCCTCTCGCGTAACCTCGCGGCCCAGCGCCGGGTTGATGTCCCGCGCCGCCTCCCCCATGAAAAGACAGCCGACCTCAACCGGGTAGTCCGAGCAGCCGTTCGAAACACGGCAGATGCACTCGTTCATGATCCACAGGTACCCGGCCCGGTCTATGAAGTGGTCCACCACCGCGGAGGGGAGCACCAGGTCCGGCGCGGTGTCCACCTGTCTTTCCACCTTTAACGTGGACTCGCGCGGCAGGTAGATCATGCGGTCGTCCTCGAAAAGAGCCCGCTCCAAGACCCGGCCCAAAACCGGCACCCGCGTCGCCCTGGCCGCGGTAAAAAGCCACGGAAACGACCTCTTGATAAGCTTGACCATCCATAAAGGAAGCGCCATTTTTAATCAACCTTTCCCGGAAATCCGTCTCGACTCATCGCCCAAACAATAGTATATCACCCCGGCCCACCGCCGGGAAACCGGATGCCGCCTGAGGTGACTGCTGCATTCCCTGACCCTTTCCTTGCGGATCCATCGCGTCAAGACTACAATGTTCTCGGCGGGCGGTGATTCCCGCCAAACATTTTACCGGATTAATCTTCTGCTTTTATGCGAATGCTTTGTGGCGGCTCAGGCCGCTCGCGTAAGAGAGCTTGCAGGTATTGCATCAATTTTAAAGAGAGCTACAGGCTTATGCCGGTAGAGGGGAAGGGAGGATCAGATGGCGGAGACGGTAAAGCTCATGCCCTGTTTGGACATGCAGGA
>JAWOBU010000148.1:0-7731 GCA_046484135.1 bacterium
ATAAAGCGGGAAAAAGGTCATGTTGGGATTCTGAAGGGCCCGCTGAAAAGGGTTCAGCATAAAAAGAGTATCGCTTATAAAAGCACGGTAGGGGTTCCGTCCGAACTGGCCCCAGTTGGTCGCCTGGATGGCATCGTACCGGAGCAGGATGTACGGGACAGCCACCGCCAGACAGCCGGCAATGATCCACAAAACCCGCGCGGCGGGCATTAGCGAAGCGGAAGCCGCAGGCTCCTTTTCAGCTCTCTCTTTCAATAAAAAATATAAAATGCCGAGGAGCGGCAAAACCACAAAAACCAGCGCATATACCCATGCCGGCAGAGAGAACAAAAATTCCAGTCTACCCGCAAACAAAGGAAGTCTTCCTTCAGGACGGTTCCGAACCAGCATGGCCGCTACTTTCCCGGCCGCGAAAAGGTAAGGTAAAAGTAAGAGCAAAGCGAACACGTAAACCGCGGTTTTCTTCCTGCTTCGCCACGCAAGGCGTACCCTCTCCCCGGCCCTTCTTTGCCCGGCAAAGCGTATGATGAAAAACAAGCCGAGAACAATATAAAAGCAAAGCCCCCACAATACATGGACAACGGACATGGCGAGCGCGGACAGGGCCACGCCGGCAAACACGCCCGCTCTTTCTTTTTTCGAGACCTCGTCAAAGAAAAACGTGAAAAGGAAGAGGCAGGCGGGAAAAACCAAAAGCCACTGGCTGTCCGCAGGATAAAAAGTCGTCCTGCCCAGAAAAACAAAGCCGCCGTAAATAAGGTGATAGAAAAAGTACAGAATGAGGCCGGTGCGGGCCGCGCTCTCGGAAAGCAGTCGGCGGGCCAGGCCGAAAAAGGCCAGAAGCGACGCGGGTATAGTAATAAACGCGCTTCGCGAATAAAGCTCGATCGGGTCGAGTTCGAATAGCCGGGCTATGAGAGACCACTGCAGGGCCCAGATGTTGTAAGAATGGACAGGGTCGGGAGGAGCGTCTTTATAAGCGAAGTGGGCAATAGAGGCGTGGTCCCAGGCAAGGAGCTTTCTCACGTGCGAGATGTAGTTGAAGTAGTCCCAGTCAAGCTCTGCGCCCCGAAAGGCCCCCAGCCAGGCGGAGAAGCCGACCGCCAGGACACCGATAATACAAACAACCAGGACAGTGGGAAACGCAGGCCTTTCGTCCTTTATCTCACCGACAGTCCTTGCGTTCTGCGTCCCAAATAGCAAAGCCGCGACAAAAAGAAGGGCCAGCACACCAAGCTCGATCACGGTCACCTGGGCAAGTGGGAGCTCCAGCACATAAGCGGCCAGTCCAGGCAAGGCCCATACTCCCATGGAAAGCGCGATGCTCAAGGGAAGCCACTCCCAGGCGGATATCCTTCTGCGTCGCAGGATGATGAGACCGAAGAAGAAGCCGGGCGCTATAAAGAAAAGGGCCATCCCGAGGCCGATCCGAAGCTCAACCGGGCCGGGCCAATCCTGTCGGCCCCATAACAAGGCCAGCCCGCACAAAACCGCAACCGCAACGCATGCGATAAGCTCGCGCGCCTTACCCGGACCATATGTGTCTTTCATGTCCATCTTGACTAAAGAACTGTAGCAGGATTAAAAGGCCAAAGTAAAGGAGCGGCAGGTTAAACCTTTGCTGGTTCAAAGCACCTATATGCTATTATCTGTTGTTAAAGACAAGGGGGCAAGCTTATGGAGGAAGTACCGTTTCTCGGAACCTGGTGGGTGGTTCCGGGCCGGTTCCTGGCCGGTCCCAGCCCGGTTTCATTCAATTCGAGCAACACGAAGGAAAACGTGGAGAAGCTCATGGAGTCGGGCGTGCGGCTTATCGTGTGTCTTCAAGAGGACCACGAGCCTGGCCTCGGCTCGAGTCCGTATCCTGATTATCCGGTTCTTGCCAAGGAAGCGGCATATAAAAATGGAGTCGAGCTTTCCTTTTACCACAGCCCCGTGCCGGACGCGACTGCGCCGCCTCCGGAGCAGATGACGGAAATCCTGGACCGGCTAGACCAGAGCTTGGAGAAGGACCTGCCGGTCTACGTTCATTGTATGGCAGGGGTCGGCCGTACAGGTACGGTGGCCGGCTGTTGGCTGGTCCGACACGGCAGGACACCGGACGAGGCCCTGCTCGAGCTGGAACGGCTCCGGGAGGGTGAGTCTTACATGGGCGTCCTGCCTTCGCCCGGAACCACAGAGCAGGTCCGGCTCGTGCGGGCATGGAAAAATATAGACCCTCATGCGCAAGCATAACCACCCACATCCTTGCCCTTGAAAACCGGCCGGCGCTATAATACTGAAAAATACAAGGAAGATTGAGATGAGAAAACTATTGTCTTTGCGAAATACAGTAGCTATGCTCGGCCTCTTGCTCTCGGCTTTAGCGGTCTGCGCAGGGGAGGGTATACCCGAAGATGTCATGGACCTCCACCGCGAAGCAGTGGTGTGCGACCTTCACGCAGACACTCAATTCATGATTACCTACATGGGATATGACATGGCAAAGCGCCATCGCAGCGTGGACTGGGGGCCGGCAGGCGTACTGCCCATCTTTTCCGACATAGATATTCCCAGGCTCCGGGAAGGCGGCATAGACCTCTTTAATATGGCCATCTGTCCTTCCCCCAAGACCAACAAAGTCCCGGGCGCAACAGGCTTTGTCCGCCGAAGCCTCGACGCCCTCGACCGCATGGCAGACGAAAACAGCGACAAGCTGGCAGTGGCCCGCTCCCCGGAAGAGGCCCGACAAATAATCCGGTCGGGCAGAATCGCCATACTCCTTGCCGTGGAGGGAGGCCAGGGAATTAATAACGATCTTGCCGTGCTCGATGAGTTTTATCAAAGGGGCGTGCGATACATGACCCTGACTCACGCCAAGAGCCTTGCCTGGGCAGAGTCAGCCAACCCGGGCGAAGAGACAGACTTCAACGGCCTTACCAGCTTCGGCAAAAAGGTCGTCCGCAAGATGGAGAAGATGGGAATGATGATTGACCTGGCCCACGTGTCCGAGCGGACTTTCTGGGCCACCCTCGATACAGTGGACTGCCCCGTGATCGTAACCCACGCGGGCGCGCGCGGGGCGGGCGACCATTACCGGAACCTGACCGACGAACAAATCCTGGCAGTGGCCGACCGCGGCGGTGTCATCGGCGTGATCTTTCACGCGGACTACTTAGACCCGCAAGGAGAAAAGCCGCGGGACGCCGCACTGGTCGCAGACCACATTGACTACATAAAAGAGTTGGCAGGCGTGGACGTGATCGCGCTCGGCTCCGACTATGACGGCGGAGTCAACATCCCGCCGGAGCTCGGGCACGCCGGCCGTCTGCCCGCGCTTACCGCCGAGCTCGTCCGCCGCGGCTACACTGAGACCGAGATCAAAAAGATTCTCGGCGAAAACTTCCTGCGGGCCTGGCAAAGGACCGAGGAGCACGCCCGGCAGTAACCAACCGCTTATTTGAAAAGCTTGAAATGCTCTGACTCGGTTCTGGCCTCTCTCATAATGGCGAGCATGCGGTGGGCCACTTCCGGTTTTTTATCTGCGAGGTCGTTCTTCTCTCCCGGGTCCTCCCTGAGGTCATAAAGCTCCACTCCCTTGTCGCGGTTCCTGGACACGTTATAGCGGACCGCTTTCCACCTGCCGGACCGCACAGCCTGCCTTCCTCCGAGCTCGTGCAGTTCCCAGTAGAGGTGTTGGTGTTCCTCCTGCCGGTCATTGTCGCCAAGAAGCGCGGGGAGCATGGATATGCCGTCTATAGCGGAGGGAGAGCTGACACCTGCCAGCTCGCACATGGTCGGCATGACGTCCCAGAAGACGCTGGGGTGGTCTGTGACTGATCCGGGCCGGATGTGTCCCGGCCAGCGAGCTATCATGGGCACGCGGATGCCTCCTTCATAAAGGTCGCGCTTATATCCTCGAAACGGACCGTTGCTGTCAAAGAACCAGGGCACGGCTCCGCCCTCGAGGTGCGGGCCGTTATCTGAGGTAAGCATGATTATGGTGTTGTCGTCTATGCCCAAGCGGGAGACGAGCTCCATTATCTCTCCCACCTGCCGGTCGAGCCGCGTCATCATGCCGGCAAAACATGCCGCCGGGTTCCGGATCACCGGGCCGTCATAGAAACCGGGGACCAGCTCGAACATCCAGAACTTCTTGCGGAACTTCTCGGCCGACTCCTCCGGCACGTGCAGAGCCGCGTGCGGAATGGTTACAGGCAGGTAGCAGAAGAAGTTTCGGTCATGGTTTCGCTTTATGAACTCCATGGCCTTTTCCATGATGAGGTCATGCGAGTAAGTGTCGCCGTCCAGCTCGACCTTTTCACGATTGTGCCACAAGTGGTCCGGGTAATAGTTATGGGCGAGGCTCTGGCAGTTGTAGCCGAAGAACTCGTCGAAGCCCTGCTCGTTCGGGTCTCCGCTGGAGCCGGGCGGCCCCAGTCCCCACTTGCCGAAGGCCCCGTTTACGTATCCTGCCTCCTGTAAAAGGCGGGGAAAGGTGACAGCGTCCGCCCGAAGAGGCATCTGGCCTTCCTCTGCGTCCGCCGGCCGGTTGCCGCGGATGTAAGCGTGGCCGGTGTGCTTGCCGGTCAAAAGACAGCAGCGGGAAGGAGCGCACACCGCGCTTGCCGCGTAATGGTCGGTAAATCGTACGCCCTCGGTAGCAAGCCGGTCCATGTTGGGAGTCTGGAACCGCTCCTGGCCGTAACAGCTCAAGTCCCCGTAGCCCGCGTCATCGAGCAGGATGTAGATGATGTTCGGGCTGGACTGCGAAGAAAAGACCCGGCGCGAACACGCTATAACGCCCAGTGCGCCCGCTCCCGCGCCTTTTATGAAATCACGCCTTTTTATGCCGTCCTTCTGCATCCTTGTCCTCCCTGGTCCGCTGGAAAAATGATCAGTGATTAATTCACATCAATCTCCCACAAAGAAGTGTTCCCGCGGGAACAGGTGCAGCCTGTCCGTGTACCTTTTCATGATGTCCTGCCGGTACTGGTTGTATAAGTCCATGGTAACCTGAAGGCCATTTTCCTGGAAAATTCCGAACATGTCCTCCAGCCGGGGAGGGCATCCCCGGACCTCGACGGCATTGGCGCAGGCCGGGTTGCCGCGGTTCAAGTCCACCTGGCAGTTGCCGATAAGAAAGGTAACGTCAGCTTCTCCGGTGGGCCGCATGGTCTTGCCGGTAAGGAACTCGAATTGCCGGTCGGAACTTGTGGATGCGGACATCAGGACCACCATCAAGGGGCTGTAGAGGTAACTGCAACCCGTGCACAAGGTATGGTCGTAGCAGGGAAGGATTATGTTGTCCATTCCCAGAGTCCGGTACAGCTCCGGAGCGCGCCCGTCTTCTGACCAGTCCCAGCCGTAAGGCAGGCGTCTTTGTAAAAGGAACAGGTCCGGAGTCTGTTCAATGTCTTCCAGCTTCTCATCGGCTTTCCTATGAATCCGGTCGCGGTAATCGCCGAGCGCGGTAACGGGAAGAGAAGCCGCGTCCTTGCTCCTGCCGTGCCTGTCAGCCCAGGCCTCCAGAACCGGGACCTCTTCGGCACTGTAGCCAAGGGTATGAGCGCCCAGCAAGTCTACTGCGAATGTGTCCCGGCCGGCAATCAAAAGATCGCGACGTCGAGCGCGGCCGAAATGAAGCGGCCCCCGCTCCAGCGAATAAACGCCGTCCAGTACGGTCAGGTCCGGGGGGAAAAGCTCCGGCAGCTCGAGTATAAAGGACTCCAAGATGCCGGAAGGATGATGGCAGTAGCGCTTGGACTTGCCGCTTAAAAGCCCTTTCAGGTTCTTCATGCCGAGGGAAACAACAGTCTGGACATGGGTTTTAAGGACCGGCACGTTTATAAAAAAGTCACATTCAAAGACCTCTTTGGCCACTTTCAGAACGTGGCCGCTGTTGGTCTCGACCTCTTGGTGCTCGCCCCGGTTAAAGTCCACGAGCTTTGCTCCATACTTTTTCGCGAGATCGTGATACCCGAGCCGGTCGAAAACCTTTTGGGTACTCGATCCTATGGGAGGACAATGGATGGACCCCTCGCCGATTTTCAGCTCGCCCGCGCCCGCGTCCGAGAGAGCGCGGCATAAGCCTTCCATTACAATAGAAGTCGTGAGCACGCCCCAGGGAGGATACGGGCCCAGGTCGTCCCAGGCGACCAGGTTGGGCTTTATCAAAACGCGGTCGCCGGTGGACAATCCGGCAAGGCCGCGGCAAAGCTCCAGTAAAGAGCTTACGCTTTCCATGCCTTTGAACTCCGCTATGGCCGTCCTCTCTGTCTCCATGCCCTCACTCCTTGTACTACTAATCCACGATTGTAAATAAAGCGGAGATGATATACAAAGCTCCGGACAGAGAAGCCGAAGTCCTTACAGGCGGAAAGTCATCTCTAAAAACGGCGAGAGCGCTTTGTAAAAACGCTACGTCTTTACTGTTTGAGGCGGAAGTGATATATGAATAATCGTGCTTGTCGGTTCCGATCTTAAACCGCCAAAAGAAAGGAAACAGGTGATGCGCAAGGAACGGAAGGCCCTGTGGCTTGTTTTAATTATCATGCTCGCGTTTTCCGTCTCTTCCCGCGAGAAGAACGCCTCCGCCGCGGAGCCGGTTGATTACGTGGACCCCATGATCGGCACAGGGGGAGTAAGCCATATTTTCCCCGGCGCGGTCGTTCCTTTCGGCATGGTCCAGTTGAGCCCGGACACCGGCGGGACGCACGGTTTATGGCTTTCATCGGCATGGAAGTGGTGCGCGGGCTATCATTATGAGGACGAGACCATTCTGGGTTTCAGCCACGTTCACCGAAGCGGCATGGGCGCGGGCGATTGGGGAGACATCCTGATCATGCCCGCCACAGGCCCGCTCCACATCAAGCCGGGAGAAGAAGAGGAGCCGGAGAAAGGCTATCGCTCGCGGTTTTTCCATAAACGCGAAAAAGCCACTCCCGGCTACTACAGCGTGGACCTTTTAGACTATGGCATCAGGGCGGAGCTGACCGCGGCACAAAGAGCGGGCTTCCACCGCTATACCTTCCCTGAAACCGACCAGGGCCACGTGCTTTTCGACCTCGGGCACGGGCTCGGTGACACGCCTTTGTACGCCAAGGTCCGCATAAACGGCGACAACGAGGTCGTGGGTACCCGCGCGTCCACCGGTCGGGTGCCTTTCCAGGCCGTGCACTTCTGCGCGCGGTTCCAAAAGCCTTTCCAGTCGTTCGGTGTGTGGAACGGCCCTGTTAAAGCTCCCGGCGTCCGTCGGGCACGCGGCGCAAAGATCGGCGCCTGGGTTGATTATAAAACATCCGAAGGAGAGAAGGTCCCGGTCAAGGTCGGGATATCCTACACCAGCCCGGAGCAGGCCTGCGCAAACCTTGAAGCTGACATCGGGGGCCGGGACTTTGATCGCGTTCGAGAAGAGGCTCGGCGCTCCTGGAACCGAGAGCTGAAAAGTATCGAGATCGAGCCGGGAGAAGGCTACAGCGAAGAGGAAAGAGAAAAGTGGCTCACCATCTTTTACAGCGCCCTTTATCATTCCTTTCTTTTCCCGGCGACCTTCGGCGACGCTGACGGCACCTATACCATAATCAACAACAAGCCCGGCAGGACAGGTAAGGCAGACTTCACCTATTACAGCGACTTCTCGATCTGGGACACCTTCCGGTCCCAGATGCCGCTCTTGACGCTCGTCCAGCCGTCGCGCACCGAGGACATGATCAAGACCATAGTAAGACAGTACCAGGACTCGGGCCGCAT